>NZ_REBN01000136.1 GCF_007692705.1 Mongoliibacter sp.
CCGCTTTCGTCTAACAGGATTGCAAAGGTAAAAACTTTTTCCCTGTTTGCAAGGTCGCGAATGAAAAATTTTCTCTTTTTTATTTTTCAACCATTGCTTTTTCCTTTACGGGATTGCAAAGTTGCACAACAAATTTTTAAAGTCAAAATAGAGGTGTGAAAACATCTAAAAAAGAAATATAACCCCCTGAACAGTAAAGGCAAAAAAAATCCCGATAAATACTTACCGGGATTAAGTTTGAAGTTTATTAAATTATAAAGGCTTCAAAGTAATATTCTTCCAGTACACTTTAATTCCTCCCCCGTCATGGATTTGAAGTAGTATTCCACCTTCACCTTCGCCAATTTTTGAATCAGAGTAATCCACCATCTGCACCCCATTCAGGTAAGAAGTGACTCTGTCTCCCATTACGACAATTTTCATTTGATTCCAGTCACCAAACTTCAAGACACTGTCTTTTTCTTTATCAGGCTTGATAAGCCACCCTCTTCCATAGGATTCATAAATACCTCCTGTATCATGTCCAGGAGGAGCTACCTCAACCTGCCATCCTGAAACTTTAGTACCATCAACAGTCGACCTGATAAATACCCCACTATTCCCATCAGCCTCTTGTTTGAATTCAAGATTCAATTCAAAATTTTTATAATTTTTCTCTGTACCTAAATATCCATACTCCTTATCAGGACCACTTTCGGAAATCAATAAACCATCCTCTACATACCATTTTTCGGTGCCGTAGACAATCCAACCATTCAAATCTTTTCCGTTAAATAAATTTATTTCATCGTTGAACGAGAATGACAAGGCTCCAAAGAAGCACACACCTATTAATACTATAGCAAATAACTTTTTCATAATGATCTTATTTTAATGTTTTTAAACCAAGCTTCACTTCCGTGATCCTGTAATGCTATTAATCCTCTCCGAGCAATAGCATAATCAGGGAAGTCATCCCACTTCCCGCTATTTCTTCTTGTCTTCCAATCTTCTGAATAAGGGACAAACTCCAAGGTTTTTTTCCCATTCAACCAATAACTAGCGCCATCTTTTGAAAAGAATATCTTTGAGGTATTCCACTCTCCGGCTGGTTTTACCACACCTTCAATATCTCCCGCATACATCCCATAATCAGACGCAAGCGACTGCCAATCCTCTAATTCCTCAGGAAAGCCCAACTGATCTATGACCTGATACTCTGGTCCCGTCTCATACGGAGCTTTGTACTTAGGATCCTCTACGACATGATAAAAAACACCACTATTTCCTCCAGGAGCTATCTTCCAAGTAAACTCCAACTCAAACTCTTCAAAATCCATAGGAGCGAAAACAATATCACCTCCGATATCTCCTCCAGTACCGAGTGCTTTGAGAGCGCCATCTTCAACTGTCCAACTTTCTGGAAAATGCTCTCCGTTAAAAGCCCTCCATCCTGATGGGTCCTCACCATCGAACAGTAGCATCCAACCAGCAGCTTTTTCACCTTCTGTCAATGTATTATCTAAGATTATAATTTCCTCATCAAGCTCTTCCTCTACAGTTTTTTCCGGAGAACAGGCCCAAACCAATAGAGGTAAAGCAAATAACCAAATCAGTTTAATTCTACTTCTCATACCAATTTCATATTTACTGGATCCCATTGCATAAATTTATTCTCAAAATAACTGTCGTTGCATAGCAGCGCAGGTGCTGCAGCCCTGAAACCAAATACTGGATCCTCCGCAACCGTTCCGTTTGTTCTAATCGCTGTAAACCAGTTACCAAAATGGTCATAGTGTGCCCCTTTCCAATTTCTTTGGGCAGTGTATACCAATTCCTTAGGAGGCAAAATGGATGCTCGGGTATCAGACTCTCCCCTTAATCTTGCTTGTTCCTGAAGAAATGGATCATCAGAAATCACGGTCTGATTCATTTTCACTACTACTTCTTCCCATTTAACATCCATTGAACCTTTGGTACCCACAATTCTTAAATATGTCGTGCCACTGGTACCGTCCACAAAGTTACACCTTAATGACAGGTTGAAACCGGGATGTTGTTCAGTTTTTGGGTAATCAAAGGTACCAAGCAATACATCAGGCACTTCTCTTCCATCATCCCAATACCTCAAACCACCCATAGCCGATATTTTAGTAGGGCCAAGCGAGTCTGTGATAAAATGTAAGCTTGAAAATAAATGGACAAATAAGTCTCCCGACATGCCAGTACCATAATCCAGGTAGTTTCTCCACCTGAAAAACCTTAACGGATCCCAATCTCTACTTTTTGTATTGGAGATATACTTTTTCCAGTCTACTGTTTTTTCGTCACCATCTTTGGGAACTGCATATTGCCAAGCCCCCTCTGGTGACATCCTGGCCCAAAAACCCTCGGCATATACAATATCACCGATAGCACCCTCAGCCAGGAGCTCTTTAGCTTTTTCATTTCCTAAGGAAGATACTCCCTGACTCCCTACAATCATCACTTTGCCTGAGTTCTTCCAAGCATTGATTACATCCATTCCTTCTTTGACGGAATGAACCATAGGTTTCTCACAATACACGTGCTTGCCTGCATTCAAAGCATCAATACTGATTTGCTTGTGCCAATGATCGGAAGTTGCTATAATAACAGCATCTATATCTTTTCTTTTTAATACTTCTTTATAATCCTGTGTAACAAAGAGATGGTCTCCCCATTTTTGCTTAGCTGTTTGGAGCCGACCTTGATACAAGTCACAAACTGCAACCAATTCAACATTATCGTGCCTAAGAGCAGAATTGGTATCTTCTGTACCCATTATACCCGCTCCTATCAGCGCTAACTTTATAGTGGTGTTATTCTTTAGAGAAAAGCTTTTTGAGCTTTCTATAAAACTTTTTGCTTGTGTTTCCTGTGGGATTGCAAAGGGGCTCAAGGCTGCTATTGCACCTGTGGCTCCCAATTTTTTCAAGAAGTCCCTTCTTAATTTCTTCATGGTAATTATTAGGTTATTTGGAAATGAGCAGAAAAGTTAATTAAATTTTTTACAAAAGTATTGCTCGATGATTTATATTTTTATAAACGGGGTTTAAAGGCTTTTTATATGTTTTGGAGATAGGCTTTTGCATGTTGTAATCTACTCCCGTACCAGCTAAACATTTCTCCATCTACCAATTGGATTTTTGTATTTGACAATTTGTAAGCAAATTCATCTACATGCTTTTGCTTGAAAGGATAGGGTTCTGAACTCAATAATAAATATTCTGGATTCAAATGTTCCAATTCATCTATTGAAAGCTCAGGATACCGATTTTTCCCTATAAGGTTTTGGAACCCTACCCGAGTCAATATGTCATCAATAAACGTTTTACTCCCCACCGCTATTATAGGATCTTTCCAGATAAGGTAAACAGCACTCCCTTTTTTCTCAGGAAGAAAATCAAAATCCTTATGGATCTTTTGTGCCAGCGCTTCAGCTCCAGAAGACGTGGCTGTGATTTCCCCGATTCGAAGCATCATATCAAGGGCGTCTTCAAGTGTATAAATATTGCTCATCCAAACCGGATAATTTTCGGAAAGCTTCTCTATTCCTTCCATAAAATTTTCCTCCTTATTCCCTATAATCAAATCCGGTTTCAGCGCATCAATCTTATCAAAATGGAAATTTTTGGTGCCTCCGATGATGGTCTTTTCTTTCTTCAGCCCTTTTGGATGTACACAGAATTTGGTCACTCCAACCAACCTTTCTCTCAAACCCAAATCCACCAACAATTCTGTCTGCGAAGGCACCAGAGAAATGATCCGCTGAGGCCGTTCGGAAATCTCGATTGTCCTATGCATTTGATCTGTGAAGAAGGGCATTATTGAATGGAGAATTAGGATTAGTTATTAAAAGGAATAGTGATTAGTGAATAGTTGAGTTGATTCGCAAGAGCATCCAAAATAACGGAACGCCTCTCTAAAACTTTTCCATCTTGAATCTTATGTCTTGAGACTTACATCTTGTATCTAAACCACATACCTAAAATCATACTCTGGATCGAATTCCAATAAAAACTGATAAATCAACTCTATCACCTGCTCAATATCTTCTTTGCTTGCTGTTTCTACAGTAGTATGCATGTATTTTAAGGCCAAAGAAATCAAGGCAGAAGGCACACCGTCATTGGAGTAAGCAAAGGCATCTGTATCAGTCCCTGTACTCCGAGAGGCAGTAGCTCTTTGAAATGATATTTCATTCTTTTTGGCTGTTTCAATGATCATATCAAGAAGTTTTTTGTGTACTGCCGCACCATAAGTCAATACAGGGCCTTTACCTGCAACTTGCTCTCCACTCACATTTTTATTGTACATAGGGGCTGTGGTGTCATGGCATACATCTGTAACAATGGCAATATTAGGTTTGATACGCGCAGCTATCATACTTGCTCCACGTAAACCAATCTCCTCCTGAACAGCATTGACTATGTAGAGACCAAAAGGAAGCTTAGAACCACTTTCTTTTAGTTTTCTTGCTACTTGGGCTATCATGTATCCTCCAATCCTATTATCCAAAGCCCTACCTGAATAAAATTTCCCATTCAATTCTTGTAACTCGTCTTTAAAAGTGACCACACAGCCTACATGTACTCCCAACTCTTCAACTTCCTCTTTGCTTCGTGCTCCAACATCTAGAAAAATATTTTCCATTGTGGGGGCTTCTTCTTTTGTACTTTTCCTAACATGAATCGCTGGCCAACCGAATACTCCCGGAACAATACCTTTGTCTGTATGGATATTTACCCTCATGGATGGTGCAATCATATGATCAGAACCTCCATTTCTACTCACATATATGTAACCCTCAGGTGTGATGAAATTAACGAACCAAGAGATTTCATCTGCGTGCGCCTCAATGACAACTTTGTATTTTGCGTCGGGATTAATTACCCCTACGGCAGTGCCATATTGATCTGTAAAATGGGTGTCCACAAAAGGCTTGATGTAGTCTAGCCAAATTTGCTGGCCAGATGCTTCAAATCCAGTAGGTGAGGCATTATTAAGATACTTATATAAAAATTCCTTTGAGTCAGTCATTTATTTTTAGTTATTACTTTTTGAAATAGAAACTATAGAGGTATGTTACCATGCTTCTTCCTAGGCAATTTATCTACCTTGTTTTCCAGCATTTTATATGCCCTAATAAGCTTCTCTCTGGTCTCTGAAGGCATGATAACTTCATCGATGAATCCTCTGTGAGCAGCCCTGTAAGGATTGGCGAATTTCGAGGTGTATTCATCAATTTTCTCCTGCAATTTGGCTTCTGGATCTTCAGATTCTGCAATTTCCCTTTTGAAAATAATCTCGGAAGCACCTTTGGCTCCCATTACTGCAATCTCGGCTGTAGGCCAGGCAAAATTCAGATCTGCGCCTATATGCTTGGAGTTCATCACATCGTATGCCCCTCCATATGCTTTTCTGGTTATAACAGTCACTCGAGGTACAGTTGCTTCGGAAAACGCATATAACAACTTTGCTCCATTAACAATGATACCGTTCCACTCTTGATCTGTACCAGGCAAAAACCCCGGAACATCTACAAGGACCAATAAGGGCACATTAAAAGAATCACAAAACCTTACAAATCTGGCAGCTTTTATAGAAGCATCATTATCCAATACCCCAGCCATGGACTGAGGTTGGTTTCCTACTATCCCAATACTTCTACCTGCCAACCTGGCAAAACCAACAACAATATTGTCTGCATAGTTCTTATGCACTTCCATAAAGGATGCCTCATCTACAATCCCGGCCACCACTTCGCGCATGTCATATGGATGATTAGGGTTTTCTGGAACTATCGTGTTCAAGACCTCCCTACTCTCATCACTTTTTAATTCATATTCATAAACCGGAGCTTCATCTTCACAGTTCTGCGGCATATAACTCAGCAGCTGCTTGATATTATTGATACATTCTACCTCATTGGCGCAGGCAAAATGGGTTACCCCACTTTTAGTGCTATGGGTACTTGCACCGCCAAGCTCCTCAGCCGTGACATTTTCCTGAGTTACTGTCTTGACCACATTTGGTCCTGTAACAAACATGTAGGAGGAATTTTCAACCATCATGATAAAATCTGTAATAGCAGGAGAATACACAGCACCCCCGGCACATGGTCCCATTATAGCTGATATTTGTGGTACAACACCTGATGCCAACGTATTTCTATAAAAAATATCCGCATATCCACCGAGTGACACAACGCCTTCTTGAATTCTGGCCCCTCCCGAATCATTTAAGCCAATTACCGGCGCTCCGTTTTTCATGGCCATGTCCATTATTTTACAGATTTTTTCAGCATGTGTCTCAGAAAGAGATCCTCCAAAAACAGTAAAATCCTGGGAGTATACATATACCAATCTTCCGTTGATTTCTCCATATCCGGTAACAACACCATCACCCAAGTAGTGCTCCTTATCTAATCCGAAATCCTTTGCCCGGTGCATGACAAATTTGTCTATTTCTTGAAAAGTACCTTCATCCATCAAAAAATGGATTCTTTCTCTTGCTGTGAGCTTTCCTTTTTTATGCTGGGCTTCAATTCTTTTTTCACCACCTCCCTTCAGGGCTTCATCATTTTTTTTCTTGAGTAAATTGATTTTATCCTCATTGCTAGGTAAAGTATAAACGCCCTTGATGCTGCTATCCATGTGTCTAAAGTTATTTGGTTGTCTCAAATATAACGAGGCATACCAAAGAGAGAAAACTTTTGCAAAAATACGTAGTGCAATTCCGCTATTAAAGAAGAAAAAACGGTCAGGCTGATGGATTTAAGATAAACTTTCTATATTCGCACAACTAAAATTAAGGGCCAGATGATCCCCAAAAAGGCAGCAATCATTGACATGGGTACCAATACATTTCATTTGTTATTGGTAGAGTTGTACGAAAACAGGTTCGATACGATTTATAAGGAAAAAATAGCCGTAAAAATAGGGCAAGGTGGTATCACTCAAAACATGTTACACCCTGATGCTCAAAAGCGTGCTTTCCAGACTTTGAGGCATTTCCGGAGCCTTATAGATGGAGAAAACATCACCAATATTTTTGCCTTTGCGACAAGTGCCGTACGAAATGCGGAAAATGGGAAAGACTTTGTCAAAGCTATAAAAGAAAAGCTTGATATCTCCGTAAAGGTGATTTCAGGGGAAGAGGAAGCACAGTTGATATATGAAGGTATAAGACTAAGTGGCTCTTTAAATGGACAAACCAATCTGATGATGGATATTGGGGGAGGTTCGGTAGAATTCATCATTGGGACTGCACAGGAAGCGTTTTGGAGGAAAAGCTTTGAAATTGGTGGCCAGAGAATGCTTGATCTTTTTCATTATCATGACCCTATATTGGGAGAAGAAATTCAAAATCTAACCCAATACCTTGAAAGTAATCTGATAGAATTGCGAAATGCTATAGCGCTATACAATCCCTCAGCACTTGTTGGCGCATCAGGCACCTTTGATACCCTCACCGATATATATTTCCAATCCTTACACGAGCAAAAAAGTAAAACAAAGCAGGTTTTCGATTTGCCAAAAGATGCATTTGATACCATAGCGGATCAACTTTTAAATTTAAATAAGGAGGATAGACTCAAAATACCAGGAATGATACCAATGCGGGTTGATATGATCGTTGTGGCCTCCTGTCTAATCAAATATATTCTGAAACTTGTTCCAGTGAATGTATTGACCTGTTCCAATTATGCACTTAAAGAAGGTGCTATCGCTCAATTGATGGGTAAACATTCCTTTGCAGCGGCAGAGAGTCGCTGAAAAAAGATACAAATCCAGAAATATTCTATTTATGGTTATTGAATACACACAACTTTACGATTTCACTAAAAAAATACTTTTACAAATAGGTTGCCCTGAAGCTGATGCCAAGTTGGCTGCCGACGTATTGCTATCAGCAGACCTTCGGGGGGTTGACTCTCATGGTGTTGCCAGACTCTCAGGGTATATCAGGTTATGGGAAAAGAAAAGAATTAACGCGCAGCCGAACATAAAAACCATTTATGAAACCCCTAGTACTGCTGTAGTTGACGGAGACGCCGGATTGGGATTGGTTGTAGCTCCCTTTGCCATGAGAGTGGCCATAGAAAAAGCCAAAAATGTAGGTACAGGCTGGGTTTCCGTCAAAAACTCTAATCACTATGGCATTGCTGGATACCATAGCATGATGGCCTTAGAGCACGATATGATAGGCATTTCTTTCACCAATGCAAGCCCATTGGTTTCTCCGACTTTCTCAAAAGAAAGGCTTCTGGGAACCAATCCAATCTCTGTGGCTATCCCTGCAGGTGAAGAACCTCCATTTGTCGCCGACATGGCCACCACAACAGCCGCAAACGGAAAACTTGAAATTCTTCAAAGAAAAAATGCAGATGCACCTTTCGGCTGGGTTCAGGATGGAGAAGGCCGACCTACTCAGGATGCTAACGGTGTCAAAAAAGGTGGTGCTCTTTTGCCTTTGGGAGGCGATAGGGAGCACGGCTCACACAAAGGTTATGCTTTAGGTTCTATAGTGGATATTTTTTCAGCAATACTCTCGGGAGCCAATTATGGCCCTTGGGTTCCTCCATTTGTAGCCTTTCTCGAACCTGATCCCAATCCTGTTGGAGAAGGTTTAGGCCATTTTTTTGGAGCTATGAGAGTAGATGCTTTTAGACCTACTTCAGAGTTCAAATCTCATATGGATAATTGGATTAAGCGATTCCGTGCAGCGAAGCCAACACCAGGAAACCCCAAAGTGTTGATTCCAGGAGATCCTGAAAGAGAATTGGAGACTGAAAGAATGAACAAAGGCATACCGCTCTTAGAACCAGTTTTTGAAGATTTACAAAGTCTTGGAGAGAAATTTGGAGTAAGGCTCTGACCATCCATCAAATCGGATTTGATTGATTTTGACCTTTTTGTAAATTGGTTGGGTAATGTAAATAACACCTCTTAAACCTTAACCCAGTAACCAATGAAAAACCTATCACTCAACCGCCGTCAGTTCATAAAAGGAAGTGGAGCTACTTTAGCTCTTGCCAGTATGGGTCTGATGGGAATGAATTTTGTCAAAACAGAAAAAACACTCCAAGTGGCCCTTATTGGTAGTGGCTGGTATGGGAAAAGTGATCTCTTCCGATTGATACAAATCGCAGATTGTGAAGTTGTAGCGCTATGCGATGTGGATTCCAATATGCTGGAGGAAGCAGGGAGATTAGTCTCTCAAAGGCAAAAATCAGGTAAAATACCTAAACTATATAAAGATTATAGGGAGCTGTTGAAAAATCATCAGCTTGACATCACAGTCATTGGAAGTCCTGATCATTGGCATGCACTGCAAGCTATAGATGCAATCAAATCTGGATCGCACGTTTATTTACAAAAACCAATTTCTGTAGATGTTATAGAAGGTGAGGCAGTGGTTGCAGCGGCAAGGAAATATGATAGGATGGTTCAAGTTGGTGTCCAAAGAAGAAGCACACCGCACCTTTGGGATGCCAAGCGTGAAGTTCTCGAAAAAGAATTGCTGGGAAAAATATCACACGCGGAAATTTGTTGCTATTTCCACATGAGAGCCAATGGCAATCCTCCTGAACAAGATGTTCCAGACTTCTTAGATTACGAGATGTGGACAGGTCCGGCACCTTTACGGCCATATGATGGATTACCTCACACTCGCTGGTGGAGAACATTTATGGAATATGGAAATGGCATCACAGGAGACATGTGTGTACACATGTTGGATACAGTAAGGTGGATGATGGGCTTAGGTTGGCCATCCAAGATTACCTCTACGGGAGGGATATATGTACAAAAAGAAGGCAAATCCAACATTTCAGATACACAAACAGCCATATTCGAATTTGACAATCTAAATGTTGTCTGGCAGCATAGAACATGGGGCCAACCTGTAGATCCTGATTACCCATGGGCATTTAAGATTTTTGGAGAAAAAGGAATGCTTGTAGGCAATACCATGAAGGCTGAATTTTTACCAATCGAGGGTGAAAAAGTTCTTTTTGATGTACTCTATGAAAAAGAGGAGTATCCCGAGGATTTGACTGAAGATAGGATAGAGTTAAATGCAGCCCCCGCCACAAGAAGACAGATGCAAAATCTCATCAAGTCTATTGAAACCGGTGAGTTACCTGTAGCAGATATAGAAGAAGGACATATTTCTACAGCTTCGTGTATTCTTGCTAATATTTCGATGGAATTGGGCCGTCCTTTGGTATATGATCCGGAAAAAATGATAGTTGTAGATGATCCGGAAGCAACTCAAAAATTAAGGAGGCCTTACCGAGCCCCTTGGTCTCATCCAGAACCTGACAATGTTTAAATCCAATCCCCGAAAATTCGGGGATTTTTTTTTGACTTGTAGCATTTTTAAATCAACTCTCGTCAAGGGGATAGAAAACAAACCAACAATTATATGATTCACAAAGTATCCCATTACGTGTCTATGAAAAAGGTCATTTTAGCAACATTATTATTTGGAGGTATGTGCCTACT
This sequence comes from Mongoliibacter sp., assembly GCF_007692705.1. Lineage (GTDB taxonomy): Bacteria > Bacteroidota > Bacteroidia > Cytophagales > Cyclobacteriaceae > Mongoliibacter. The sequence continues at coordinate 10,512 of NZ_REBN01000136.1, forward strand.
AAATTCCTGCCTGCCGGATAGAGACCCGATTACGCCCCCTGATGCCGCTTTTGTCACAATTTATCACGGTTCGCCTGATGCACCGAGTTTGGATATATATGCTGAAACCAATCGAATCAATAATAATCCTCTTAGCTACAGTAACTCATTTCCGTATAGCCGATTTTTCATTGGCGAGAGACTTCTTAGGTTTACTCCACATAATGCTGCAAACACTGTTCTGGAGACTGATCATACATTCGAAAAGGACAAAGTTTACTCTATTTTCTTAGTCGATAAAATGGCTACAATAGAGGCTATTAAAGTTGAAGACAGCTGGAGTGAACCAACTTCTGAAAAAGCAAAAATCAGACTTGCACACTTATCGCCCGATACAGGAGTTATCAAAGTGAAGCTGGGACAAGAGGAAGAAATCTTTTTCGACTCTGAAAACAACTTCAAAGAAATCACTGCATTCCAAGACCTTCCAAAAGGTAAATTTTCAGTTTCTATATGGAATGAAGATGAAAGCGAAGAGATATTATTCGTCAATGAAATAGAAATCAAAGGGAATCGGGTATACACCTTGATTATTCGTGGTTTTACAAATGAAGAGAATGGCAACAATCCTTTAAGTGTCCAACTTCTGACCAATTACATCAGCTTCTAAATAGTTCTCAAGTTTTTTTGTGGTAACCCGGGGAGAAATCCTTGGGATTTTTTTTAACCGAATAAGTCAGAACTCAGATATCGGTCGCCCCTATCACAGGTAATACAGACAATGATGCCTGAATCCAGTTCACCTGCCAATTGGATTGCTGCACAAAGGGCTCCTCCACTGCTCATCCCCCCCAAGATACCTTCCTCTTTAGCCAATCTTCTGGTCATTAATGTGGCCTCTTCCTGACTCACATCAACTACCCTATCAACGCGGTCAGGTTCAAAAATTTTTGGCAAAAATTCAGGAGACCATCTTCTGATTCCCGGAATACTTGATCCATCAGTAGGCTGAGTACCTACAATTTGGATAGCTGGATTTTTTTCTTTCAAAAACCTGGAAACTCCCATAATCGTACCTGTAGTTCCCATAGCAGAAACAAAATGTGTGACTTTCCCTTCAGTATCATTCCATATCTCAGGTCCTGTAGAATTATAGTGTGCCCAGTAATTATCAGGATTAGAAAATTGGTTTAGGATCACGTAACCTTCCTCTTTGGCCATTTTTTCAGCCAAATCCCGAGAGTATTCGATAGTTTTCACAGCAGGTGTGAGGATTACCTTCGCTCCATACGCTTCCATAGAGAGAATCCTTTCACTGGTGCTGTTGTCAGGCATTATTAAAGTCATATGCAATCCAAGGACATTTGCTACCATTGCCAAAGCTATCCCTGTATTACCGCTGGTTGCTTCTACAAGCCTGTCTCCTTTTCTAATATCGCCTCTTTCCAAAGCACACTTGATCATGCTGTATGCTGCACGGTCTTTTACACTCCCTCCTGGATTTTGACCTTCCAATTTGCAAAAAATCTTTACATTGGGATTTTGAGGGATATTGGTCAACTCCACTAAAGGAGTATTACCAATCAAATCAACAAGTTTCATCCTTGATTTTTAATTATGTAGGTATCTGTTTCTTCTGAGTCCGGATTGTACATTCTCGCCTGATAGTAAATCTTACTGTTGGCTGGTATACTTTTAGTAACCCAAACATTCCCTCCTATCACTGAGTTGGCGCCTATTACCGTATTTCCACCAAGTATAGTTGCTCCCGCATAGATCACAACCCGATCTTCAATAGTCGGATGTCTCTTTTTATCTGCGTCTTCCTTTTCAACGCTCAATGCCCCGAGCGTCACTCCTTGGTAGATCTTTACATCATTACCTATTTTAGTAGTCTCACCAATCACAATACCTGTCCCATGGTCAATACAAAAACGTTCTCCAATTCTTGCTCCAGGATGTATATCGATACCCGTACGGCTATGTGCATACTCAGTGATCATCCTTGGGATAAGATAAACCCCAAAATTATAGAGTAAATGAGCTATCCTGTAGGCTGCAATAGCATAAAAACCAGGATAACAGCGAATAATTTCAGTAATGGATTTGGCAGCCGGGTCACCATCATACATGGCTTGAACGTCCTTTAAAATCAACTCATAAATTACTTCCAATTTGGAGAAAAACTCCTCAGCGATAAATGCTCCATCTTGATTATGCAGGTGCCTGTTTTTAATCAAAAGTCTCCCTAAATTCTGCTTGAGTTCTTCTATTTTGGCGGTAACCAGATCTTCTTCCTTGAGCAACTCGACTGCAAAATCTGGAAACAAAAGACCAAGGATATCCTCAAACAAAGATTGAATAGTCTTAGGTGATGGGCACTCAGGGCAATCTTGATGAGATTTACTGAGTTTTTTTACCAATGAATTCATGGTGAAATAGGTTTGTTGGGTGATGCTTATAAAATAAAACCTACTCGGATTACGTATGGTTCAAAATAGGGCGATCTTCTATTATCGTGAAGTAAGTTGTATAGAAAAGTAAAATTAAATCCTCCTCTATCTCCTGAAGGAACAAAATACCCCCCTCCCAGGAAAAAAGCAGGTACCCAAATTCGCTCAAACACATTTCTATTTGTGTCAAACCAGTCATAGTTGACATTTTCATATTCTGCATGAGCAAAAAAATTAGGGAAGATATTATAACGCCCAAAAACCCTCCCTCCGTAAAGGCTATTGGCTCCGCCAAAAAATCTTCGGTCATTAAAGTATTGGTAAGTAGCTCCTACACCTCCTGAAAGTCTATTGGTCACCATAGCACCTACTAGAGGCGAAACATCAACGAAAGTGATCGTACCAAAGGAAGCTCCAAAATTCCCCCCGTAATATAAGCGATCTTTTAATGGCGGATTGATTTCTTCATCAATTACCCTTTGAGCTGTAGCCAAGTAGGACATACAGCAAAAAAGAAATACTAAAACAAAACTTGCCTTATTCTTCAACAACCACATATAAATCTTCAGTTTTTCTTTTCATCATATAGCGTTCCCTGGCAAATTTTTCGAGCAATTCATAATTACTCATCAACTCCTCCCTGTCTGCCTTGATTTTTTCCTTCCTTTCCATGTAAAACTCTCTTTGCTTTTCAAGTTCTTTTACTTTCGATCTCAACTTAAATTGAGTAAAAATATCATTGGAATCGATGAATAGCATCCAAAGGACAAAAAACAATGTAAAAAGGAAATAAAAATTTTTGGTGTATTTAAGGTAGCGACGCATTATATCGATAATTGACCCTGACAAATATATAGATTGACAATAAGAAATACCACCATTGGCATTTTTCATCAGATAATTTAAGAAGCCCAAAAACCAAGCCAGCAGTCCAAATGCGAAGGACAATCTGATTCCTTCCTTAAAAAAGCCTAAATCCAGCTGAAATTATAAGTTGATTCTGTCTTTGATCTGTTTCAAAACCAGCCACACTTCTGGAAATCTTACTCAAGGAGTTCTCATACTTGAAATCAAGGATTAAATTACCTAGATCTAAACCCACACCCGCCTGATATCCTATGGTTGAATTACTATAGTCTATATCAAGTGCGGTTTGGAGCGCATCTTCAATTGTATAATCCAATAATATCGAAGCAATGGGGCCTGCTTGAACTCTAAAAAAATTAGCAAACTTGAAACCAAACATCATAGGGATATCAAACCTGTTGAAATTTGCATTTATTGTCCTATCTGAATTATCGGAAGATTGTACTATTGTACCACCTACGTTTGTAAACAAAAATTCAGGCTGGACAAATATTGAAGAGCCTCCCATCCTGACAAACAAACCTAAATGGTACCCGGTAACATCTTCTCCTGATTCGAAACCTTCACCATTAACAGAAATATTAGCCTGAGAAAGCCCTACCTTTGGACCAATAGAAAACTCCTGTGCACAAAGTATATTACTAAGGAATAATCCAAGGAAAATAAATAATGCTTGTTTCATTTGATATATTTTTGAAAGTTGAATCTACGGAAAAATTATATCTATTGAAACGAAAAAAAATGGTAATCAGTACGTTAATTCAACCATTTTCTAGCCTGTTCTTGGGCAATGGAATATATTTCGTAAAAATCCATTGGTTTTTGAAGAAGTATATCGAATGAAAGTTTGGTTGCTTTTTTGAAATACTCAATATTTCCTGAGGTAATGCCTATAATGGGGAGATTTTTGATATTCTTATTAAGCTTAATTTTTGCCAACAACTCCAATCCATCCATTTGAGGCATCATAATATCTGTGATGACCAAATTGAACCCCGATTCATCTTCGAGAATTGTGATGGCCTCTACGCCATTATTTGCAGTGAAAACTTGATGATTCTCTTTTTCGAATACTTTTCTCAAAATAAGCCTATTGATTGCATCATCGTCTACTACAAGAACTTTCATTTGGTTAGGGTTTTATCTGTCCACAATATACATATATCTAATTACAAAATACATATTTAAGTAGATAAAATAAAAAAAAGAGGGGAAAACCCCTCTTTTAAGCTATAAAACTGATACAGGTTGGAATTATCCTCCTTCCTGCGGTGTACCAAATACACCTACTAGATCTAATAACACCAATGCTATAACTATAGGACAAACCCATTTGATAAAAAACATCCATGCACTTCTTAACCCACCTTTAAAAGCTGGGGATCCTTCAGCAAGTTCATTGGCAAAATCTCCGATTTTTTTGGCCCATCCAGTATAAAGACTAAGCATCAAACAAATTACCACTACGGCGAATGTTCCAAAGACAAAATCCATTATCGCAAAGAAACCAACCTGGGTATTCCCAAGAAAATTCAATGTCAAAGAATTGAAATAATTGCCTTCAATAGATGAAAGGGCGGAAGGTACAGAAAGTATCATTGCTGCTATACCTATAGACCAAGTAGCTTTTTTTCTACTCCATTTCTTCTCATCTATAAAATAAGAAACCGGAACCTCCAACATAGAAATACTTGAAGTCAATGCTGCTACCAAAAGCAACAGGAAGAACAAGGCTCCGATAAAATTACCTCCTGGCATGGCATCAAATACTTTTGGTAATACCTCAAAAACCAAAGCAGGACCACCCGCAGGATCTTTCCCTGGAAGCAATGCAAACAATGCAGGGAACACCATTAATCCACCCATCAGAGCTACCATGCTGTCCATACCTGCAATCCAGCCTGAGGACTGAACAATATTACTCTTTTTAGGCAAGTATGATCCAAATGTAATCATCAGACCCCAACCAACCGACATGGAGAAAAAGGCCTGGCCGAGAGCTTGCAAAATTACTTTACTGGTGATTTTCGAGAAATCAGGATATAAATAGTATCTAACGCCTTCCATGGCACCATCTAAAGTAACAGCCCTTCCTGCAATAAAAATGATTATAACAAATAGTATTGGCATCAAAAATTTTGCTGCCTTCTCAATTCCACCTGACACACCACCTAGCACAACACCTATAGTCATAAAAATAAATACAAAACAAAGTGGTACTACATATTGCGGTGTATCCTGAAACTCTTCAAAGTCAATTGGAATATTAACCAACTCTGTGAAGATATAGCCTATCGTCCATCCTGCAATCACTGAATAATAGCTCAATACACAGAAACAAACCATGATACAAAGTACCCCGGCAATCTGCCAGAAACCGTTACCTCCTGTGGCCTTAATCGCACCAATTGGGTTTTTACGTGATTTACGTCCCAAGGCAATTTCATTCAGCAAAAGCGGAAGCCCGATAAGGAGAACACATATCGCATATACAAACACGAAAGCTCCTCCTCCATTTTCACCGGTGAGATATGGAAATCTCCAAATATTTCCCAATCCAACCGCAGAACCGGCTGCAGCCATAATAAAACCCAAACTAGAGCCAAATTGACCTCTTCCTTGGGTATCTGAATTCATCGCCATTTTATTTGAATTAATAGATTTTGAATAAATATGATTTTTTTAAGAATCGGCTAATTTAAGTTGTTTTGATAAAATACCAATTCCATCCATAAAACTTTTGGGATTGTATCCTAACTCCTTTCTTGCCTTATCAATGATAAACCCAGTTTTGAGAGGTCTTTTGGCAGGTTGTGAAAAATTACTGGAATCCGCTTTTTTGATAAATGAATGGTCCAAGTTAAAAAATTTAGCTGTCTGCATTGCCATATCGTAGGGTGTCAAAAATTCCTCTCCTGAAATATTGAAGATTCCTTCTGCACTTTTATCCATAATTAAAATACAACCGTCAGCAAGATCCTCAGCAAGGGTTGGCGTACGCCATTGGTCAGTAACGACTTTGATTTCCTTTCCACTTTCAAGTGACTTCTTAACCCAAAGTATTATATTGGACCTGCTCATATCCGTCGCCAAGCCATAGACCAAAACAGTTCTAGCTATAGCCCACCTACACTTGGACTGCTGAATTATCTTTTCCGCTTCCAGTTTTGCTTTACCATAATAATTAACAGGATTCGCCTCTGCTTCTTCATCGTATGGACCATTTTCTCCATCAAAAATAAAGTCAGTCGAAAGGTGAATAAGGTGAATATCATGCTTTTCACAAACAAAAACCATATTTCCCACTGCTTCCACGTTCGACTTCCAACAAGCATCTTTTTGATTTTCACAATCATCTACCTGAGTCATGGCTGCGGTATGAATGATGCAATCAGGCTTGTGCTTCCCCACAAGATCAATGACCATACTGAGGTTTGTAATATCCATACTCTCCCAAATATAGGCACCTGACCAGGCTTCAGGAAGCCTAGATGCTCCAATCCCAGTTGCAATGACTTTTAGGTTTTCACTATCCTTGAGTTTCTCAACCAATTTTTGCCCCAACAAACCATTGGCACCCGTAATTAATATTTTTTTCATTATTGCTGGTATTCATAACCATACTCCTTAGTAATAAAGGACTTTGGCAAATGTTCCACACTTATTTTCATATATACAGGCTCAAGAGGCTTATCTTTTGGTCCAGTTTTCTCCCCGGCTATAGCTTCCATTACCTCTATACCTTTGACCAACTTACCAAACACGGTATATTCATTATCCAAATGTGGTGTTCCGCCGACTGAGGTATATGCCTCAACTTGCTTTGGAGTCATTGGCTTTTCCAAATTGATTCCAAAAAAAGATTCAAGGTTATCCTTTTCAGCCAACATCATCTCGTTCAAAGCATCGTATTCCTTTGCTTCGTACAACTCACTGTATTTTTCTTTGAGTGCTACATTGCTACCCAATTGAATATATTTAAAAAAAGTCTCTGACAAGAGTTTCATGTCTGTTGTAAGCTCAGCTTTGGTATATTCCCGACCCTGAACAATATAAAACTGCGAACCACTTGATCTTCTTTCCGGGTTTACGTTGTTGCCTTGACGGGCAGCAGCTATCATTCCTTTGCTATGGATCAAATCTGGTTTAATCTCAGCTGGGACAGTATACCATTCTTCTTCAGGCAGTTTCTCTTTTCCGAAAACATCTCCACCCTGAACCATGAAGTTGGGGATTATACGGTGGAATTCAGTAGAGTCAAAGCGACCAGCCTCTGCCAAGTCTATAAAATTCTGTTTGTGCTTTGGTGTCTCGTCGAAGAAGACAGCATACATATCGCCATGTCTGGTTTCAATCTTTATTAAATAATCCTTTTCAGACGCACATGAAACCAAAAGTAACCCATAAACAAGGACGGTAAAGCAAATTATTGAACTTCTCATTTGTTTAATGCTGATTTTATCTCTTTCAAAATCTGATCACCTCCACTAGACAATACCATATCTGCTAATTTTTGTCCTAAAACCTCTGCATCAGTTTTATGACCTGAAACTTCATGGACAATTCTTCTATCTCCCGACAAACTCACGATGCCACCTTTAAGTAGCAACTGATCCTTTTCAACAATAGCTAAGGCAAAAACCGGAATACTACAACCGCCCTCCAAAACTCTCAGGTAAGCTCTTTCTGCCCGAAGTCTGTAGCCTGTTTCTTCATGATGACAAGCTTCGATGATTAGATTTTTTATATGCGGGTCCAGATTAACTGAAGATTCTATGGCCACAGAGCCCTGTCCTACCGCAGGAGTGAACTCTTCCAATGACAATTCGTGACGAATCTTGTCATCATAACCCATTCGATGAGCCCCTGCATAGGCCAGAAGCAATGCATCGCATACCCCTGATTCCATTTTAGATATCCTGGTCTGCAAATTACCCCTTACCTCTACAGTTTGTACATGAGGGTAAAAATGCTTTAAGGTAGCTACTCTCCTGGTGGATGAAGTCCCTAAAATAAGGGGCTTCTCAGAATTTTTATAATCAATATCGCTTTTATGACTCAAGACTATATCATTAACTTTTTCCCTTTCGGTAAAAGCAATTAGTTCGAAACCTTCCGGAAGCGAGGATTGCATGTCCTTTGCACTATGCACCGCAATATCAATGGTGTCATTTGCCAATTGATCTTCAATTTCCTCAGTGAATACACCCTTACTCCCGATTTTAGCAATGGAAACATCCAGTACCTTGTCACCCTTGGTTTCAATGATGACAATTTCAGCGTTCAGACCTTTCGCCTTCAGCAAATCAGCCACATGGTAGGCCTGCCAAAGTGCCAATTTACTACCTCGGGTTCCTATCCTGATTTTATGGTTCATTTTTAAACTTTCTTTTTGATTGCTGTTTGCTAACAGAAATTTCAATAAACTTAACAATTTCTTGTGCTATGTTTATGCCTGTTGCTTTCTCTATTCCTTCCAAACCTGGACTACTATTTACTTCTAGGATAAGCGGTCCTCTTTCAGATTGAAGCATATCAACACCGGCTATATCTAAACCAAGCGCTTTTGCTGCATTAAGGGCAGCTGTTTTCTCCGCTCTGGAGAGCTTGATGATGGTAGCTTTGCCCCCTCTATGGAGATTGGAACGGAACTCGCCCTCTGCCCCCTGCCTTTTCATTGCGCCTACAACTTTCCCATTCACCACAAAGGCCCTGATGTCTGCACCCTTGGCTTCTTTTATGAATTCCTGCACAATAATCCTGGCCTTCAGCCCATGAAAAGCTTCGATCACAGATTGTCCCGCTTTCTTGGTCTCTGCCAAAACAACACCAAGTCCTTGTGTGCCTTCCAGCAGCTTGATGATCAAAGGAGCACCACCTACTCTCTCAATAAGTGCTTTTTCCCCGCCCTTAGAAAAGTTGGTGAAAGCGGTCTTTGGCATTCCCAATCCTGCTCTAGAAAGAATCTGTAAACTTCTGAGTTTGTCCCTACTGCGAACAATTGCTTGAGACTCCACAGCCGAAAATGTCCCCATCAACTCAAACTGCCTAACTACGGCAGTACCATAAAAAGTAACTGAAGCACCTATACGCGGAATAATGGCATCTATCCCTTCCAGTTTCTCTCCTTTATAATAAATAGAAGGCCCGTTCTGTTCGATGATCAGATCACAAACAGAATGGTCAACAATCTGCGCCTCATAACCAGCTGCTTTAATTTCCTCCACAAGCCTTCTTGTAGAATAGAGATGAGGATTTCTTGATAATACTGCAATTTTCATTTTAATGATTTTTTAGAAAGATTAACCTCGTCGACGTCTACTATAAACCTACCCTGAAGGAGCTTTCTTCCTAAAAGAATGGGGTTTTTCATTTTTGACCTGTCAGTCAATGTGAACTCTGCTTGGAAAACTTCGCCAAACATAAGCACTTCTGTACTCACTTTATACCTGATCTCAGCCTGACCAAAAGAATTCTTCACTTTTTTTTGAGTAAAAGACTGTGTTGTGATTTTTCTTGCTTTGAAGTTTTTATGAGAGGGGTCCAATAATTGAAATTGTAGCGTTTTAACTCCATCAATTTCAATTTCTTGAATATCCTGACAATGTATAGAGGAAGTATAGGCTCCTGTATCGACTTTTGCGGTCGCCTGCTGTAAACCCCATTCTGGGAAAGAAATTTTCTCTCTTCTACCTATCAATCTTTTCATTAAGAAGCAGTTTGTTTTGGTTTCATGACTCTGGCGATTTGAAATGACAAATCAGCAAACATAATTTTCATGTTGGCATTTCTCTCCAAATGATAATATGCCGTATTGAGAATTTCATAAATGCGGCTAATTTTTTGGCCGTCGAGTACATGAGAACCCAGTTTATGAATAAAGTCTCTGTCAGTATCTGCACTGCGCATTAGGTTATTTACTTGAGCCTTATCAAGCATAACCTCACGTAACACGTTGATTCCTGTGAGTAATAGGGATTTTTGAGACTCCTTGTCTTTGGAACTGAAATTATCTACAAAATTGAATATCTGATTGATGTCGACAGAAAAACATGCCCTGAACCAGTCCCTTATTAGTACTGTATTTTCATCCGCGACCTGATCAATCATACGATAAGCTTCCCGCATATTCCCATCTGCCAAAGGTGCAATCTGAACGGCTCCCTCGCGGCTGCACATATTCTCAGCAACAAGGTGGCTCATGATTTCCTCATCACTGAAAGCCCTTACCATTACTTTCTGAGTCCTTGACAAAATGGTCGTCAGCAATTGTTCTGGCTGGGAAGTCACCAATAAAAAGACAGTCTTTTCTGGTGGCTCTTCCAAAATCTTCAACATTGAATTGGCCGATGCAGCATTCATGAACTCTGGTGCCCAGATCAACATGATCTTGTATCCACCTTCAAAAGACTTCAATGAAAGTGTTTTGATCACCTGCCGGGCAGCATTCTTTGAAATATTAAGCTGCTTTTTCTCAAAATCATTTTGATACACCCAGTCTGAAATATTCCCATATCCATTCTGAATTGCAAATAACCTGAAAGCAGCTATCGGATCCAGTTTTTTCTTATCCTCTTTGTCTTCTTTGCCTTCTCCAGGTACAGGTACTGAAAAATTCATGTCCGGATGAACAAGTCTTGACATTTTTTGACAAGAAGGACACTCTCCGCAAGAATCATTATCTTGGGGGTTTTGACAATGCAAGTAGGTAGCCAAAGCCAAAGCCATTTTTAGATTGGCAGATCCCTCAGGCCCATGAAAGAGCAATGCATGTGCGAGGTGGTTATTTTTAACAGCTTGAATGATCTTTTCCTTGACATCTTCCAGTCCTGGAATACTTGAAAACAGCATAAATGTATTAACCTTCTTTGTCCCAAATACGGTAATGTCTCGTCAATTCAAAAACCTTTTTGACGATTTCTTTTTCTTCATCTCCATACTCCATCCCTCTCCTTTTCATGACTGCAATTGCTGTCTCCTCAAATTTCCTTATCTGGAATGTACTGAAGCCTGCTGCCCCACCCCAAGAAAAGGATGGAATAAAATTCCTGGGATATCCATCACCAAAAACATTCGCTCCTACTCCTACCACTGTCCCCGTGTTAAACATGGTATTGATGCCACATTTAGCATGGTCACCCATCATCAATCCACAGAATTGTAAGCCGGTATTTGTAAAGCCTCCTTTGGTGTAATCCCAAACTTTGACGGCAGCATAATTATTTTTGAGATTGGATGTATTGGTATCAGCACCCAGGTTGCACCACTCCCCTATTACTGAATTACCTAGAAATCCTTCGTGCCCTTTATTGCTAAAACCAAAAATCACTGAATTGGAAATTTCTCCACCTACTTTGGAATGTGGACCGACTGTAGTATCCCCACGCAATTTAGCACCCATATTGACAGTAGAGCCCTCGCATAGGGCAAAAGGTCCCCTGATTACTGCGCCTTCCTGTATCTCTGTATTTCTCCCAATATAAATAGGTCCATTTTCAGCATTGAGGACTGCTGCTTTGATAACAGCACCTTCCTCCACAAAAATATTTTCCTTTCCATATACAATTGTAAAAGGGTCAGAGATTGGAAGGGATCCCCTTCCTTTAGTCACTAGATGAAAATCTTTTCTAAGCTCTACGGCATTATACTGGAAAATATTCCATGATTTTTGGACAATTGTAGGTTTGTGTGCTGTATCAAGCCTTTCTTTATCCTTGGCAATATCAGGATGAAAACCTGAACTGTCTTCAGTCCTACAGGCAATCAAAACCTGGTCTGAAAACAATGCCTGTGATGATTGAAGTTCTATGATTTCGGTCCAAAGCTCATCGTCAGGACAAACTGCCCCATTGATCATCAAAGCTGAATCTTCGGTTTTGGTAAATTTATTACTAAGGTAATCCTGGGTTAGGAACCCAGGTTGCTTTCCTGAGTAATGCTTCCATTTTTCAGAAATTTTAAGGATACCAATTCGGATATCTGCTACTGGTCGGGTAAAAGTAAATGGTAAGAGGGATCCCCTGATTGCAGGGTCATCGAATAAAATAATATTGTCCATGTCACAAAAATAAAAAAGTCTCCCGGAAAACAAGTTCCAGGAGACTTATAGCTTGAGTTCTTTTCAGATCTCTTATTTCTTTGCGTATCTTCTGTTGAATTTTTCAACTCTACCAGCGGTATCCAACATCATTTTCTTACCAGTGTAGAAAGGATGTGAGTTAGAGCTTACTTCTATCTTGTAAACAGGATATTCCTGACCATCTTCCCAAGTGATTGTCTCACTGGTTTCGATAGTAGACTTAGTGATAAATTTATAATCACTTGAGGTATCGAAAAATACGACGTCTCTGTAGTTAGGATGAATTTCTTTTTTCATTGTATTGCTATTTATCTTAGATCGCTTTTCTGAAATGAGGCACAAAGTTATTCCTTTTTCCAAATGTATCCAAACTGAACCAAAAATTATTTGGCAATACTAAGCTCTTTCTACCAAGAATATAGGACCTAGTGCCTAAAAATTAACCTTGGGTTTTTTCTCAAATTGAAAAAGATAAAGATAGTCAGGAATATTGACATGTCACCAGCTCTAGTATATGTAATAATCTTATTTCTTGTTTTAAGATGATATTCATCTGTACTCAGTTGACACTTGCCGGCTGGTAGATGGGTTGAGTTGTTGAATTATCCTGGCTCTTTCGTTTTTGATATATCTTTTTTACGCGCAAATTCCGGATATTAAAAAATATTATTATCAATACCCCTCCATTTCTTCGCCAAAATTGAATTTCATCAATGCCATCCGAGTTTGGTTCCTTGCTGCTCTTCTGAAAATCCCACCTGAAATGCTTGTACCAAAACTGACAATGGTAAGTGGCAATAACAGATTACTGGGAGTAGAAGATTGAATCTGTGGAGAGAGAATATAACCAACAAAAACAAAAGTAGAAGCCAAATCCAATATATCTAACGCAAAACTCACATTCTGATTCCGCTGGGATTTCCTGAAGTATTCAGCAAATTCAGGAAATTCTTCTTTGTATTGATTTAATCTGTTTTTACTTAACAGATTGGGGCCATCATAGATATCAATTTTTTCACCAATAAAGTTGTTTCGGAAATCCATTTTCAAATATGGCTTACTCAATTCGTCCTGCCTGATCAGGTAATTATGATTTTCTAAAAGAGTATTCACTTTCCTGACTGCTTGCCGGTTCATTGACCTACCAACACCAGCACCAATACTGCCTGCAGTTGAAGCTATGAACCAATTCAAAAAAATCTGATTGTTAAGCCTGTTCCTATTGTCATAAACATAACCAAAAGCACCTAGAACAACTGCTTGTCCAGCTAATGAAATACCTGTACCGGTAATGGCTTTGTTGTGGGTTTGGAAAAAATCATTGGCATCACCAGGCATGATTTCCATGTATGCCCTAACTTCCTGAGCTTTTGCTTTTTCTCCTTCTATAAGGTAAACCGGATTCCCCCAGAAATTTTCTCTCAAAGTCACTAAAGGATAATCATCATACTTGTTTTGACTGAAATAGGAAGGTCCATTTGAAGATTGACAAAAACTTGATTGCCAAACCAACCCAAATAATATCCATAGAAGTAAGAATTTATTTTTCATCTCAAAAATCAAATAGCTTTAGAAAAAACAATAGTTTCATATCTGAACTTAAAAATTAGAAATTATCTGTCCAAATTCAGAACTTTTTGAAAATCAATCCTGAATAAATAATTGCACAATTCCAAGAGACCATTTTAGAATAATATTCTGAATTCCAATATGGGCCAGCAAAACACAAACTGAAAATTAAGTATAAGTGAGATTTTTAGAACTAAAGACTTTTTTCTACTCTTTGAAAAAAAATTCAATCCAATTTTTATAATATCAGTTTTAGCACCATTTTTTGTAAATTAGACCTATGGAAAAGGAAGAAGAAAAAAATCTGGTTGAAGAGCCCTATTCCGAATATGGCAGCTATACCTATGCAGATTACCTGACCTGGGAAATTGACCATATGGTTGAGCTGATCAAGGGTAAGGTTTTCAGGCAGGCGGCGGCCGCACCAAGGAGGATTCATCAGGAGTTGGTGTTGAAAATAGGTGTACAATTAGGTGGATTATTAAAAGGTAAAACCTGTAAAGTCTATGTAGCTCCCTTTGACGTCCGCCTTCCTGTAAAATCCAAAAAGCACCAAGACATCACCACTGTAGTCCAACCTGACATTTGTGTGGTCTGTGATCATGGAAAACTGGATGAGCTGGGCTGTGTAGGAGCGCCTGATCTGATTATGGAAATCCTCTCACCAAGCAACAATAAAAAAGAACTACAAAACAAATACGAGGTCTATGAGGAAAGTGGGGTCAAAGAATACTGGATCATCCATCCTTATGAGAAAACGCTTTTGGTTTATACTTTGGTCAATGGAAAATATATCCCATCCCGGCTTTTTACCTTAGGAGACCTGGTACCATCCCAATGCATTGAAGGCTTTGTGCTGGATTTGGATGAATTGTTTGAGGGTTTGGAGTAAACCTGTTATAAATCTTATTTGATTAAATTAGATCTATGGAAAAGGAAGTGGATAAAAGCCTGGTAGAAGAGCCCTATTCCGAATATGGAAGCTATACCTATGCTGATTACCTGACTTGGGAGATTGACCATATGGTTGAGCTAATCAAGGGTAAGGTTTTCAGGCAGGCAGCGGCTGCGCCAAGGAGGATCCATCAAGAAATTTCCGGAAGAATATTTTTCAAATTGTACCTTAATCTAGAAAAGAAGAAGTGTAAAGTTTTCTCCGCTCCCTTCGATGTCCGACTCCCTGTCAAGTCCAAAAAGCACAAGGATATCAATACCGTAGTCCAACCCGATATTTGTGTGGTCTGTGACCCTGAAAAATTGGATGAGCTGGGTTGTGTAGGAGCGCCTGATCTGATCATGGAAATCCTATCCCCCTCCAACAATAAAAAAGAACTACAAAACAAATACGAGGTCTATGAAGAAAGTGGGGTCAAAGAATACTGGATCATCCATCCTTATGAGAAAACGCTTTTGATTTACTCTTTAGTGAATGGGAAATATATTCCTTCCAGGCTTTTTACACTTGGGGACCATGTCGCTTCTTCTTGTATCAAAGGATTCGTGCTGGATTTGGAAGAATTGTTTGAGGGTTTGGAATAAAACTTTGATAAATCTTTATTGGTTAAATTAAAATTATGGAAAAGGAGGAGGAAAAAAATCTGGTTGAAGAGCCCTATTCCGAATATGGCAGCTATACCTATGCAG
>NZ_REBN01000282.1 GCF_007692705.1 Mongoliibacter sp.
TTTCTTTTCAATTGACATAACTTGTCCCGGTTTTTCGGGATAGCCTGTCCCGACTTTCGGGAGAATCTTCGCATGGTTTACAATCATCCCAGTGTGTGATCCCGTAGGTACGGGATCATGCCCGCCTGCTCTGGGCAGGCTCGATTTCATGTCAAGGTGAGTTTTAAATCCACAGAAAAGGTATTGGAATTGGTGTTATCGTTGATTTCGAGTTGATACTGATTAGGATAAAGCAACTCCAGCCTCCTTTTGGTATTGTTCAAGCCAATACCGCTGGATTGACCTTCAGGCGTATTCTCTTTAGCCTTGAAAATATCATTTTTGGCTGCAAAAGACAGCTGATTGCCTTCTTTTGATAAACGGATATAAATTTTACTTTCCTGTTGTGAACTGATTCCATGCTTAAAGCAGTTTTCGATAAAAGGCAAAAATAACATTGGAGCAATGTTAGCATCTTCAATTCTTTCAGGTAGCTGTATGTCTAATTGGACTTTCGTGGATAACCTCATTTTCATAAGTTCTATAAAGTCCTTGATGAAATCCAGTTCCTTGCTAAGAAGGGTTTGGTTTTTTTCAGTTTCATACAACACATACCGCATCATCCTGCTTAATTTCAATAAAGCTGTTTTGGCTTGTTCTACATCCAGGTTAGTGAGTGCATAAATATTGTTAAGCGTATTGAAAAAGAAATGGGGATTGATCTGCGCTTTGAGGTAAGAAAGTTCTGAATTGGTTTTTGCCTTTTCAAGCTCAAACCTGAGCTGTTCATCCTGCTGCCATTTTTGAACTGTTGCAACACTGGTACTGACACCTACAGCCATATAAAATATGAGCACATTGTAAAAATCGAAAGTTAGGTTCCTGGGCCTCTTTACGTAAGCGGTATCAGGTCGGAATACTTCATGCATTAATTGTTGCATATTGACCAGGTTATCAAAAATTATGATGATTCCTATATATGCAAGTCCACCGATTAAATTCAAGGCAAGAAAAACACCCACCCTGTTTTTGAATAAGGTATTTGGAATAAGATAAAAGTAATTGAAATAGAATGCTGCTACCAAAATAGCAAACATCATAATCTGTTTGGTCCAGAATTCTTCAGGAAAATCCAGCCTTGTCGATAAAGGAATCAAAAGAAAAAGCAATGAACCAAAAATGGCCCAGCCCAATACATGGGTGATAATGGATATGTTCTTTTTGATATTCACTTCCTGCATTTTATTAAAATAGGTGATTTTTCAGTAAACTAAAATAAAATTTTGCGTTTTGACTACTTTTATCTACAGATAGGCTGGTTTGATAGATGAAATCCCAGATAAATGAGATAAAATTCGGATTTGGTAATTGGTGAATATGTTCATCCTTAAATAAGCCCACTTCATCGATGTAATACCCAGTATGGTCTAATAGATTTTTTTTTGATACCCGGTTTTAAAACCTTTGTTACCGAAAACTGTCTTACCAACATACATCACAATATTTTACGACACGAATATGAAGACCTATTACCAAAAATTACTTGTTTTATCCTTTTTGATACTGGGAGTATCCTTAAATGGTTTTACCCAAACCGAATCAGCTGAAGAGCCTGTTTACAGAATATCAGGAAAGGTTATGGAAAAAGGTTCAGGTGAACCTGTTGCTTATTCTGCGGTTTCTTTAATTGATCTGGAAACAGAAAAAAGCGTGGCGGGAGCTGTTGCAGATTTTGACGGAGAATTTGTGATTACAAACTTTAAAAATGGTAAATATAAGATTTTGGTATCCTTTATGGGTTTCGAGCCATTTTCATCTTCCACCATCACCATATCTGAAAGTAATTCCAATATCAATTTGGGTAATTTGGCTCTGGAAACTGATGCTGTTGCATTGGAGGAAGTGACAGTGATGGGTCAGAGAGATTTGATTGAAGAAAAAGTAGACAGAACCATTTATAATGCTGAAAATGACCGCACGCTAGTTGGAGGTGATGCGGCTGATGTAATGAGAAGAGTTCCAATGTTGTCGGTTGACTTAGATGGTAATGTTTCCATGAGAGGAAGTTCCAATATTTTAGTCCTTATCAATGGCAAGCAATCAGCAATAGTCGCTTCAAATGTGTCTGAAGCTTTAAAACAAATCCCTGCTGAAGAAATCAAGTCTATTGAAGTGATTACTTCACCATCTGCAAAATATGATGCTGAAGGTACAGGTGGGGTAATCAATATTGTGACCAAGAAAAACAACCTTCAAGGTGCCACACTCAATGTCAATTCCAGTGCTGGAATCAGGGGTTCAAACTTAGGTTTGAATGCGAGTTTGAAAAGAGGCAAAATGGGTTGGACTCTAGGTGGCTTCGGTAGAGCAGGGTATAACATCATAGGTGCTTTTGACAATAACCAAATGGTGACCAATGCGGATGGAAGCACTTTAAACATACTTCAATCCGCAGATACCAGAACAAACATGATGTTTGGGAGATATAATTTCGGTTGGGATTATGAAATCAATGAACACAACTTCATGACCACTTCAGTCAGTTTTGGGTTGAGAAATATGCAAAACCGTCAGGATGGCTTGTTGACAGAAACTTTTATGGAGGAGGAATTGGTGAGCAGTTTACTGAGAGATGTAAATGTCAGGAACTTATCAAATAACGTGGATGTAAATTACAACTATACCAAGACTTACGAAAAACCGATGAAGGAATTCAGTATTTCAGGTTTGTATAGTCAAAATAACCTTACCAATGATTTTATCAATAGTCTTTACACTGGAACATTTGATGATATCTTAAGTAGAGTCAAAAACAATAACCTGGGAAGAAATCAGGAATTTACAGTGCAGTTGGATTATGTGACTCCTATAGGAGATGGGAAGAATAAGATTTTGGAATATGGAGCTAAAAATATCCTAAGAAGAGCTGAAAGTGATTTTGCATATTTCACGGCTGAAGGCGCTGATGGTGATTTTGAAAAAGTTGACGACATCAACTTATCCAATGAGTTTAGCTACGATCAAAATGTAACGGCAGCTTATGCTTCCTATACAACCAACTTTCTTAAAGATTATTCTTTCAAAGGAGGTTTGAGATACGAATACACTAATATCAATGCAGATTTCAGGAATTCAGAGATTGATGCTGATATACCTTCTTATGGCTTGTTAATTCCTAGTGTAAACTTAAGTAGAAAGCTTGAGAAAGGAAATATGATTAAGGCAGCCTACAACAGAAGGGTGCAGAGACCATTCTTGAACTTCTTGAACCCTAACATCAATGCGGCCAACCCACAACAGATTACCCAAGGTAATCCATTATTGGACCCTGAGTTGACAGACAATTATGAAATGTCTTACAGCACCTTCTTCAAAGGCTCTAGTTTGAATTTCACTACCTATTTTAGAAATACAACAGGTTCCATTCAGCCCGTGAGAACAGTAATGGACGACGATATTATCTATACCACTTATGAAAATATTGGATTTGAAAGGGCTTATGGTTTCTCAATATTCTCAAATGTCAATCTTTCTGGTAAATTCTCTCTGAATGGCAGTATTGATGGATATTATGCTGACTTGACCAATGGACTGGATGATCCGATGTTTGCTGCATCCAATCAGGGCTTTGTGATTAGTGGTAGGTTGTTCGCAAATTATTCCCTGCCAAATAACTGGCAGATTCAGTCTTTTGCTTTTGCAAGGGGTAGACAAGTTCAACTGCAGGGATTTGCTGGTGGTTTTGGAATGTATAGCTTGAATTTGAATAAGCAGTTCAATGAAAAAAGAGGAAGTATAGGTTTTGGTGCAGAAAACTTTGTGACCAGAGAAATGGTCATCAGGAATGAGTTGAACACGCCAACTATCATGCAGCAGGGTAGCAATACCATGAGAAACATGAACTTCAAAATCAACTTCAACTATAGAATAGGAAAGTTGAGCATGGATGGGCCAAGAAGGAAGAGAAGAGGGGTTACCAACGACGATATTAAAGAAGGTGATGGTGGAGGTGCTTCTGGTGCAGTAATGAATAATAATTAAGAGATTGATTGATAAAGTAAGAGGCCACCTTGCTATGCAGGGTGGTTTTTTTTTTGGGAGTTATAGGGAGGGAGGAAGGATCGAGATATGAGACATTATATAGTGTAAAAGTTCGGAGGACTTTTTTTAGAGGGTTTTCAGGTCTATCGGGGTTTTATAGACTTAATGAATTTTCAGGTGTTATTTAAATTCTGCAGTTTGAAAACTGGGGGCCTAGTCTGAAGACTTGAACCAGGGGTGAAGAAAACCATATCTAAAAACTTGAGCCAGTAAGGAGCAGGGCAGGAGTGTAGAGTAATAAATAAAAAAGGCCTTTGGAATTGCTTCCAAAGGCCATATAAATTTAATCTGTTATGGTTACTTTTTGTACATCACGTCTTTTACCGCATCCAAAGTTCTCTTCACATTTGGAATAGTAGCCTCGATATACGTAGGAGCGTAGCTTAAAGGAATATCCATTGAGTTGACCCTTACAACTGGGGCGTCCAAGTAATCAAAAGCATTTCTTTGTAAGTGATAAGTAATTTCTGAGGAAATCGCTGCAATCGGATTGGCTTCTTCTACTACCACGCATCTGTTGGTCTTTTTCACGGATTCTACTACTGTAGCATAGTCAATAGGTCTAACAGTTCTTAAATCAATTACCTCAGCTTCTACACCGTCTTTGGCCAATTCTTCTGCAGCTTCTAAAGCCACTTTCATCATTTTCCCAAAAGATACAATAGTGACGTCTTTACCTTTTCTCTTGATATCTGCCACACCTATTGGCAACAAGTACTCGCCTTCAGGTACCTCTCCCTTGTCTGAATACATCAATTCAGATTCCATGAAAATGACTGGATCGTCATCTCTTACTGAAGCCTTGAGCAAACCTTTGGCATCGTAAGGGTTGGAAGGTACCACTACCTTAAGTCCAGGGGTATTGGCAAACCAATTTTCGAAGTTGGATGAGTGCGTAGCACCAAGCTGACCAGCATTACCTGTAGGACCTCTGAATACAATGGGAACACTGTATGCACCACCTGACATGGCTAACATTTTTGCAGCTGAGTTGATGATCTGATCTATAGCAACCAAGGAGAAATTGAAGGTCATGAACTCAATCATAGGTCTCAGTCCGTTCATGGCT
Source organism: Mongoliibacter sp. (assembly GCF_007692705.1). Classification (GTDB taxonomy): domain Bacteria; phylum Bacteroidota; class Bacteroidia; order Cytophagales; family Cyclobacteriaceae; genus Mongoliibacter. Next base: position 5,150 of record NZ_REBN01000282.1, read on the forward strand.
GCACCTACTCCTAATCCAGCAAATCCCAGCTCTGAAATAGGTGTATCATACACCCTGTCAGGACCGAATTCGTCCAACATTCCTTGAGATACCTTGTAGGCACCATTATATTCTGCCACCTCTTCTCCCATGAGAAACACGTTTTTGTCGCGTCTCATTTCTTCTGACATGGCTTCTCTTAAAGCTTCTCTGAATTGAATTACTCTCATTGTAAACAATATTTTGGCTCGTAAAAATAGGAACTAATCCCTCAAATCCAAAACAAGATTTGGCATTCAAGGCCTTATTTTAGCAGGATTTGGGAAGAAATGAAATCCAAAAATCTTACAGGGGGTATTCTTTTTGAATGATAACATGGCTACTCTGCCCATTTACAGAGGGATAGCTTGTGTTTTGTCTTTTGGTATCACATTGATTTTTTCATGAATCCAAAAAAAACCGTTGGTATAAAAGCGTATCAATAAGGTGATTTTCTTAAATCAAATCGATATTAGAGGAGTGAAGTATTATTCCATTATGTGGATATCCGCAATGACACCATTATCCAGCTAATAAATGGTTTAGAAGATCCGGATATTAATTTGATATGAGAAATTTATTGATATTGGTTCCATAGGGATGTTCAATTTAGTTAAATATGTCTATTGGAGATAAAGTGGAAAATCAAATTCTATTAAATATTCAGCCATGGTAAAAATTGCATTGATTTCTGATTCTCATAGTTATATCGACGAGGCTACCATCAAGTATCTTGAAGATGTAGACGAGATTTGGCATGCAGGTGATATAGGTGACCTGGGAGTAATTGATGCATTGCCATCAGGTAAATCCCTTCGGGTAATTGTAGGTAATATTGATGATGAGAAAACCCAGGAATTGTATCCTGAAACCTTGATTTATGATCTGGCTGGCATGAAAATCCTGATGACTCATATTGGTGGAAAGCCTCCGAGATACGCCAAGGGGATAAAGACTTTGCTAAAAAAAGAAAAACCTCAATTGTTTGTATGCGGACACTCTCATATCTGCAAGGTAGAGTATGATAAAGAATTAAACTGTTTGTATATGAATCCCGGAGCCATTGGGCAGCATGGTTTTCATGTGATGAGAACTTTGCTGCTTTTTGAAATCAATTCGGGCAAAATCCAAAACTTAAGGGTAGTGGAATTGGGGAAAAGGGGGCGATTGAAATAGAGATTATATACCTTTTGATCCAAAGTTTCTGCTTTAATTCAACCCCTATCGGGGTTGGTGAAAGTAGTTACGGCCTCATGCCAAGCCACCGGATTGCATCCGGGGTAAATAACCTTTGGTATTTAATCCCTGTCTAGCCGACAGGCAGGCCTTCGGGATTATTAGTGTCTAGTTTAAGGCCTATATTAGTTTAGAAGTAAATCGGACTTGCCTAACTCGATACAATTGAAATTGATTTTTTTAGGGTTTATTGGAAACCATTTTTTGATCCAATAATGAAGAAACTACCTGCAATACTAACTGAACCCCAACCCCTGAAAGGGGTTAAAATCCGAAGGGTATTTACACCGAGTGAAACTCGGAGGGCTGACAAGAAGCCGAAACCCCAAAAAACTCCCAACG
>NZ_REBN01000210.1 GCF_007692705.1 Mongoliibacter sp.
CCCGATTCAAAAATAATTTCATAAACACCCTGACGATAGGTGGTGTAATAAAGGATATTATTATGCTGGAAAAAACCTGAAGTGTAATTCAAGGCAGGATCTCTCTTGGTTTGTGGCAGGGATTCAATTTCTCTGTCTTTCACATCGATGATGGAAATACCATTTTCTGTTCCTACCAATATCTTATCTTTATAAGGGTACAGGTGACGAATATGGTTGTCAATCAATCCATCAGATTGGTCAAATACTTGAAATTGCTTCCCGTCAAATAGGGTAACGCCACCTCCATAGCTACCAAACCACATTTGACCCAAGTGGTCTTCTGCTATTGCCCAGCAATTATCGAATGCCAATCCGTCAGAGGTGAAAAATGAAACTAAGACGCCATTTTCCATTTTTGCCAGCCCGTTCTCTGTGCCTATCCAAAGTATTCCCCTGGAATCCACAAAAAGAGCGCGTACAGCATTATTAGGCAGTCCCTCTACAGTTGTATAATGTTTAGAAGGGTATTGTTGTGCACAAACTAAATGTGAACAAAATAGCAAAAAGACAAAAAGACTACGCAAACTTCTGTATTTCGCTTTTTTTACGGGTTGAAACTGGAATTTCGTGTCCATTGATCATTTCCAAGGTTCCAGAGTTTCGGTTAAATCTTTTGATCTTGGTAATGCTGACCAAAAAGGATTGATGTATCCTGACAAACTTTTCTCTGGAAAGTTTACCTCCAATATAACTCAGTGATTTGGATACAAACAAGGGCTCTACAGCATCGGTGATAAATACTTTTGTGTAGTTCTTATCTGCCATGCAATAAATGATATTGTCATGTTGAATAAATTCCAACCCACCATTGGTAGAAAAGGCTGAAATTTCCAGTCTTCTACTTTTCGAAACCAAACTACCTTCCTCCTCTTTGAAATTACAATACCTTACAATGGTTTTTTGAAATTCCTGAATGTCTATTGGTTTCAGTAAATAGTCAAATGCATTGTGTTTGAAAGCCTCAATAGCGTAATCCTTATGGGCCGTGGTAAAGATGACATCAAAAGTCCTGTTTTCGAATAGTTCTAAAAGTGCAAAGCCAGATTGCCGGGGCATTTGGATATCCAGAAAAATCAAATCAGGCTCTTCATCCTGTAAAAAAGGGACGGCTTCATCCACAGAAGAACATTTTTTTACTACCTCAAAATTTCCTCCAAAATACTTGGTGAGAAGCATTTCCAAAGCATCCTGTGCATGGGGTTCATCGTCAATTATAATTGTAGTATACATGGTTGTGGTATTAGAGTAGGGCCCATGGGTGGTTAGACCTTGATTACTTGGTAAAGGTAATTGGCAACGATCAAACAAAAAATACCGTCTACAGGGTATATTTACCTTGATTTTGGCAATAAAATCCTCTAATTATCTAATATTTGCCCAATTAGCTAAAACTGTAAGCTTAATGAATCAAGTCAAAAAGGATGAAATATTTTTAAAAATCACATTCTAACCAGGCTGATCATCTCAGCCACGCACACTGGTTTGTCCGAGTGTGCTGAATACATCTCCGCCAACAAAAAGATTTTAGCAGAACCATCTGCATTCGTTTCTACTTTTTGAACAGATGCTTTAAGTTGAACTTGATCACCAGAATATAAAGGAGCGGGAAAGCGTACTTTATCTGTGCCATAGTTCAGCGCCATTTCTACTTGGTCCAATGGCAGCAGTTCATACATCAGTTTGGGAATAAGAGATAGTGTTAGGTATCCATGAGCGAGATTTTTACCCCCAGGCAATAATGTTTTCGCTTTTTCGGTATCTATATGAATCCATTGTAAGTCCTGGGTAGTTTCTGCGAATTTCTGAATTAAATCCTGACTGACTTTCAACCATGAGCTTTTACCCAAAGAACTTCCTTCAAGTTTTTTGAGATCCTCAATACTTCGTATGCTTTTGACAGGTGATTCGGATTTCTCCATATCGCCTTTCATTTCTTTTGTGGCTTTTTTGTCTTCGGATCGGTTTTGGTCTTCTGCTAATAATTCAATACTGACATTCACCACAGCCTTCCCTACCACTTTTCTATCCATCATCTCTTGCAAAGCTTGAGGGGCTTCTTTCAGAGGATAGGTTTTATAAATGTGCTGTTGAATTTTACCTGACTGGATCATGCCCACCAGTTCCATAAGGTTTTGCTGGCTTTCTTTGGGTTCTTCTGAAGAAAACCTCCCCCAAAAAACGCCCATTACTGCACAACCTTTAAGTAAAGCGAGGTTGAAGGGCAGCTTGGGTATATCACCTGCTGCAAAGCCAACCACCAAATAGCGCCCTTTCCAAGCCATACTTCTCAGGGCAGGTTCTGCATATTTGTCTCCTACAACATCAAGAATGACGTCCACTCCTTTGCCATCTGTAAGTGATTTTACCCTTTCCTTAAGGTCCTCTGTTTCGTAATTGATTGTAAAATCAGCACCTTTTTCCTTACAAAAAGAAAGCTTTTCTGCTGTAGATGCAGCAGCAATTACTGTAGCACCCATTACTTTTCCCAATTCCACTGCGGCCAAGCCCACTCCTCCCGAAGCACCCAAAACCAAGAGAGTTTCCCCTTTTTTCAATTGCGCACGATTTTTTAGTGCGTGATAGGAAGTACCAAAGGTGTACAAGGTAGAAGAAGCGGTGATAAAGTCCATTTGTGCTGGAATAGGAAAAACACGGTCAGCTTCTACTTTTACTTTTTCTGCAAAGCCTCCCCACCCGCATAGTGCCAAAACCTTTTGCCCTTCTTTCAGGTGTTTTACCCCAGAACCTACTTTCTCCACTATTCCAGACACTTCTCCTCCTGGAGAAAATGGTAATTCCGGTTTGAACTGATATTTATTTTGAATGATGAGTACATCTGGAAAATTGACCGCGCAGGCTGCCACCTTGATCAATACTTCTTTTTCTCCGGCAACAGGATCTGCTGCTTCAGAAAATTCAAGTTTTTCGGGTCCTCCAAATTCTTTACATAGTATGGCTTTCATCTGTATCTTTCTCTATTTCTTGTCGAAAATTAAGGGTAAAATAGGCAATTCTTTAATTATAGCGTAATTTTGAGGCCATATCAAAGCATAAATCCTGCGAACACTTGGCTGGAAGCTTTTATGCAACTTTGAATTTAATACCTAATCCAATTATTTTATGTCAGTAGAAAAATATATAGCCTCCAATAAAGACAGATTTCTGGAAGAGCTTTTGGAACTTTTGAGAATTCCTTCAGTCAGTGCAGATCCCAAATTCAAAGAGGATGTATTCAAAGCAGCTGAATTTGTCAAAGAAAGCCTTCAAAAAGCAGGTGCAGATGAGGTAGAAGTTTGTCAGACGGCAGGATATCCTATTGTTTATGGAGAAAAAATAGTAGACCCAAATCTTCCGACTGTATTGGTATATGGACATTATGATGTGCAGCCTGCGGATCCATATGAGCTTTGGGATTCTCCTCCTTTTGAGCCAGTGATCAAAAAGACGGAAAGACATCCTGATGGGGCCATTTTTGCAAGAGGTTCTGCGGATGATAAGGGGCAGTTTTACATGCATGTCAAGGCATTTGAAGCGATGATGTCTAATGATGCCTTGCCCTGTAATATCAAATTTATGATTGAAGGAGAGGAAGAAGTGGGCTCCGAAAACCTGGATATTTTTGTAAAAGAAAACAAGGAAAAGTTGAAAGCTGATGTGGTCTTGGTTTCTGATACCCATATGATTTCACTCAAAGACCCTTCAGTTACTGTTGGTTTAAGAGGACTGGCCTATATGCAGGTAGAAGTTACAGGGCCAAATAGAGACCTTCATTCCGGTACTTATGGTGGAGCAGTGGGTAATCCTATCAATATTCTTTGCAAAATGATTGCCTCTCTGCAAGATGAGAACAACCACATTACCATTCCAGGCTTTTATGACAAGGTGGAAACTTACTCCAAAGAATATAGACAAGCCCTGAATGAAGCACCATTTGACTTGGAAGCATATAAAAAGGAACTTGATATAGACGATGTGCATGGCGAAGCAGGTTATTCTACCATTGAGAGGGTAGGCATACGTCCAACACTTGATGTAAATGGTATCTGGGGAGGATATACAGGCGAGGGAGCCAAAACAGTACTTCCTTCTAAGGCTTATGCCAAAATTTCCATGAGACTGGTTCCGGATCAGGACCATAAAGAAATCGCCAAATTATTTGAGTCGCACTTCAAGTCAATCGCTCCAAAATCAGTAAAAGTAAAGGTTATCCCGCATCATGGAGGAGCACCTGCTGTAGTCTCTACAGATACGCCCGGATATAGGGCAGCTGATTTGGCAGTACAGGATGTTTTCGGAAAAAGTGCAATCCCTACACGTGAAGGTGGTTCAATCCCTATATGCTCCCTTTTCCAGCAAGAACTTGGATTAGATCCTATTCTATTGGGGTTTGGATTAGATACAGATGCCCTGCATTCTCCAAATGAGCATTATGGCGTAAAAAATTATTTTATGGGCATAGAGACCATTGCAGCTTTCTTCAAGAGATTCAAGGAAGAAGTCACAAAATAGACTTAAATAAAGTCAATCTCCGGAAATCAAGTAATTGTTTCCGGAGATTTATCCTTAAACACCCCGATTCCGGTGAACTAAACCGCTGATTTCTTCATTATAAATCCTGAGAATACAAATCCGCCCGAAATGTCAACATACATTAAGTCTTCTTTGGTTTTAACTTTCCTATTGCTGATCAATTCATTGGCTTTTGCCCAGCTTATCGCTCCCCCAAATTGGGATATTGACTTTGAGAGCAAGGACCTAAAAATAGGAGATGAAACCAAGATTGTTTTTAAAGCGCAGATACCCAAAGACTGGTATATCTACAGCAATGATTTTGATCCGGATCTTGGGCCTATGTTAACGGAATTGAATGTGGATAAGTCTACAGGCTTTGAATTGGTGGGGGAGTTGAAGGCTGTTAATCCCAAGTCTAAGTTTGATGAAATATGGGAGGGAGAGGTTACCTATTTTGAAGGAACTGGTACTTTTGAACAAAGGATAAAAATCACAGGAAACAACATTTCACTAGAAGGGTTTTTGGGTTATCAAATGTGTACAGATGTCACTGGACAATGTATTCCGTTTGATGAGGATTTTCAATTAACTGCCAGGGCAAGCGGAACAGCATCAACTCAGGATGATCAAACTGAAGGACTTCCGATTAATGAGGAATTGGAGGAAGAAACTCAGACCCCGCAGGATAAAATCGAAGATCAAATAGAGGAAAGATCCTTCATCAATTTAGAAGATGAGGAAGATCAAGCAGGTCTCATGGGGTTTATGCTCGTGGCATTTTTGGCCGGTTTGGCTGCTCTTTTAACACCATGTGTATTTCCTATGATTCCGATGACAGTGACCTTTTTTACGGGGAGGTCTAAGTCACGAATCTCTGGAATCCGAAATGCGGCCATTTATGGGTTATCTATTATTGCCATTTATACCATTGCGGGAACCGCAGTGGCAGCCATTCAGGGACCTGAATTTGCCAATTGGTTATCAACACACTGGCTCCCCAATATCTTTTTCTTTCTGGTCTTTATTTTCTTTGCATTTGCCTTTTTGGGGATGTTCGAACTTACACTTCCTAGTGGATTTGTGAATAAAATAGATGCTAAGGCAGATAAGGGTGGGCTTACTGGAATTTTCTTTATGGCTTTTACTTTGGTTTTGGTCTCTTTTTCATGTACGGGTCCTATAGTGGGGTCTATTTTGATTAAAGCCGCTGGAGGTGATTTCCTCATGCCTATTGCGGGGATGTTTGCCTTCTCTTTGGCTTTTGCTATTCCTTTCACCCTCTTTGCAATCTTCCCGGAATGGTTGAATTCACTTCCAAAATCAGGTGGCTGGTTGAACTCTGTAAAAGTAGTTCTTGGTTTTCTGGAATTGGCATTGGCATTCAAATTCCTTTCAGTAGCCGACCAAGTTTATCATTGGGGATTATTGGATAGGGACATTTACATTGCCATTTGGATTGTGATATTTGCTTTGCTAGGGTTTTATCTTTTGGGGAAAATCCGGACCAAGCACGATTCCCCTATGGATTACATCGGGGTGCCAAGGTTGATGTTGGCCATTACAACTTTTGTTTTTGTAGTTTACCTGATTCCAGGACTTTGGGGAGCACCGCTTAAGGCTCTTTCCGGTTACTTGCCACCTATGGCAACACACGATTTTAACATTACTGAAAATAGGGGGGTAGCGGTTGGTTCAGAAAGTCAATTGGATGATATTCCTAAGTATGCGGATTTCCTTCATTTCCCACATGGGATTCAGGGCTACTTTGATTATGATCAGGCATTAGCTGCAGCAAAAAGAGCAGGGAAGCCTTTGTTTATTGATTTTACGGGTCACGGCTGTGTCAATTGCAGGGAAATGGAAGCACGCGTATGGTCCGAAACTCCTGTATTGCAAAGGCTTAATGAGGACTTTGTGATGGTGGCACTGTACATCGACGAGCGTCTTGAATTGCCAGAGTCGGAATGGTACACTTCCGAATATGACGGAAAGGTCAAGAAGACCATAGGCAAGCAAAATGCAGATTTTCAGATTACAAGATTCAATAACAATGCACAGCCTTATTATGTCATTCTGGACCATAACGAAGAGCTTCTAGTCCGGCCAAAAGCCTATGATACCAATGT
>NZ_REBN01000174.1 GCF_007692705.1 Mongoliibacter sp.
CAAAACTACTTTTTCTTTGGAGAAAGTGCTTTTTCGAAAAGTGGAGGTAAAGGAAATGTAATTGGAATGATGAGCAGTTTACATCCAACACTTTCCTTGTCTTTATTATGGAGGAGTTTTGACCGAGATTTTCACAGCTTTTATGGCAATGCTTTTTCCGAGGGCAGTAGACCTATCAATGAAAGAGGAGTTTACCTTGGACTAAACTTTAAGCCAAACAAAAAATATAATTGGTCATTCTATTACGATCAATTCAGCTTTCCTTGGCTCAAATTCAGAACCTATGCCCCCTCTAGGGGTTATGAATGGCTAAGCAGGTTGAGCTACAGCCCTAGCCGTAAAACCCTGCTATTTGCCCAAATCCGAGAAGAGTCCAAAAGCAGGAATATAAGTGATTATCCTGCATTTCAATCCCCCTACCTACTCGATCAGGGAAGAAAATGGAATTATGTATTTAACCTAGACTACGGCCTCAATTCAACTTGGAGTATCAAGTCCAGGGTAATGGGATCTTCCTTCCATTTTAATAAAAACATAACACGAGGATTTGCCCTTTCTCAGGACATCAACATGGACCATCAGAAATGGCGGTTTTCTGGAAGAGTAGCCCTGTTTGATACAGATGATTTTGATAACAGACAGTTTCTCTATGAAAGAAATGTACTTTGGCTTTTTTCCATTCCAGCCCTACATGGCCAAGGAATCAGGTACTACCTTTTAGGCCAATATCGGGTAAATACCAGATTGAGTTTATGGGCAAGGTTTTCAAGAACCCAATTTACCGATAGGGAAGTAATTGGTTCAGGATTGCAGCAAATTCAGGGAAACCGCATTTCTGAGACAGTTTTTCAGCTCAGGTATCAGTTTAACAGATAATTTCTACTATTGGTAAACTGCAACTTAAATGTTTTTGATAAATTGGGAATAAAACCACCGAACCATGAAAAAAAACTTTACTCTATTGCTGACACTGATATTTATGGTGTCTTTTCAAATTAATGCCCAAACTATTGACAGGTCCAAACTTGAAAAAAAGGAAGGGTTTTTCACCTTCTTTACTGACGAAGATAAAGGTAAGATTTACCTGGAAATCGATAAGTTGGATTATGAATTCCTGTATGTCAACTCCCTACCTGCCGGAGTAGGATCCAATGACTTGGGACTAGACAAAGGACAATTGGGAAGAACCAGAGTAGTGGAATTCAGAAAAGCTGGAAACAAAATTCTTTTGGTTCATAAAAACTATGATTTCCGTGCCTCTTACACGGATAATCCCGATGAGGCTAGATCCGTACAGGATGCATTTGCGGAATCAGTGATTTGGGGATTTGAAATTGCTGATCTCAAAGACGAAAAACACCTGATTGATGCTACTTCTTTTTACCTGCAGGACGCGCATATGGTAGGGGAAAAATTAGGCAACGCAAAACAAGGTACATACAAACCAGATGCTTCCAGAAGTGCCATTCATTATCCAATGACAAAAAACTTCCCTAAAAATTCTGAGGTTGAAGCCATAGTAACACTTACAGGAACCCCCTCTGGAGCTTACATCAGATCAGTTACACCTTCGCCTGAGTCAGTCACAGTAAGGCAAAGGCACTCTTTCATAGAATTACCTGATGATGGATATGAGCCAAGAGAGTTTGATCCGAGGGCTGGATATTTTCATATCAGCTACATGGATTTTACTACATCAATTGGTGAACCTATTGTGAAAAAATACATCTCCAGACATAGACTTGAGAAAAAAGATCCGAATGCGGAAATTTCCGAGCCAGTAAAACCGATTGTCTACTACCTGGATAGAGGAACGCCAGAACCTGTTAGAACTGCGCTTTTGGAAGGTGGAAATTGGTGGGCTGAGGCCTTTGAAGCTGCCGGCTTCAAAAATGCATATCGTGTTGAATTAATGCCTGAAGGAGCGGACATGATGGATGTTAGATATAATGTCATCCAATGGGTACACCGCTCTACCCGTGGCTGGTCATATGGTTCTTCTATTAGAGATCCTCGTACCGGGGAAATAATGAAAGGTCACGTTTCTCTTGGTTCATTACGGGTAAGACAAGATTATTTGATCGCTCAAGGACTTTTGCAGCCTTTTGAAGATGGGAAACCAGCCGATCCAAAAATGCTAGAAATGGCTTTGGCCAGGCTGAGACAACTTTCTGCCCATGAAATCGGGCACACCATAGGACTTGCACATGCTTATGCTTCTGCTCCAACTGACAGGGCCTCCGTCATGGACTATCCCTATCCTTATATTACGATGGATGATTCGGGCAACTTAGATTTCTCCAAAGCATACGACGATAAAATCGGTGAATGGGACAAATGGGCTATTCAATATGGTTACGCTACTGTACCTGAAGACAAAGAAGAAAAGGAGTTTTTAAGTCAGATGCTTGAAGACACCTATGCAGCTGGCCATACTTTCATTTCAGATGTTGATGCCAGACACCCAAGCGGAAGCCACCCAAAAGCGCACCTATGGGCAAATGGAGATTCTGCACCTGAAGAGCTATTGAGAATGATGGAGATCAGGAAGAAAAGGCTAGAAACTTTTGGAAGAAATGCCATTGAAGATGGACAACCAGAAGCTTTGCTGGAAGAGGTCTTGGTACCATTATATTTGATGCACCGTTATCAGATTGAAGCTACTTCAAAGCTCATCGGCGGACTTGATTATACTTATAAAGTAAAAGGGGATAACCAAAGAACGCAATCACGACTAGATGCCAAAACCCAAAATGATGCTTTGGAAACTTTGTTGAAAGCCATTTCCCCTGAAAACCTGACTTTACCGAAATCCATCATTGATATCATCCCTCCAAGGCCTATGGGATATTCCAGAAATAGAGAAACTTTCCCATCACGTACCGGATTGAACTTTGATGCTTTGGCACCTGCGGAAAATGTGGTAGACATGACTTTGGACTTTCTTCTGGAACCTGGAAGAGCCAATAGACTGGCCCAGCAAGTGGCATTTGACCAGAACCTTCCTTCTTTCAACAGTTACTTGAATAAGCTATCTTCAAATCTGATCAGCAGCAATATTCCAGAGTCTTACGAAGGTCAAGTCAAACTGATGACTGAAAACAAATTGGTTGACCACCTGATCAAACTGGCCAAACACCCTGGGGCCAGTTCTGTGGTCAAAGCAGACAGTAGGGCTAAATTGGAAAGCATAAAAACCTTAAAGGCTGAAAGTGCAAAAAATAAAAATAATTCTGCTGCTAACCACAGTAACTATTTGGCTGCAAAAATTGATGCTTTCCTCAAACTTCCTGAAGAACTTTCCACTCCTGCACCTATTTCCGTTCCTGATGGTGCACCTATAGGTTCTGATGATATGTCTTGCGACTTTGAATTTTGATAAATTAAAATGAGCTGGTTAAATCTGCCAGCTCATTTTTTATTCCCTGAACATTTTTTAGAACAATATTTTACGTTTTCCCAATTCTTCTCCCACTTTTTCCTCCAGGTAAAAGGCCTGTTGCAGACTGGACATATCTTGGTAGGTAAATGTTGTTTCTTCATTTATTTGTAAAAAAAAGCCTGTCCTCGATATAACCAGCAAATAAATGAGATATCATACGCTTCAAAGCTTTAGCATACTTCTAATACGCTTTAAATACTGATCAAGCCTCTAACAAACTGATAATTCACTATTGTTTCTTTCCATTCATTATCTGAAAAGTCATATAAGCTTTTATTAACAGATACTTCCAGAGTCAGTTGATCAATTAAATTCAAAGAGACCAATTCTCCGGATTCTAAATTTGCAGGAAATTGCTCCAGTACATCAAATTGACTGGTAGCCTCATTGAAAGTGACAAACATGGAAACATTTTCTGTCACAAACCTGATAATGGGTACGCCATCCTGTTCTGTCAGCACATTGGGGTAATAAAAGTTGAAAAACATTTCATCATCTTCTCCCTCTAAGAAAGTCATCCTGTTGTTTTGATCTCCTGTAAGACTTTCTACCTGTGATAAGATGTCAAGTGTAGATTCTCCATCATCATTGAGATCAAAAGATTGTTCTGCAGTAATAGCTTGCAGGTTATAATTACCATAAAAGAACCGAGGAGGCTCTTCTCTATCATCCTGACAGGCTGTACTTGCTAAAAATATAAATACCAATAAAACCAATTTAAAACTCCTGTAATTCATCTTTATTTCTCCTTCAAATTTCACTGTTAATACATGAAAAAACGTCTACTTCAGCTTATTGTTTTGCTTATGCCTTTCCTTATCCCTGATATTTTTTTTCTTGAGGTTGTTTTCCAAAGCCTCTGTAAGATCAACACCAGTCTGATTAGCTAGGCAAATCAATACCCATAAAATATCAGCCATCTCATCGGCCATATCCTTTCCTTCATCAGATTTTTTGAATGATTGTTCCCCGTATTTTCTGGCCATTATCCTTGCCAACTCCCCCACCTCTTCCATCAGAATGGCTGTATTGGTCAGTTCATTGAAGTACCTGACTCCAACAGTATTGATCCACTCGTCTACAATTTGCTGTGCCTGGGCTATCGTAATTTCCTTCTTTTTCATCAAACGTAATCCTCTCCTTTATTTTTTGCATCGTTGACAAAAACCCTGAATTTTTTCTCTGCATCTAGTTTACAGATTAGCAACACGTTTTCGCTTTCATTCACCAAGTAATTATCAAGACCCTGAATTACAACAAGCTTATTGGAATCCACCTTGATATAACTGTTTTGTGTTTCGTACAGAATTGCATTCGCCTCTACAACATTATTTGAATCATCCTTATTTCTGTTTTCATGAAGACTCATCCAAGAACCCAAATCAGACCACCCAAAATCTCCCATTACCATAAATACTTTATCCGATTTCTCCATGACTCCATAATCTATGGATGCATTTTTCACAAGAGAATAGGCTTTTTTGATAAAAGTCTCCTCTTCCTGAGTTCCGTAAAAAGAAAGACCCTCTTCAAAAACCTCAGCAACTTCAGGCATATGCGTTTCAAAGGCAGCAATTGCACTTTGCACTTTCCATACAAACATGCCAGAATTCCATACAAAGTCTCCACTTTCCAAGAAAGTTTTAGCTAGTTTAAGGTTGGGTTTTTCTGTAAAGGTTTTTACTTTTTTGACCTGATTACCTGGCTCAGAGATATATTGGATATAACCATAACCTGTTTCAGGCCTATTTGGCTTGATCCCGATCGTTATCAATTTCTTTCCTCCCTCACAAGCCTGAAGCGCAATATTGATTTTTTGATGAAATTTATCTTCCTGCACAATCAAATGATCCGCAGGTGTCACGATTACTTTGGCCTCAGGATCAGACTTGGAGATTTTATATGTCGCATAGGCTATACACGTGGCTGTGTTTCTGCGCAATGGCTCGGTGAGGATTTGACTTTCGGGGATATCAGGAAGTTGCTCTTTTACCAAATCAAAGTAATGCTTGTTGGTGACCACATAAAACATTTCAGCGGAAGCAACCTTAGAGAACCTATCATAAGTCATTTGAAGAAGAGAGCGCCCCGTTCCAAGAATATCCAAAAATTGCTTGGGCCTATTGTTCCTACTATATGGCCAAAAACGGGAACCTATCCCTCCCGCCATAATCACTATATAAGTCTTTTCGTTCATCAATTTTAGGTAAAATTAGCTTTTACAATCCTTAATGGATGTATTTGAGCTTTTGGATTATATAATCCACTGGTTTACATCTATTTAATACCTGTGATACGTGTTCTGCGCAAAAATCAGGTAAACTGAAATTTCTGTAACTTCCTTATTTCAGACCAGCAAATGTGATCTTTATCTTGAACTTACAAATTAACTATAATTGTTGAGATTTAAATTAGCGATTAATCTCCCAAAATGAGATAGTTCAAAAGCTTTTTTATCTGCTTTCTTAATATTTTTTGTTAACTTCAAAAATACCGTGGTTAATCATTAAATTTGTCTAGAAGGTCTGGAATAAAACCTAAGCCAATCGATGATTACCAATAGGGTGAAACATTAAAAAAATTTATTTTAAAGTGGATCAAACCGTCAAAGAAAACCTTAAGAGAATATTTGGCTTCAGCCAATTCAGAGGCAACCAAGAACTCATAGTAGACAACGTTCTTAAGGGTAATAATACTTTCGTAATCATGCCTACAGGGGCCGGCAAATCTCTTTGTTATCAGCTTCCTGCTGTAATCCAAGATGGAACTGCCATAGTCATTTCTCCCCTGATTGCTCTGATGAAGAATCAAGTTGATCAGCTTAATGCCTTTGGCATAAATGCCTACTTCCTGAATTCTACTCTTAACAAGTCCGAAACCACAAAAGTAAAAAAGGAAGTCCTTTCGGGGAAAACGAAATTGCTTTATGTGGCCCCTGAATCCTTGACCAAAGAAGAGAATGTGCAATTTCTTAAAAGTGCCAAGCTGAGTTTTGTGGCCATAGATGAAGCACATTGTATTTCAGAATGGGGCCATGACTTCCGCCCTGAATACAGGAAAATCAAGTCCATAATTGCGCAGATCGGCGAAGGGTTACCAATAGTAGCCTTGACGGCAACTGCCACGCCCAAGGTTCAGGTAGATATTCAAAGAAACCTGCAAATGGAAGAAGCCGATATTTTCAAATCTTCTTTTAATAGGACGAATCTGTATTATGAGGTCAGGCCAAAAGTCAAGAATGAGACCAAAAAGCAAATTATAAAATATATCAAATCCCAGAAAGGTAAGTCAGGGATCATCTATTGTCTCAGCAGAAAAAAGGTTCAGGAAATAGCGGACCTTCTCAAAGTCAACGGGATCAAGGCTGCCCCATACCATGCTGGATTGGAACAAAATGTACGTGTAAAAAATCAAGATGACTTTCTTAACGAAGAGGTAGATGTCATTGTAGCAACCATAGCCTTTGGTATGGGTATTGATAAACCCGACGTGCGCTATGTCATTCACTATGATGTACCAAAATCTCTTGAAGGGTATTATCAGGAAACTGGCAGGGCTGGGCGAGATGGACTTGAAGGCCACTGTTTGATGTTTTACAAGTATGATGATATCATCAAACTGGAAAAATTCAATAAGGACAAACCTGTCACAGAAAGAGAAAATGCCAGAATTCTTCTTCAGGAAATGGCCGCCTATGCTGAAAGCTCCATTTGCAGAAGAAAATTCCTCCTCCACTATTTTGGAGAAATGCTTGAAGAAGATTGCGGGCACTGCGACAACTGTAAAAAACCGAAAGAAAAATTTGACGGGATTTCCCACTTACAATCAGTTATCAATGCTGTAAAAGAGACTTCCAACCGTTTCAATATGGAACATATTGTCAATTTGGTGAGAGGAGAATCCAATGATTATATCAAAAGTTACAAACATGATAAGCTGAAAGTTTTTGGAGTCGGCAAAAACGAAGATGAAAGGTTGTGGAAAACAGTTGTTCGTCAAGCAATGATTGGTGGCTTTTTGGATAAAGACATCGAAAACTATGGTGTCATCAAAATCAGCAAAAAAGGCGAAGAGTTTTTAAAATCACCTTATTCCTTCCCCATTTACAAAGACCATAACTTTGAGGAGATGATTGAAAATGAAACACCAGAGGAAAATCAATCAGGCGGTGGAAAAGCCTATGATGAAAAATTATTTGAACTGCTAAAAGCAGAACGTAAGAAAATTGCAAAGTCAAAAGGATTACCACCTTATGTGATATTTCAGGATCCGTCATTGGAAGAAATGGCCACTGTATATCCCACAAGCAAAGATGAATTGGCTCAAATCAACGGCGTGGGTATGGGAAAAGTCGCTAAATTTGGAGCAACTTTCCTTAAATTAATAGAAAACTACGTAGAAGAAAATGAGATCATCACGGCATCGGATGTAGTAGTCAAAACTGCTGGAAGCAGGTCAAAAGTCAAAATCTCCATCATTCAACAAGTAGATAGAAAAGTCAATCTTGATGAAATATCAGATAACCTGAATATTTCAATGGCAGAATTACTTCAGGAGATTGAACAGATCATTTACAGTGGCACCAAGTTGAATATAAATTACTACATAGAAAACATCATGGACGAGGAAAGAGAAGATACGCTCCATGATTATTTCATGACAGCTGATACTGACAACATCAGAGTAGCCCTGAATGAACTGGAAGACGAGGATTTTGCCGAGGAGGAGATCCGCGTGTACAGAATCAAATTCATCTCTGATCACGCCAATTAAATAGAAATTAATCAATGAATATATTATTACTAGGTAGCGGAGGCAGGGAACATGCTTTCGCTTGGAAGATTGTAAATAGTCCCAAATGCACCAAACTTTTTGTAGCTCCAGGGAATGCAGGAACGTCAAGTATTGCAGAAAATGTAGACCTTTCCCCAAATGATTTTGAAAAAATCAGTGCTTTTGTTATCGAAAAAAACATTGCACTTGTAGTAGTGGGACCCGAAGAACCCTTAGTCAAAGGAATAGTAGACTATTTCGAAGGAAATGAAAAAGTCAGTCATATTCCTGTAATAGGCCCTAGTCAAAAAGGTGCTCACCTGGAAGGTTCAAAGGATTTTTCAAAAAAGTTCATGGAAAGGCACGGGGTCCCTACAGCTGCTTCCAGAACATTCACAAAAGAATCTCTTGAGGAAGGTTTGGAGTACCTCACCACACAAACTCTCCCCATTGTCCTCAAAGCCGATGGTTTGGCCGCTGGAAAAGGCGTTCTGATATGCACCACACTTGAAGAAGCCAAGAGCTCTTTGAAAGAAATGCTTGTAGACAATAAATTTGGTGAAGCATCCAGTAAAGTTGTCATAGAACAGTACCTTGATGGTATAGAGCTTTCTGTTTTTGTGGCTACAGATGGAATAAGTTACAGAATTTTACCAGAAGCCAAAGATTATAAAAGAATTGGGGAGAATGACCAAGGCCTCAACACTGGAGGAATGGGAGCGGTAAGCCCTGTTCCATTTGCAGATCAGGAATTTCTTTCCAAGGTTGAGGAAAAGGTAGTAAAACCTACTGTCAATGGACTTAAAGAAGAAGGTATCAAATACAATGGTTTTCTCTTTATAGGCCTCATGAATATCAATGGAGAGCCCTTTGTCATTGAATATAATGTCAGGATGGGAGATCCGGAAACCCAGGCCGTATTGCCAAGAATCAAAAGTGATTTTTTAGAAATGCTTGTGCACATGGGACAAAAAACATTGGAAAGTTACGATTTGGAAATTCATTCATTTGCTGCCACCACAGTAGTATTAGTTGCTGGGGGGTATCCTGAGTCCTATAAAAAAGGGGACAAAATCGAAGGTTTGCAGTCTGCTGACGGAGAGGAGCACAGCATCCTTTTTCATGCAGGCACAAAGTCAAGTGAAGAAAATACAGTTGTAACCAACGGAGGACGGGTATTGGCTGTGACAGGAATGGGTGACGGCGTAGCTATTGCTTTAGAAAATGCCTATAACACAGTTTCTAAAGTTTGTTGGAATGATCTTTATTTCAGAAGAGATATAGGTCAGGATATTTTGAAATTAATTAAATAAATCCAAATTAAAGAGGAGTAAATACTCCCTTAATATATAGATATGGCAGGATGTAGTAGCTGCTCTACCACTTCAGGAAGTAGTGGCGGGTGCCAAAATAACGGTACTTGTGGTACGAGCGATTGTAATAAAATGAATTCATTTGACTGGTTATCCCATATGGGTATACCTACAGTGGATAAATTTGATATTGTTGAAATCAAATTTAAAGGTGGCAGAAAGGAATATTATAGAAATGTGGACTTCCTTCACCTGACTACGGGAGATCCGGTGGTAGTAGATGTTCCTAACGGTCACCATATAGGCTACGTATCGCTTCAAGGCGAGCTGGTTCGACTGCAAATGCAGAAGAGGAAGATTAAAAATGATGACAACATACTCAGGCTATATAGAATAGCCACACAAAAGGATATAGAAAAGTGGGAAGACGCCAAAAATCGGGAGATCCCTACATTGTACAGAAGTAAGCAGATCATAGATGAACTTGGACTGAAAATGAAGCTCTCTGATGTTGAATTTCAGGCAGACAGCTCAAAAGCCACATTTTATTACTCTGCAGATGATAGGGTAGATTTCAGGGAGTTGATCAAATTTTTAGCCTCAGAATTCAAAATCAGAGTTGAAATGAGGCAAATCAGCCTCAGGCAGGAGGCGGGGAGATTGGGAGGTATAGGTGTTTGCGGACGCGAATTGTGCTGTTCTACCTGGATACATGATTTCAAAAGTGTGTCCACGTCGGCTGCGCGTTACCAAAACCTGTCACTTAATCCAGGTAAGCTTTCCGGTCAATGTGGAAGGCTCAAATGCTGTCTCAATTACGAATTGGATACCTATATGCAGGCATTGGAAGATGTGCCTACCATAGAAAAACCTTTACAGACCGAGACAGGTCCTGCAAGGCTGCAGAAGACAGATATATTCAGAAAGTTGATGTGGTTCAGCTACAACAATGATAATAACTGGCATACCATTTCTTGTGAGAGAGCTAAGGAAATTCAAGAACTTAATGAAAAAGGAGTTATTCCTTTTGATTTGTTGAACAACAAAGCCAAGGAGTTCAATGATGAAGCGCTAAAATCCACGATGGAATTGGAGCGTCTTGATAAAAAATTCACAACGAAGAAGAAAAAGAAAAAAAGGAAAAACCCTAGACAAGGTGGTTCGCAGGAAAATTCCAGCACTGGCAACGAAAACAAAGAGGCTAGTCCAACTCGAAATTCAAATGGCCCCGATTCCCCAAATAGAGAAAGAAAAGGAAATAGGAATAACAGGCCTGGAAGAAGAAAACCAAACGAGCGAAACAGGGATAGCAACAGGGTTCAGGATAAAACTGACAAACCAACCAATCCTGAGTCCAGCGAAAACCAAGGGAAACCAAAAAATAAAGGGAAGAGAAGATTTCCGCCAAGAAATAAGGGTGATCAAAATAAAGACCAATAAAATGAAGTTGAGACTTGCTTCCCTTATGGCCATTATTTTGCTCTGGTCATGTGAAAGTGATAGGGTCTTTGAAAAATACCAGGGAATGGAAATGCAATCCTGGCAAATTGACGATACTGTATCCTTCCACTTTGAAAACCCTATAGATGCAAAATCTTCCATAATTGCCATAAAATACAACCAGGAATATGAGTTCAGAAACCTATACCTGAGATATTTTCTTATGGATTCAGCTGGTTCGGAAATAGAATCGCAGTTGGTGAATATTCCGCTTTTTGAAAACACAACAGGCAAACCTCTTGGATCTGGATTCGGCAATACCTTCACCCGATTTGATACGCTTCCTTTGGAAAAAGGGGAAGATTATCACAGTATTCACTTTGTACAATATATGCGTGTAGATGAGCTCAAAGGAATAGAAGCCGTAGGACTCAAGCGTACCAAGTAATAATTAATTGAAAAGAGGCTGACCCAACCAATACTGTCTACTGAAGGCAAAGTGGTAGTGCCAGCCTTTTTCCTGCAACTGCAATGGGTGGTAAACAAATGCCTCCTTCGCACTAACCGCAGCATATAAGCGCTGATCATCTGTTAACCAAGCTGCGGAATACTTCCCCTCCGATTTGGATGCCATATCCATCCATTGGGATGCTGCATATTTTTGTAACTCCACAGCTCCGTGTTTCCCTTCCAGTTTATTTTTCAGAAACCAAGAATATTCAAAGCCCTGTACATTCTCTTCAGGATAACCCAAGGGAATTCCTGAAACCAATTCTTCTATGAAAGCGATATACTGCTTAAGCATATTTATACCTTGATTCTTCAATTGTTGCTGGTTGAAGTCCCTGGAATGTAGACTGGTTACCAAATAAACCTTTTTTCTGGCTCGAGTAATGGCAACATTCAGCCTGTTGGTACCACCTTTTTTTGATAACATTCCAAAGTTGGCAATAAGCCTGCCTTTTCTATTTCTGGCATATCCAATAGAGAATATCACTTTTTCAAATTCATCACCTTGAACATTTTCGATGTTTTTGACCTGAACATACTGTAGCTTGACATCCCTGTCCATTTCTAACTTTTCCCGGATCAACTCCATTTGAAAAAAGTTAAAAGTGATTATACCAATCGATTCCTTGGGGTTCTCCTTTTGAAGGGTTTTGACAATAGTGACTACCTCGAAGGCTTCAGCTAAATTGACTTGATTCTCCCAAACACCTTCCACCCTATGCAGGCTAAATGGTATAACCTGCTGATTGGCTAAAGTCATTTGAGTTAACATTTCCAGTTTCCCCTGGTAGAATTCAGTATTGGAAAAATGAATAAGTGCAGGTTGCTGACTACGGTAATGCCCCTGAAGCCAGAATTTTTCAAAATAATTGGAAGCCAAGTCAAGCAATGAGTCAGTTTCCACCTCGACCCCTTCTTCCTCAGTCTCCAGCCTCACTTGATACAAATCAAATGGCTGTAATTGCTGGGAATCTCCAGCAATCACTACTTGTTTCCCCCTCAGCATGGCTGGAAAACCGCGCTCCACATAGCATTGGGATGATTCATCAAAAATCACCAAATCAAAGGATTGTTCCATAGGAAAAATTGCTGATACTGTTTCGGGTGAAGCCAGCCAGCAAGGCATCAGTTGAAAAATCTCATGACTATGTTCCTGCATCAGTTTCTTGATACTCCATATCTTTTTCTTCTTACTTACCTGATGTCCCAGTTGCCGGTAGGTGAGCAGGTTTCCCAGTCTATTGTATTCAAGTTTTTGAAAAGTTTTCTCCCTTAACCTCAATTCAGCAATATGCTTGGAGAGTTTCCACTTTTCAGTCACTGCTTCCATGTATTCTTGCTGAAGCTTGAGGGCTTTTGGAGTACAAATCTCCCTTAGCACAGGATACTTCTTTTCAATATGATCAATCCAAGCATGTTTGAGACCGGAAAGAAAAAAAGCTGAGACTTCTTCGATAGTACTATCCGTAAACTGATCCAATAATTTCTCCATCAAACCTTTATCAAAAATATCCAAATCTCGTCTCAGGCTATCAAAAGCAACCAACTCGTCAAATACCAAAGGCAATGCTTGAATGGTACTTTCTATATCTTCTCCAAGATGCTGTACAAAAAGATGCTGGATTTGAATTTTAGACAAATAAAGCTGCCATCTCGAAAGGTTGGATTCCAGAAGGCTTATTTTTCCCCATATCTCCTTGAGCCCTGTCTTATCATGAGCTTTTTCTTTGATAACCTCCAAAATGAATTCCCCCATCATTCCCCAATCATCCAATTGAAGCTTTGCTCTGACAGCCTCCAAATGCAGCCTGCCAAAATGATTGAATTCAGCGAAATTAAAAGGACTTTTGGGGAGGTTAAGCCAGGTTTTGCCAGACAGTATAGTCAACTGATGTATGAGGTTCAGTCTGTTTTCAAGTTTCACAATCAAAACACTGATTCCTTTATCATCTTTATCCAGTTGATTGGCCTTAAGCAGTTCAAATACCCTCTCAAACCTGTTTTTCTTCCAAGGCCAGTTGATTTTTGCCAACCACTTGTTTCGGCTTTTTGCATACTCGACCGCCAATGAAAGACAATCTTCGACCTCCTCATCATCACAATGCCATTCTACTCCTTCAGCCGACAGGAGCTTTTTGACAGTATCTACCTTATGTTCAAACCAAAGTACATCAAATTCTCCAGCATCAACTCCTTGAAAAGTTAGAAAGATTTCTTCTATTTCACGGTCATTCAATGCAGTTAGCAGATGACTGAAACCCTTTTTTTGTTCCAATAGTGAAAAGAGAAAAGAAGATTCAAACCCTGCATATTTTTGAAAAACTACCGAAATATCAGTTTTAAAAGCTTTGATCTCTTCCAGTACCTCTTTCAGCCTATTCAGAGAACTTGGTCCAAAACTGCTGAAATCAACCCTATGAAGCCAAAAAGAATCTGTTTGTTGATATTTCCTGTAATAGGTTGCAAATTCATGCAGATTGCGCAGGAAAGCATCCACTTGATGGAAACCCAATCTTTTATAATGCTGGATCATATCAAAATGAATATCCTGCAATGAAGAGCTTAAGTAAAGCTCCTTGATAGGTATATCGCATTCTTCAGTATTGAAAAGCGCTTTTCTGTAATCCTCAAAAAACTCAGTGAGGTTTTCTACAGTTCTGGAAAGCTGGGAAAACTGTCTTTCCAATTGAATGGAATCTATACTTCTATTGAGTTCCTGATACCTTTCTATAGATTGAATTTGGGCGTTAATTTTTTCGTATAATAATTTCCTATCTGCCCTAAAGTCGTGCACCAGCCCTAAAAATGATCCGAAGCCCTGAGCAGCTAGCCTTTCATAAACAACATCCAAGGCTGCTCTTTTTTGTGAAACAATAAGCACTTTTTTACCCCTGCTGATGTAATCAATGGCCAGATTACTGATCAATTGCGATTTTCCTGTTCCTGGAGGCCCCTCCACTGCACAGGAATACCCTGCACGCACAGCCTTAAGCACCTTCTCCTGACTGGCATCTACTGGAAAAACCGTGTAAAGCTGATCCTCTCTACCTGAACCCTTGGGATCCTCATTGGCAAAAGTATGTTCAAACAAATGTTCCAAATCAGGAAAATCAGCGTTCCTCAACAAGTATTCGTAATCCTCCATCAGGTAACTTGTCTTTTGGGAAAAATGACCTAAAACTGCATAAGGCTTGAGTTCTAACTTCCCTAAAGCCAATTTCTCTTCATCTAAAGCTTTATTCACATCCGGAAAACGTTGCAGCTTATCCTCGTACAGTTCTGTTTTAAAATTAACTGGCAGTTGGCTTTTGATAAAATCATAAAGCTGGTTTCGGAAGGCTGTCACATCTTTTGAAAACTCGGCCAAAGGATTTCCCTCACCGTCCAATACTGGTTTTTCCTGCTGCGCATTCGCCAAGGCAAGAAAAAAGGCACTGTTAAATTCAGGTTCTTCACCAGCTTCCTTTTTCAATATCCAGTTCTTACCCTCATTGACAAGGCTAACTGGGAAAAGAATCAAAGGACTCCTAATGAGTTGTCCATTCATCATTCTGCCCTCAACATATGGCCAGGCCAAATAAAGACTTTTCTCGCCAGTCTCCTCCTGTGCCATCTCAGCCAACCTGGAAAGCCTCTTGAGTCTAATGGCAAGCTGATTACTATTAGCATCTCTAACATCTATGCTTGGTATCAAGGGGATATTCCTTTTCCTGCCAATCAATTCGCGGATAATTTCAAAATCCGCCTGCCCATTCAAAAAATCAAGTTCCTTGAGGTCTATCATCTGGCTGACAGGTAGTCTAGGCAGGTACAGGGACCTGTTTCTGCTCGAAAGGTCCACTAGTCTATTCAGATAGGCCTGGAGGGTATTTTTTAGCATTGGTTTACTTAAATGGAGAATCTTTTTCTTTGGCCATGGTCTTGTACACCAAGTTATCCATAATTCCTGGCATCCATTTATTCAGAAATACTGCCAGTTTTCCCTGACCTGTTAAAACTATATCTCTTTTTCTTTTCAATGTAGCCTTTAAAATAGCCTTGGCCACCTCTTCAGCACTCATCATTTTATTCTCCTCTCTTGGAGACTCTCCTTGGGTCTTTCCATCCGCAGTCAGGGCATTGTTACGAATATTAGATGAGGTAAAGCCAGGGCTGGCCACCAAAACATGTACGTCTCTTTTCATTACCTCCGTTCTCAGGGCCTCAAAAAAACCATTCATGGCATATTTACTCGCCGTATATGCTGTGCGCGCCGGTGTTCCCCTGAACCCATTAATGGAAGATACTGCTACTATGCTGCCTTTATTCTTAAGGATTTCCGGAAGGCAGTATTTGGTAGCATAGACTGATCCATAAAAATTAGTATCCATCACTTTCCTGAAAACTTCCATGTCAAGGTCTTCAAAAAGAGCCCTCATGGATATTCCTGCATTATTGATCAGGATGTCTATTTTCCCAAAATGACTGATTGTTTCTTCAGCTATTTTTCGATTATCCTCTTCTCTGCCTGCATCTGCTAGAATTCCCAGTGATATAATGCCTTCTTTCTGCAGCATATTCAGTGTATTGTCTATTTTCACCTGACTTCTACCTGTGATGACAATCTTGGCACCTTCTTTCCCAAATACCAAAGCACAAGCCTCTCCAATTCCCGAAGTAGCACCTGTAACAATGACAACCTTATCTTTCAAATTCATTTCCAAGCTTTTTTATGGGTTAAAGATAAAGATATAGGCGGGAGGAGTGAAAGCAAAATGACTTTTCACCAAAATATTATTTCTAAACTAGCTAATTACAACTGAATTCAGGAATCTTCTTTGGAAATTCAAAGTGGCTATGGCTTTTTTCTTAATTTTGCGCCCATGTCAAGAAAAATGAAGAACAAGGTTGTAGAAAACCTTAGGATTGAAAGGATAGCAACAGAGGGGAAGTGTGTAGGACACCATGACGGAAAAGTGGTTTTTGTGAAAGATGTTGCGCCTGGGGATTTGGTAGATGTAAGGATCACAAGAGGAAAAAGCTCCTTTATGGAAGGGGAACCCATCCTTTTTCATGAGTATTCTAAAGACAGGGTAGATCCTTTTTGTAGCCATTTCGGCACATGTGGCGGCTGTAAGTGGCAGCACATTAACTATGACTTACAAAAAAGCTATAAAAGACAGCAGGTAGTTGATCAGTTTGAGAGAATTGCCAAAATTGAACAAATGCCTGAAGTCCTACCTATAATAGGCTCAGAAAATACCAGATATTATAGAAACAAACTTGATTTCACTTTTTCCAACAACCGTTGGCTAACCCGGGAGGAAATCGACTCAGGACAGGAATTTGAAAGAAATGCATTGGGTTTTCATATCCCAAAAATGTTTGACAAAATAGTAGACATCGAGCATTGTTATCTTCAAGGAAATATATCCAATGAGGTTAGAAATGAACTGAGAGAGTTTGCCTTTGACAACAACCTTTCTTTTTATGACATCAGAAACCAAGTTGGCTTATTAAGAAACCTGATCATCCGTACGAGTAGTACAGGAGAGTCTATGGTCATTGTGCAGTTTGGAGCCGATAATCCTGAGGAAATTGATATGGTCATGGAATTTTTGAAAATTAAATTCCCTCAGATCACTGCTTTGCTCTACATCATCAACTTGAAGAAGAACGAAACCTTCCATGACTTAGACGTGGTGACTTACGCGGGTAAGGCTTTTATCGAAGAGGAAATGGAAGGTTTGAAATTCCGCATAGGACCAAAGTCCTTTTACCAGACCAACTCAGCCCAAGCGTATGAACTTTACAAAGTTACGCGTGAATTTGCGGAGCTTCAGGGTAATGAGGTGGTCTATGACCTCTACACCGGCACGGGTACCATTGCCAATTTTGTGGCTAAGCAAGCAAAACAGGTCATTGGGATAGAATATGTAGAAGCTGCAATAGAAGACGCCAAGCTCAATTCAAAAGTCAATGGTTTGGACAATACTCTCTTCTACGCCGGAGATATGAAGGACATGTTGAATGATGAATTTATCAGTAAACATAACCGACCTGATGTCATCATCACCGATCCACCACGAGCAGGTATGCATGAAGATGTAGTAAATATGCTATTGAAACTAGAGGCTCCCAAAATTGTCTATGTAAGCTGCAACCCAGCCACACAGGCCAGAGATGTTGCTTTGCTTTCTGAAAAATACAGCTTGGATAAAATACAGCCTGTGGACATGTTCCCTCAGACTTACCATGTAGAAAATGTTGTACGATTAACTTTGAAAAATCTATGATTTCAGATTTCAACGACCCGGAATTGAATGGAAAATACTTGGGAACCATCACCAAGGACTTTGTAAAGGTATCTGAGATTCTCAAAGAAGCTTCTTATCAGGTGAGGAGTAGGAAGTTTTCCAAGCATCCTATATTCCCTATATCCAAAGAGGACCAACCTATCGGTCAGTTGCTTTTGGGCAAGGAAGAAAAAAATCTCGATTGGAATTACTACATCACCTATATAGATGAATTTATTCAGAGGAAGCTTGTCTCAGAAGAATTAATCGAAGACTTTGAAAAAGCCTATAAAGATCCTGATGAATTTTGCTGTCTCTTTGTGGTAGATAAGGATTTTACCAGCTTTGTATACATTCCTTATCCAGAGGATTGATGAAAATCTGATGCATCGATGAATTGACGAACTGATGAGCCGAAATCAGCATCTGAGCTGGTTCATTTCATGATTCGATATTTCCAAAACCCCTCTGTTCAAACCTTCGGGGTTTCGAAAACCCCAAAGGTTAAATAAATCTGCGCGCATCAGCGAAATCCGCGTGACATAATTCCATTTTGAGTGTCCGCCAATACGAGCGTCAGCCCTTGCCAAAGTGAGTGTCCCCACTCACTTTTTTGTTTCCCGCTGATCACGGTGATTTTCGCAGATAAAATCAAAATCCACGAGCATCAGCGAAATCCGAGGGGAAAAAACTTCAATATTCGATATTCAAAATTTCGAAAACCCCTTTGTTCAAACCTTCGGAGTTTCGAAAACCCCAAAGGTTAAATAAATCTGCACTTATCCGCGAAATCTGCGGGACATAATTCCGGTGTGAATGTCAGACAATACGAGCGTCAGCCCTTGCCAAGGTGAGTGTCCCAACCACTTTTTTGTTTCCCGCTGATCACGGTGATTTCCGCAGATAAAATCAAAATCTACGCGCATCCACGAAATTTGCGGGGAAATAACCATAGCGAGTATCTCAGATCACGCTAAAACATCCTATTCCCACATATATATTTTTTACAAAAGCCATTTCCATTAAATTTTATTAACTTAAAACCTTACTCTCAAGTAATCATAAACCTAAAAAACCTAACACTATGAAACAGTGCTTTTTTGCCTTCTGTTTTTTTACAGCAATAGGCAGCTTGGCCAATGCCCAGCAAATATCTCCTACACCCGATCAGATCAAAGCAATCACCCCGGAATGGACAGGTGAGCGCTTTCCTGATGGAAGGCCCAAAGTACCAGACGCTTTACTCAATAGATTGGAAAACATCTCCATGGAAGAAGCCTGGGGATACCTTAGAAATAAAGGTTACCACAACCAATATGAAAACGACTGGATCCTGATCCACGAAGATGAAGTCATGACAGGACGAGCGCTTACTGCCCAATTTATGCCTCTTAGACCTGATGCGGATGCTGTGGTCAAAGAAATCGGTAAAAAAGAAGGAAGGGTACAATCAGGAGGGACCAATTCCTGGCCTATTGATGTACTTCAGGAAGGCGATATTTATGTAGCCGACAGTTATGGCAAAATTGTGGATGGTACTTTAATCGGTGACAACTTGGGCAATGCTATTTATGCCAAATCAAAGAGAGGTGTCATCTTTTATGGGTCGGTAAGAGATATGGCAGGCCTCAGTGAAATCGAAGGATTCAACGGCTGGGTCAAAGGACATGATCCTTCCTACATCCAACAGATGATGCTTTCAACCATCAACTATCCCATCAGAATAGGCAGGGCTACGGTTTTGCCGGGAGATGCTGTACTGGCCAATAAATGGGGGGTGATCTTTGTTCCCGCACATCTGCTGGCGGACCTCGTAATCAACGCAGAATTTGTCATGCTAAGAGACAGTTTCGGCATTCAAAGACTTAAGGAAGGGAAATACAGCCCTGGAGAAATTGATAGCCGATGGTCGGAAAGTATTGTTCAGGATTTTTTGCAATGGCTCAATACCCAGACTGATTTGCCTATGAGCAGAGCAGAATTAGACGAGTTTTTAAAAGATAGAAACTGGTAAGCCTCCTTTTTTCATTCCCAATATCAAAACCTAAGTAACCTATGAAAACCATTTTGCAACAAGTAATAGAAAAAAAACAAAAAGAAGAATCAGCTCTTCAAGTCAAAAAGCAGGAAAAGGAAAACAGCCGAAGGGATTTTTTCAGAAAAGCCACCTTGGGAGGTATTGGCTTAGGTGCCATGATGGGTGCTTCCATAGAAGACACCTTGGCCCATACCACTTCCAAAGTGAATAAATTCTCCTCTCCTTCTGACCTGAAAATAACCGACATGCGGGTAGCCGTCATCAAAAATGTAGGAAGAACTCCAATTATCCGCATCGATACCAACCAGGGTATTTATGGCTTGGGAGATGTCCGTGATGGAGGAGACGAAAGGTATGCCCTGATGCTCAAGAGCAGAATCTTAGGCGAAAACCCCTGCAACGTGGAAAAGATTTTTAAAATCATCCGGCAGTTTGGACATCATGGAAGACAGGGCGGTGGAGTTTGCGCAGTGGAAATGGCCCTTTGGGATATATGCGGCAAAGCCTATGGTGTGCCTGCCTGGCAATTGCTAGGTGGAAGGTATCGGGATCAAGTCAGACTTTATGCAGATACACCGGGTTTTAATGATCCTAAGGAATTCGCTGCTGTGATGAAAGAACGTACAGAAGTACAGGGCTTCACCTGGCTGAAAATGGATTTGGGTATTCATTTGGTCGCAAACCAAAAGGATGCTTTGAACAATTCTGAATTCTGGAATGGCGCCAAAGGGCAATATGATACCAGAGATTATATGAGTTATGGAAGCACCCTACATCCATTTACCCATGTGCAGATCAATGAAAAAGGCTTGGAAGGCCTGGCAGAATATGTAGAGAACGTACGTAGTGCAGTTGGTTATGAAATTCCCCTATCAGCGGATCATTTTGGCCATTTTGATATCAACAACTCCATTCGTTTTGGCAGGGCAATGGATAAATACCGCCTTGCTTGGCTGGAAGATATGGTTCCATGGATGTACACCGACCAATGGAGAACAGTATCCGATGCCTTGGAAACCCCAACCTGTACTGGTGAAGACATTTACCTGCTCAAAGGCTTTAAATCCCTGATTGATAAAAGGGCAGTGGATGTGATTCACCCTGATTTGGGGACGTCTGGAGGGCTTTTGGAAACCAAGAGAATCGGAGATTATGCCGAAGAAAACGGAGTAGCTATGGCCATGCACATGGCTGGTTCACCTATATGCTTTATGGCCAACGTACATTGTGCGGCTGCCACACAAAACTTCCTTTCCTTAGAACACCATTCCGTAGATACCCCTTGGTGGGAAAAGCTGGTGATCATGACCGGTTCCCAACCCATGATTACCAAAGGCTTTGCCAATGTGCCTTTGGATGCACCTGGACTTGGGGTGGAATTGAATGAAGAGGTCGTCAAAGAACATCTACACCCTGATGCTCCGGGGTATTTTGAACCCACACCAGAATGGGATGAAAAGAGATCTTGGGACAGACTTTGGAGCTAATTTAAAATTATTGAAAATTCTACCGACATGGGATCCTCCTTGCCGGCTTTCATCCTATTAAATCTTCCTCCATGAATGTATCCTTTTTTCGGATTTCCTATAATGCTGCCTGGATAGTCCTATTGGTTTTTACATTGAATTACTTCATTGAATTTCTGCCGTGGAATGGCATCATATTGATCTTGTTTTGGATACTTTTAGGCATTGGTGTAAAAAGCAAAGAGGTTCTGAAAGGCTACACCTATACCATTATGATCTTTGCGGCAGTAACCGCAGCAATGTATTACCCGAGTTGGTTTACTACCTGGGGTGACTTCACCTTAAGTTCACTCATAGTCCCTTTGCTTCAACTGATCATGTTTGGAATGGGAACGTCTATGAGTCTCAAGGATTTTCATGGGGTAATCAAAATGCCCAAAGGTGTTTTGGCGGGAGTGCTCTGCCAATTTACCATCATGCCTTTTATTGGATTTGCATTAGCCAAAAGCAGTGGATTACCTCCTGAGATTGCTGCGGGAATTATTCTGGTAGGCTGTTCACCCAGCGGTATGGCATCTAATGTGATGAGTTTTTTGGCAAAAGCCAATCTCGCGCTTTCCATCACCATCACCGCAGTGACTACTATGCTGGCACCCTTTGTCACCCCGGCCTTGATGGGTTGGTTGGCTGGAGAATTTGTAGAAGTAGATATCCTGAAGATGATGATGGATATTGTCAAAATTGTGATTATACCCATTGGCGCAGGGCTACTGTTCAACCGATTTTTCAGAGGCAAAGTCAAATGGCTGGATGATGCCATGCCGCTCTTGTCCATGATAGCCATTGGTGTCATCATAGTGATCATCACCGCTGCGGGAAGAGATTCACTCTTGTCAATTGGCCCTATTTTAATCGGCTTGGTAGTCATCCACAACCTCAGTGGTTATACCTTGGGGTATTGGGCGGGGAAACTTTTCCGTATGGATGAAAGAGATTGCAGAACCATTGCCTTGGAAGTAGGCATGCAAAACGGAGGTCTTGCCTCCGGTATAGCCAAGGAGATGGGCAAAATAGCTACTGTAGGCCTGGCCCCTGCTGTTTTTGGACCATTTATGAATATAACCGGGTCTGTGTTGGCTTCTTATTGGCATAGGAAGGGGGTGAAGGAAAATGAATGAGCTTAGGCTTCTCTCCCATTTTCACAAAATTCCATTCCCCTCAATCCGGAAACCTACTTGAGTCGATATTAGGAATAATCTTGATGGCATTTTTGTAATAAAGCTTTTTCAAGACCTCATCCGGCAGGCCTAAACCATACATGGCCCAAAAGGCATGGTACTTTTTATAATAGGGAAAATATTCATCTTCGGTTTCAAGAACCCTGAAATAGGTGTAAAACTCTTCCTTATTATAAGCATCTTTTCCAAACACTACCCTGTCCTGATACTTTTCAAAAAAGGCTCTTGCACGCTTGGGTTGTCTTCCGAATTCGGCAATGACAGCACCTATACCGAAATATACGTTAGGATATTTCTCCAAATGCGCTTCGGCGGCATCCAGGTTATTGGCCATCCAACCCATGTGTGCATTGATAAAAGTAGTATTGGGATGCTTGGCAAATACATGGTGCTGCTCGGTAATGATTTGTTCGAAAGGAGCTGGATCTGTAGCACTTCGTTTCCTTCCGGGATTGAGTTTCAGTTCCAACCAGCGCTCGTTATTGGCATCCATTGGCTCCCAAAATTGCGCTGGGTCTGCTGAATGGATCAAGACCGGAATTCCCAAATCTCCTGCTTTTGCCCAAACAGGATCTAGATCGGGATGGTCTACAGGGACTCTATTATCATTCACATCCTTGATGGAAAGACCCAAGCTTTTGAATATTTTCAATCCATTAGCCCCATTTTCCACATCTTTTTGAAGGTCGGCCACCGCTTTTTCAGACCAGCCAGGTGTTCCAATCTCATTGAAGGAAAGGTTGGTAAATACTATAAATCTTCCTGGCGCCACTCCATTCATCCGACGAATCATGGAATACATGTATTCCTGCCTGTCAATGTCATCCGCATTACGGGAATATCCCCTTCCGCTCAGGTTGACCATGACCCCCATATTCAGCTCGTCCATTTCTGGAACAAGCTTATTGGTAATGAGTTCCTGCGACACATTCCACTGATGACTGTGAATGTCAATAAAAGGAAACTTGGCCCTTATGACAGGATTTTCAGGAACCACAAGGGTTGAGGGAGGATTGTATTCCTCAAAACTCATTTCCTGGGCGGATAAGTTTCCCATGATAAAAGTCAATATTAAAAGGACTGAGAATAGGTTTAATTTCATATAGGTCAAAGGTCTGATTCAAGGAAATGTTTTCTGCAATCGAAAACTTCAAAAATTCCTTTACTTATCCTCGCCACTTGTCAAAAAAAGATCTGCCAGGTTTTCAAAACCTGGCAGATATGAAATTTTTGATTTAATTCCATCGGCTCCTCTTCATCACTACCATCAATCCCCTAAAACCTTTCTCATTTGTCTGGCAAGAGTTTCTCCTACACCCTCCACTTTAACCAATTCTGATTCTGGAGAAATAAAAACATTTTGAAGGTTCCCAAAATGACGAAGTAAACGTTCAGCCCTGTCTGCCCCAATACCTGGAAATCCTTCTAGGATGTGAATTTTCCGTTTGAAAAAAACATCAGTCTTCTTGAATTTGGGTTTCGGTCTAGGGTAAAACCGATAATCACTTAACTTATCTTTGGTTAGCTGTTTGTAACACTGAAGCATTATTGAAACAGTCTGCTCCTGAGTCTTAGACCTTAAAATAGGCAATTTAAAAGTCAAAGAAATCGCGAGGATAATGGCCTGAATTGCATTTTTCTTGAATCCTAATTTCTTAAATTCCTCTTTTCTGCCTTCCAATATTAAACATGAAGCAATTTTTGAATTCGCTAATTTGGAAACTTGTTTAAATAGCCTTCCATCCTTTACCGAAGCACAAAAATCTGCTATAGATTTCCTTTCAACCTGTAACTCTGCATCAATAAGGTAATCAGCTACTGTCAATCGTTCTGTAATTATGAGGATATTTTTATAGGTTAATAGGATATTCTTGATAGACTGTGGCTCCCTATCATCTATAACAATCTGTAAAGGATAGTATTTAGAACCTTTTAAAAAATTTTCCATATTGGTAAAAATTGTTCCATATTAAAATTACAAAACAATAAATATTTTCAAAAAAGGAGAGGGCGAAATAGCCCTCTCTTTTTTGAAAATAAATTAAAAATGCTTCCAACCTTGGGCTTTAAGTTCCACTGCAGTACCGGATTTGGTAACTAGGTGCTTCCCATCTTCTTCCTTATTGACATACCCGATAAAGTGTATGTCCTTATGCTTTTCCAACTTTTTGAAGTCATCCTGACTGATGGTAAACAAAAGTTCATAATCTTCTCCCCCATTCAGAACACAAGTAATCGGATCCATGTTGAGTTCCAAAGCTGTATCAAAAGTCTGTTTGTCTATTGGTAGTTTGTCTTCATAAATGGTCACACCGACCTTGGAAGACCTACAAATGTGGAAAAGCTCTGAAGCCAAACCATCTGAAATATCCAACATGCTGGTAGGTACAATATTCATATCTCTCAATTCATGGACAATATCCATCCTGGCATCAGGTCTTAATTGTCTTGCTGTCACCACCTGATATTTATCCAATTCAGGCTGCATATTTGGATTGGCCAGGAATACCTGTTTCTCTCTTTCCAACACCTGCAATCCAATAAAAGCACCGCCCAAGTCACCGGTAACGCAGATGATATCGCTTTCCTTGGCTCCTGACCTGTAGCTCAATTGTTCTTTTTGGGCTTCCCCGATAGCAGTAATGGAGATCACCAAACCTGACCTGGAGGAAGTGGTATCTCCTCCCACCAAGTCCACTCCAAAATGTTCGCAGGCAGCATTGATCCCGGAGTACAAAGCCTCTACAGCCTCTACTGAGAACCTGTTGGTAATGGCTATACTCACCGTGATCTGTTTTGGAATCGCATTCATGGCTGCAACATCAGACACATTGACCGCAACAGCTTTGAATCCTACATGTGGCAGCGGGGCATAAGACAAATCGAAGTGTACCCCTTCCAAAAGCAAATCGGTAGTCACCACCTTGACATGGTCACCTGCTTCTATCACAGCAGCATCATCTCCGATACCTAGGATTGTTGAGGCGTGTTGGGTTTTGATTTTTTGATGGAGTCGGTCTATCAGGCCAAATTCTCCTATTTCACTTATTTCAGTTCTTTTTTCGGACATATCTTTCGTATTGCATTTT
>NZ_REBN01000172.1 GCF_007692705.1 Mongoliibacter sp.
TAAGCTTGATATTATAACCAAGATAAATAAAATCGAAAGTATACATGGCGGCACTGTACTTGCGGTGGAGTCTGCCTTGAAAGATCTTATACACGCGATGCCGGTTGATTGATCCTCGTGAGGCCTCAAATTCAGTTTGCTAAGAAAAAACTATCTCCTCATTGTTTTTTTATTGCGGGAATATTTTTTCCAGAGCAGCTTTTGAGCGGGATGAATTGATTTTCTTTTATGTATGTTTTAAATGCTGAACTATTCCATTATTTGTATGAAATCAACTCCTGTTTTAATTTAGATCATTTTATGTGTATCTTATCAATGTTATCAATTGAAATTATTAAGCCCTAAGGTTGCTATTAGTGTTAAAAATACGTAGGCACCCAATTGTTTTATGATTGACAAAAAATGACCTGAACCCGTTGCATTCCTAAGATTCAATTTAGGTGTAGGTATTGCTATTTAAAAAATAAATACTTCGTTGGTATCTGATGGTAACCCATCCTGCACGTATCCTGTGATCAAACCTTGCCAGTTCCCATTCTTTTCCATTAAAAACCTCAATAGAAACTATCTGTCTTATTGTGCGATGTCCCTTTACAGTAATTCTGACATTCAGGGTTTTGATTTCTTCAGGTTGGCCTCTTTTTCTAAATGGATTGACATTGTTTGCCTCTCCAAAAAAAATGTCAAAATCATTGACTGTTTTATAATTTTCATTTGATCCTAAACCTACTATTGTGAAATATAGCAGGAATGTCATTTTTGTGAGTAAACTTAGTTTTATAATCATTTTCGATTTTAAACCATTTGTTGCTCTTTTCAAAAATTAACCCTTACCATCTTAATTATCTGTTATTTTTAGTTAAAGAAATGTATAATAAGCAAAGGTTATTTTTCCAAAAACATATTATGCTCATATTGAAATATGAAAGTATCTCTCGTTCTTTTTTACTCTAGAAATTTCATTTACCTTTTAATATTCCAATTGATATTTTTTTATTTCCAAAAGAATTGAAATCTAATCAGTTGTCAACTGACAAATTTAGGTTGATTAAACCAATCAAGAATACAACCTACTTAAATTGGTGATCTGCTTTTTTATCTAGCAAAAAGTTTGTGAGAATATTTATATTTAGTATTTTCTTTCAAAGATTAGCATGATTGTCCGCAATCTTACTAGCAAGGATAAATTGAAGCAATGATGAGATGAGCAAAAAGCTTTCAACATCAGATCGTCATGTTCTACAAAAAGTGAAGAGAGACCCTTTTCCCGCTTTATTTGATTGTTTTTCAGAAGGATAAGCAGTTCTTCTTCACGGGTGGTATGGGCGATACCGATGGTCTTTATTATTTTATTTGTACGCGTAATCTTTTGGACAATCTGAATACTCACAGATCCGCTTTTTATCTTGTTTTTTCGTACAAACAAGATGCAAAAAATAGCTCCGAATGACCCAAATTTCAAGTTATGAAACAGTAAGTGGCCGATTTATAATACTTATTTATTGTAGTGATGATGTCTCGCACAAACAGGAGGTATCAGAACAGGTAATAAAAGCATCTCAAGGCAGGATTTTGCATGGCATTCAAACGGCTTTCTGCAGTATGGAATTTTAACCGTATGGATATTTCATGTACGCCCCTGCTGTCATTCCCCAGGCCGGATAACTGCCAATCATAAGAATAACCTACCAAGTATTTTGAATCAATATTGAACCCAAGCATCGAAATTATAGAGTCCCTATTGGGTAAGTTGACTGTTCCGGGAATCCCTCTATATCCCAGTCCCAAATCCAAAATACCCAGGGTTAACTGTGTAGCGAGATCCAGTTGCTTGAAAGGGCCTTGTTGCTTGTAGTTACCTTTGATCAAAAAAAATTTTTCTGAAGTATTTCTACTAAAAGAATTATCGGAAAGTAAAAATTGATATCCTCCGTGTATGGAATACTTTTGAAATGAATGACTGTACTGATCATCACCTATAAACCATAATTGAGGATTATTGATATGGTGGTTGCTTATTCCTATCCAAAAATTATTGTCCGTGTACAACATTCCAAAAGAAATACTGAAGTTTTGTTGGTTCTCAAAGTCTGGAATGAAATCACTTGTAGTGCCTGAAACTGTTCTTGTTAGCGGATCGATCTGATCTTGATGAATTAGATCTCCCATGTCTGCACTTTTCACCTGATAACTTACCTGTGTGCCGAATCTTAAAGATTTCCTTTCTCCAACTTTTAACCTATAGGAATAGAAACCTGATATGTCCTGAGTTCTTAATTGAATATGTTCTTCCAAAAATGAATTCGCACTGATGCCAAAACCACTTTGTAAACTATGAGAATAGAAATCTGCATATACACTGGTTGCTTTAAAAGATTTGTTCAGTCCCGGCCACTGAATTCTATTGTTAAATCCAACCCTGATCATTTCGCTGGATCCTGTGAAAGCAGGATTTAAATACAGGGGAGCAGCAAAAAATTGGCTGTACTGGAAATCCTGTGCCTCAAGCCGTAATGTCATAAACAATAGGCCTACCATCACCCATATTTGTTTTGATTTGTTCATCTTTTTAATAGAAATGATCCTGATTTACTTAAGTTTCTGCCATCAAATGTTTCATATTGTAAATTGTAGACGTATATCCCCTGGGGAGAGAGCTGTCCTTTAAATTCACCATCCCAACCACTTGAAGTGATGTCTTCAGTGAAAAAAATCAGTTCACCCCACTTATTGAAAACAGAAAACTTTAATTTTTCTACCATGGTGAAAACCGGGAAAAAATTATCGTTTAAGCCATCCTGATTGGGGGAGAATACTTCAGGAACCATCAAAAAATGATCAATTATATCAATGGATATAATTTCTTCCTGGATACATCCCCATTTATCTTCTACAATAAGTTTGATACCATAAGTGCCTGGCTCTTGGTAACTCAATGAAAACCCATCACTAGTTGAAACTTGGCCATTACCGAAATCCCAAAAAATAGAATTTATGTCGTCAGGTGGTGCAATTGAAAATGAAATTGGTACACCAACTAAAAAGGCATTATCGGATGCAAGGCTTTCTGAAAACACTTCAATGTTTAAAGCTAATCTTTCATAGGGATGCAGCTCGAATTCAGCATTGAACTTTTGTCCGGATTGATCCTTAATAGTAAGCGTGTAAATACCATCCTGATTAATAGTAAATGTTTGCTCATTTTGGTCCACACTGTCATCGGACCAAATAAATTCATAGGGTTTTACACCTCCCAAAACATTCAAGTCAACGGTTTTAGACAATTGACCATTTTCACAATCTGGAATTATTATTGAAGAGACTTCCACATCCAAGTCTTCAAAACTGATAAGGGTTAAGGCTATAGTACACGAGTATTGAGTTCCCAAATAAGGATCAAAGAAGACATCGAATGTTCCTTGGCCGGAAGGAAACCCCGTTTCCATTGTATATTCGGTAGCAGAAGGGTCACTTGGGGGGGCTGAATAAAACCTGACAAAGTTGGGGAATAAACCGGCCACTTCTTCAAAAGGTATCCTATTCTCGTCGAAGACCCTCTCTGAAAAATCAAATACCAAAGGAATGTTGCTGCTCTGGTTTTCACAGCTGGATAGATCATTTACCTTCAGGACCAGAAAACCTTCCTCGAATCTTTCTGCATTACAATCTGAAAAATCCCTTTCACCAAATACAGTATTTTTCTCTACTGACATATTGGTGATGTGCCCTTTACCTGATATTATCCCCTGGATTGGAATGAGTCTAAGGCATTCTTCAAGTAAAAACCAATCACAGTTTTTGATTGGAGTAATTTTAAAATTTAATTCAGCGATAACATCAGACAATGTGCCTCCCGGTACTTCCGGGAGATTCCCTAAATTCCATTTAATGGTATTATCCTTGGAATCATATTCTGCTTGCAAACCATTATTTACAAGTCCGGTTTTAAAATCATCGTTGTCAAAAAGGAGAGTTGATTGTAAACTTTCTTCCAAAAGCAGGACACCATCCGGTATCCCTAATTCAAAGTAAGCATCTTCAATATCTTCGAATCCCAAATTCCTGATGTCAATTTTGAAACTAATTATGTCATCAACTGAGAGGTTTTCAAGACCGAATTCTTCCATTGGAATGTTTTTGCTGTCGAACACACTTATTTTTGCCTCTATGTCTGATTCATAAGCATCCACTGAAAAGGCAAGGGCATAAATAATATACAGATCTTGCCTGGTACCAAATCTGAAACTGGTTTTAGTCTGGCCATTGGCAATGATGCTGTTGTTGGGGTTAGGGACTTCCCACATGGCTATATCTATCCCTGAATTGTTGATGTAATTGGGATTTCTTCGATTTTCTAATAATTGATTATCAATCCGGTTAGGGGTGTAAATCGATGCATTGAAAAAATTATCCGAGGTATTTAATGAATGGGAGAGAGGTACCCAATTTGTATTTGCCGCATTTCTTATTTCCAAGCGGTCACCGGTGATATTCCGATCCCCTTCTCCAGCCAAAATTCCAAGTTTCAGTTTTACATCACCAAATTGACTTGCATTGAATCCTTCTATGTCAATAGATCCCGAAATAAAAGTTCCAATCCGCTCCGCAGCAACAAAAGCATATCCATCAAAAATGCTTATGTCCCTCAACTGCATTCCTTCGTTCTTATACACTACAATCAAAGCCCAGTGGCCAAAATAACCTGTATCACCTCCATTCCCCTCAGTAAGTGCAATATTTCCCACAGTGTATGTACCCTGACCTTGGACGTTGACCAAATCGGTCACATCTGCATACCCCACAAACATTTCCAAATATTCATCCTCTTCAGGGTATAATATGCGATCTACAGCACCCATCTGGTTGGCCTTGACTTCGATAAATTCATCGTCAAGTGGGCCCTTAAACTTTACTTTACGTTTATTCAGTGGAATTCCCCTCACTTCAAAACTGTCCCCAATACCGGGCTCGGCTCTCCCCGACCAATAAAGTCCTGCAAAAAGTATTTCGGAACAATCGGGATTTACATTATTTTCATTGGAAAACTGTAAATCTGAAGACGAACTATTAAGAATATCAGCTTCATTGCTGATGTTCACATACTCCATTTGTACGCGATTGTTGTCCACATTTACGCCATTGGTATTGGGATTAAAATCTCGAAGCGTCAGATTGGTGTTGCCAAGAATGGTGAAGTCACCTTGGATATGGTAGGTATCAACAGTTGACTCACTTTTACTGACCTTCTTGAAACCTACAGGTACATCTACCTGTGCATCGCTCAACAAGGTCAGTGAAAAATAAAGGAAAATCAGTAAATAAAAATGTTTTTTCATTGTGCCTGAGCTTCATGATCTCTTGAAGGGTTATTATAATAATCTATGGCTATATCCATTTTTCCCCACATCCTGCGCTTTCGGCGATCATAAGAAGGATGGGTGGAAAGGAACTCTAAAGGCTTTTCTCCTGAACCGGCCGCTTCCATACGGTCCCAGAGAGAAGGAGCTTCTCGGGGGTCATATCCAGCCATAGCCATGAAGTATAGTCCCAATTTGTCAGCTTCCAATTCGTGTTTTCTGGAAAACTTAAGTTCTCCCAATTGAGTAGCGATGCCAAAAGCCTGTAAAAAAATCATTTCCCGTTCAGATAACTCTTCCCCCATAGCTACCTGCACTCCAAAACTTAAAAAACTTAACAATA
This sequence comes from Mongoliibacter sp., assembly GCF_007692705.1. Taxonomy (GTDB): domain Bacteria; phylum Bacteroidota; class Bacteroidia; order Cytophagales; family Cyclobacteriaceae; genus Mongoliibacter. The sequence goes on from NZ_REBN01000172.1 coordinate 5,701, forward strand.
AACCGTTGGATACACGCTCCCTTCCATGACTGGCTATTGCGTGTGCTATTTCATGACCCATTACGGCCGCAATTCCTTCGTCAGTCTCACATATGGGTAGAATTCCTCTGTAAAATGCTATTTTACCACCAGGCAAACACCAAGCATTAACAGCATCAGAATCGATTAGGTGGAATTCCCAATCAAAACCCTGTAATTCTTTCTCATACCCCCTCCAACGCATGTATTGATCTACAGCCTTAGCCATTTTAGTACCTATTTCAAGGATTCTTTTACCCTGTTCCGTTTTTGTCATTAATGAACTCTCACTTATGATTCGGTTGTATTGCTCGAAAGACATGGGCAAAAGTTCCGTATTGGAAATCAAAGACAATTGAGATCTCCCGACCAAAGGAACTTTTGTGCAGGCAGGAACGAAAAGCAAAAAAATCAAAACAGCAGAAATTTTTAGAAGTTGGTTTTTTAGTGCAAACATTTGAATCATTCCTTTATTTGTATTGTCTTCCATTATGGAATTTTTTTTCAATTCAGGCTAAATTAATTTCGCCTTGCATGATAAAAAAAATCAAAGTTGAATGGTTTTTATTGTTTTCAATTGTAAATGAACGGGGTTTGATTTCTGCTTTAATGTGATTTTAGTCCAAGAGGAGTTGTCTCTTTTGAAAAATTGCCGAATCAATCTTTATTTAATGAAATTCCAAATCATAAATGATCTTTTATAACCAAATACAATTAGTTTACTTTAAGAGACTATTGATTTACAAAAGTTTTATTCCCCAGTTTTATTAACACTTCTTGGCATTTGTCTAAAATCAAATAACTAATTAATGGAACCCTTATTCAATTCATTT
>NZ_REBN01000263.1 GCF_007692705.1 Mongoliibacter sp.
GAGTTTTTATACAATACCAAAAATTAAATTGTCCGATTATTAGGGGGCTAGACCATTGGCCCCTACACTTAACAATAAACACCCTTAAGTTCCCCTGTTCATCAAAAAAAATACGAATGACGATTTACGAATGACGACGCCATTGGGTTTCAACAGTTCATCAATTCATAAGTTCATCAAATAAGATCAAATTCTAATTTTACACACCTTAACTTTTAACCTTTAACCCTTAACAAAAACCTTTTCACCAATCAGTTAATCGATTAAACAACTACACAGTTAAACAATTAAACAAGAGTCAGCCATGCTTCCAGGAAAAACCAAAAAAGGGCAGAAAATTTCCGCCCTTTTAAAACTTATATCAACCGAAAGCTTATTTATAAAGCTGATTGAAAAGTAATTTGAAGGTATTGTGTGCCTGCGCCCTAAAAGTAACCTCAGGACCAAAGGCATAAAGTTTTCCTTTTCCAATAGGAGCCTCAAAGGCAACCACGCCATTTCTCAGATAAGACTCTCCCCACGCCCATCCGGACACCAAAGGAGACTCTGTCCCAAACCAAGCCAATGGTTTCACTCCGTTCATTAAGGCATCAGGCGCTAAAGAAAAGACAGGAGAATTATTGAAAACCATATTGGCCGATTCTCCCATGCCCCAATTAGCAGGGCTATTGGTATCCAAGTTCGCTTTGAGAATACTTCCAGGAATGTAATACTTATCACCCCCAAGTGGTTTTTCAGTACCATCAGACTGTTTCTCTACCAAGGCATTACTTACCGGAAGTCCAAGATCAAAAGCAAGAGAAGTACTGGCCCCAACGGCAACTACATTTCCACCATTCTCCATGAACATCTTTAATTGAGGAACAGACTTTTCTTTACTCAAGCTACCCATAAGCTTGTGGTATTCCTGCGGAATATCCTCTTCTTTTGGCATACCACCCCAACTTCTTACTGTTCCTGGTGCTCCAGGGCCAATAAATAGTATTACATCATATTTGGCATTCAGATTTCCAGCATCAATATCCTTTGGATAGATTACCTGGAATGGGAATTGGTATTGCTCCAACATCCACCTCACCCATCCTGAAGGCATGGATCCTCCATAATGGTCAAAAAGTGCGATCCTGGCTGGCTTCAAGCTTACAGTTCCTGAAGGTCTTGAAGAAGCAACCATTTTGACACCATATTCCTTAGCTGCTTTTTCTAAAACAGATTTATTTCCGGAAACATAAAAACTACCAGCGGGGAATCCCGAAGCCTCAGTAGTAGTACGTGATACATTCGCTCCTGCTTTCAACAGTTCGTTGACAGCAATAAAGGAATTGTTACCTCTGACATCTATCAACATACCTGAACCACTTGGAACTCTTGTAGGTACAAAATCAAGTACCTCTCCATATGGAAGTGCTTCAAATGGACCATCGAATTCATCGAGAATCCTATCAAAATCTACTCCCATTTGGAAGGCTAAAGTCCAACCGGCTGCATCATAAGGTCTTTTAGGAGGGCCTCCTGGAAATTCGAAGTCATTAGGGTGATCCTGTGGCTCGAACATGTCAAGCAAATGCGGCCTAAAAGCCTGTGCAGATTTGAATACCAATGATCCTTTCGGGTACTGCTTTCCTTGCACTGAAAAATCTTCAGAAGCTTTGTGCACCTGAATCCCAGACTTGATCAAAGCATTGGCAAACCTGATGGCTGTTTGAAAATCAGGCTGATCCGCTGGTACAATAAACCCTCTTGGATCACGCAGTTCTTTATCTTCAAATATTTTACCAAAATACTCTGAGGGCAAACCACTTCTCATTCCGTAATAAGCCATTTCCGGATCATCAGCTTCTTTTTCTTCTTTGGCTTTATCGAAGGCTTGCTGTACAGCTGCAGATCTTTTTGGATATTTGGTCCAATGATCCATATTTCCTCTATCTATACTGTTTTTACCCATTGTATAAATATTGAGTAAAAGCGCATCGGAATTCCTACTTGCAAAGTCCAATACTGCCCAGTTCATAGAAACTGAATAATCTATTGATTTTTTAAAATTCCATTTCTGAGGTTCTATGGGAAAAGGAGTGGCGTGTGTAGGAATCAACCTTTCCGGAACCAGAGGAATCTCAGATGGAGTAGGTCCACCCGTAGTTTCGGTAAGGATACCGATCATATTGTGGAAATAAGGTGTAGTTCTCAAACCACCATTCCACCAAGAAGAAAATACAGAACCTCCAAGTCTTGTATAGCCTGGTTTACCTTCAAAATTCAATCTATTAATCATCGCGGCACCAACTCCGTCAAGACTCGTCATGATCAAAGGGTCAAATACGTGATTGAACGGATCTCTATAGGGAGGTCCAGCTACCACCGTTCCAGCAGGTGAAGTTTGGTGATGGTTAAAAATAATCTGAGGTAACCACTCCACATACTGTTGTAAGGAGATATTGGTAGACTCGTCCAGGTTATTCATAAAAAAGTCCCTGTTATTATCATGACCAACATATTTATGGTACATGTAGGGAGTTCTCATATCTCTTTTGGTGACATCTTCCCTACTCATATACCAGTCGGTCACGATTTCCTGTCCATCTGGATTGGTCTGCACCATCAAGATGATCAGATCATCAAGGAACCTGAGGATTTCAGGATCATTGCTTGTCGCGAGTTCATAATATGTAGGTATCAGTTGGTGGGAAGCTACAGTTTCTGTGGAGTGCAAACCACCGTCAATCCATACCACGGCCTTGCCATCCTTAGCCAAGGACCTTGCTTCTTCTGGGCTAACCTCAGCCCTTCCCAATTTTTGGGAAATTTCCTTATACTTATCCAAATTGGCATGATTCTCAGGAGAAGTGATGATCATCATAGGCATCTGCCTTCCTTCGGCAGTGGGTCCTATTTCAACAAACTTCACTCTGTCTGATAACTCAGCCACTTTTCGGAAATAATCATCTGTAGCTGTATAAGTAGCCAATTTGTAATCATCGCCTATATCAAATCCAAAATGTTCTTTTGGGGTTGGGACCTTTTGGGCAATCGCATTTCCAGCAAAAAGAAAGAATGCAAATGCCCATAAGAAGTAAGATTTTCTCATGTGATTTCAGTTTAGTGACTGTCTAAAATACACCTATGATTATTACCAAACAAAATTCTACATGCAATCGGAAAGAATTCAGTTTGACTGGTAAGAATATGCAAGTCAAATAAAATGTCTTCCCCTTAAAAAATAAATCAGGTATATTTCATAAGTGTTTTAAACACCAATATCTACTTTCCGTTTTAATTCAGTACCTAAAATAAAAATCATATGTATAAAATATTTACCTATATCAGTTTTATCCTTACGGGCATGTTTGCCCTTTGGGCAAGCCATTCTGAAAAATCAGAATTCAGTGAAGAAATCACCATTTGCCATACCGGCCCTTCCGAAATGATTGCTTTTTTGGATGATCCTGCTTTTGTGGCATTTCATCCATCTCCGATTCCATTCGATTTTGAAGGAATGGGCGAAATGATCACTTTCCCAGCTGCTGACGGGAAAGATGCCAGTGCATACATGATTCGTTCCAAAGAGCCTTCTGACAAATGGCTATTCGTTTATCAGGAATGGTGGGGCCTCAACGACAATATTAAAGAAGAATCTGATCGTTTTTATAATGACCTTGGAGGAAATGTAAATGTACTTGCACTCGATATGTATGATGGCAATGTTACTTCTGATCCTCAGGAGGCGGGAAGTTTTATGCGTTCTACCAATGAAGAAAGACTGGAAAGCATCGTGTTGGCTGGTAAGAGCTTTGCTGGACCTGATGCACAAATAGCCAATGTGGGTTGGTGCTTTGGAGGAGCTTGGTCTCTGAAATCAGCATTGCTGTTAGGAGATCAAAATATCGGTTCAATCATTTATTATGGCATGCCAATCAGAGAGGTTGATAGACTGAAAAAGCTTAACTCAGATGTATTGGGTCTATTTGCGACAGAACAAAATATTTCTAAAGAAGTAATAGAAGAATTTGCGGATGCAATGGATGAGGCTGGAAAAAACTTGGAGTATAAGATTTTCGACGCTGTACATGGTTTTGCCAACCCTTCCAATCCAAGACATGATGAAGAAGCTACCAAAGAGGCTTATTTGATGGCTCTGTCCTATTTGCAGAATAAGTTTAATTGAAAAGCATTGATCAAATTTATTCATTTAGCATGCAGATCCACAAAAATCTTAAACAAAGGCTGGCTTTAAATAAGGCATTTTAAAGGATGAGCCTGTAAGAACACAGATCGATCAAATGGTTTATGAACTGTATGTGTTGACGGAAAAGGAGATAAAGCTTGTGAAAGGGGGTGATGGGTGAGAGAAGAACCGAAAAGCAAACCTTCTAGCTTTTCAATTTAATGAACACCCATTTAAATTCAACTCATACCTCACAGATCTACCTGCTCCTGACTGGATCAATAGTCCATGTTCGTGGAGATATTGTAAGTCTCTAGTTGCTGTAGCTTTAGAAACATGGGTGATGGACATGTATTTCTTAGCACTCATACCTCCCTGGAAGCCTTCCGTTCCTGCATCAAACATTTTTTCAATGACTTTGACATGTCGGTCTTGCATGTAGTCTTTATATTTATCGAAATATTTCACTTTTTCTAAAAGAAAACCTACCAAAGCTTTTGAGTCCCTTTGAGCTAAGATAACCACTTTGATAAAGTATTCTATCCAAGCTGTGATATCCATGCCTCTTTGTGCATCTTTTAAGGCTTGGTAATACATCTTTTTATCTGCTTCTATGGTTTTAGAAATACTTAACAAAACAGGTTTTTTTAAACTCTGTGACAATGCTTTTTCAGCAAGGGCTCTACCGATTCGTCCGTTTCCATCTTCAAATGGATGGATGGATTCAAAATACAGATGTACAATGGCTGATTTCAATAAGGCTGAACCTATGACATCAATCTGGGGAAAGTTTAATTGGTTATACCAATTGATCATAGCCTTCATTTCCTTGGCTACATCTTTCGAAGGTGGAGCTTCAAAATGAACTATTTCTCTCCCTATAGGCCCAGATACTACCTGCATAGGATCTTCTCCCTCCCTCCAGTTTCCAACAATCATATTTTTAGCGTGTACAAAGAGTACCTTATGCCAATCTTTAAGCATCTCCGTACTCAAGGGTTCCTGATAGCTAGCTCTAACCTCAACAATCAAGTCAGAAATTCCGATTGCATAACGATCTTTAACTTTTATAGGTGTTTTATTAAGCCCTAGCTTGTTTTTGATGGACGAAATGACATCTTCGCGGCTATAATACTCTCCCTCAATGGCAGATGATTTGATTGCCTCAGAAACCATGATATTGATTACCGTTTCTTCTTCTAAATCCCCAGATAGCCCTTTCTCCATTCCATTCAATTCAGCCCATTCCAAGGAAAATTCTAGAAATAAAGGCCGTAGAGCTTCCAAATCATACTGGAAATTAGGCCAATTTTGATGTTGCCAGTTGTAGGTCATGAGCCAAATATTTTAACTAATCGGCTCAAATATACGAATTATTTGAGCCGATTAAATGATTTAATCAGCTCATACATTTTTAATTCATTGGATTTTTACATTCACCCAACTATCTTCTTTCTACCCCTCAATCTTAATCCAGATAAGGTTAAATAAAAAAGAGAAACCAACTCAAGTCAGTTTCTCTTTATATATTTAAAAATTGAAAAAAATCCAGTAACTTTTTTCTGTTCAATATCTAACAATATCCAATCCGCCTCCCGGAGTGCAGGTATCAATTGATATCGTCTCAGATAAGCTCTAGGCTATCCGAAAGCTCTAAAGTCTAAGGGTAAATATCTTGGAATTCGACTTCTCATTATCAAAAATTCAACCTCCCGGAAAAACCAAACGTCGCAGGTTCGCCCAGATGTGCTGCACCAAAATTATAAGCATAAGCCACATAACGCGTGTTGGTGATATTCCTCAACCATAAACCCAACTCGATATTTTTAACATTTACACCAATTCTGGCATTAAATAGTTGGTAAGGATCCTGACTGAGGGTATTGGGAAGGTCAAAGAAAGTTTCTCCAAAATATTGCCACTCCCCTCTTAATAAGAGAGAAATCTCTTTTTCCGGATTCAATACTTTTTGATACTGTGCCAAGACCAAAGAAGTGAAACTGGGTGTAAACAACTGCCTGTTACCGCTGTAATCGATGTTATTTTCCTGTTCTGCAATATCTAAAGTTGTAAACCGTGCATCAGTAATACCCGCGTTCCAACCAAATGTGAAATTATTTCCCACAAGAGCTGTCAATTCTGATTCCAAGCCCTTGCTTGTAAGTTGGCCTTCATTTCGTGTAATGACAATGGCATCAGGCAACACCAATTGTGGCACTTGAATGTTATCTACTGTGGTATAAAAAGCACTGAAATTCCATCTCAAAGTATTGTTGAGAAAGTCATTTTTCATTCCCACCTCGAAGTTATTACTAAACTCAGGATCAAATGGCTGCAATGGGGTCGCAGAAGGATCCGAGGTAATTGGAGTCAGAC
>NZ_REBN01000160.1 GCF_007692705.1 Mongoliibacter sp.
AACACTTTTTGAAGGTGAAAATGGGAGTGAAGCTATGGATTGATAATTTCTATAATATGATTATCAGCTTTATTGCCAGTAAAATCTTTATAATGAAATTAACATATGATTTCAAGCCAATATCAATAAATGTCCAATCCCGAACTCGGGACAAGTATTCTAATAATATCGGTTTGATCTAAGCCCCTTGTTTAATTGGTTAGTGGTGCAAATTCGGATCTACATTTTCTAAAAATACCATTGAAATTTTGAGTCAAAAAAACCGTGATTTTTTTAATAAAAATACCTACAAATTGAAGGCTGGTTTCGTCATTCTATTCCATGCTTTGGGATATTAGGATTCATTTGTTAGTAAATCATTGGTGGTCTTATTCAATTTATCTTTATTTTTAATTCTGTCATCTAGAAAATTGATATGAAAAGGATCATACTGCCCTTCTTAATTGCTTTCTTATTTTTTTCTTGTGCCGACCCAAGTGCAGAATCATCCTATATCCAAAGCGTTTCAGGTAGGGTCAATCCCGAAGATATGGGGCTGACTTTGATTCATGAGCATATTTTGGTGGATTTTATAGGTGCTGATTCTACGGGGTATCATCGTTGGGATAAAGATTCAGTTGTTCAACGGGTATTGCCATTTTTGGAAGAGATCAAATCCAAGGGAGTAAAGACCCTGATTGAATGCACTCCCAGCTATTTAGGGAAAGATCCGGAGTTATTGCAGAAACTAAGTGATCTGACGGGTATTCGATTCCTAACCAACACAGGCTATTATGGAGCGGTAGGAGGAAAATACCTTCCAGAACATGCATATACTGAAACTGCAAGTGAATTGGCTGCAAGATGGATCAGGGAATTTGAAGAGGGTATTGAAGATACGGGTGTGATCCCAGGGTTTATCAAAATTTCAGTCAATGAAGGTGCTGAACTTTCTGATATGGATAAAAAACTCGTGAAGGCTGCAGCTTTAACACATCAAGAGACAGGGTTGCTGATTGTTTCTCATACCGGGCCATGGTCCACTGCAAAAGCCGAAATTGATATTTTGATGGCAGAAGGAGTAGATCCGTCAAATTTCGTTTGGGTACATGCGCAGGCTGAAAAAGACTTTGAAAATTACAAAAAAGCTGCAGAGATCGGAGTTTGGATCAGTTTGGATGGGATCGTTTGGGATGTGGATGGACATTTGGAAAGGGTTCTTTTTTCAAAAGAAAATGGTCTTTTAAATCAAGTCTTACTTTCGCATGATGCAGGCTGGTATAGCCCAGGAGAACCTGATGGGGGTGATTTTAAGGGTTTTAACGCTTTATTTGATGAGTTAATACCCAAAATGAAGGAAAAAGGATTTACAGAAGATGAGCTAAATCAGATTTTGGTAGATAACCCAAAAAGAGCATTTTCCATCAAGGCAAAATAATCTTCTGAAAATTTACTGATTTCCTTTTCTCATTTTCACTTGCCTGTGTACCTTTGCGCATGGCAGAACAGATACTCATCTTAGATTTTGGTTCTCAGTATACACAACTCATCGCTCGAAGAGTTAGGGAACTTAATGTTTATTGCGAAATCCACCCTTACAATAATATTCCTGAAATTACCTCAGATCACAAAGGGGTAATCCTTTCAGGCAGTCCCTGCTCAGTGAGAGACGAAGGTTCTCCGGACATCGACCTAGATGCATTGAGGGGAAAATTACCCATTTTGGGAGTTTGCTATGGGTCTCAACTTTTAGCTCAAAAATATGGAGGCGAGGTTCTTCCTTCTGAAATCAGGGAGTATGGGAGAGCTAACCTAGATCATATAGACTTACATTATGATTTATTAAAAGAAATGACACATGGGTCTCAAGTGTGGATGTCACATGGAGATACCATAAAAACGCTTCCTGATGGATTTGATGTGATAGCCAGTACAGCTTCGGTTAAAGTAGCAGCATTCAAAGTTCAAAATGAAGAAACATACGGGATACAATTTCATCCTGAAGTAACACATTCGGCCGAAGGTAAAAACCTTTTGAGAAATTTTGTGGTCAATATTTGCGGATGCGCTCAGGATTGGACTTCCGATATGTTTATTGACATCACAGTGGCTGAACTGAAAGAGAGGATTGGTGCTGACAAGGTGGTCATGGGACTTTCCGGTGGCGTTGATTCTTCAGTGGCAGCAACACTGATACATAGGGCAATAGGTGAGAACCTCACCTGTGTATTTGTAGACAATGGACTCTTGAGAAAAAACGAATATGAGGAGGTGTTGGAATCCTATAAGACCCTTGGTCTAAATGTCATCGGGGTAGACTCCAAGCAAAGGTTTTATGATGCTTTGGCAGGGATATCAGATCCAGAGGCTAAACGAAAAGCAATAGGCAAAGCTTTTATCGAAGTTTTTGATGATGAGGCGCACAAGATCGATGGCGTAAAGTGGCTTGGGCAAGGGACAATATATCCCGATGTCATAGAGTCTATTTCGGTAAAAGGACCTTCGGCTACCATAAAGTCACATCATAATGTCGGTGGACTTCCTGATTTCATGAAACTTTCAGTGGTTGAACCATTGAATACGCTTTTCAAGGATGAAGTCAGAGAAGTAGGGAGAGCTTTGGAGATACCGGAAACCATTATTGGCAGACATCCGTTTCCTGGTCCAGGATTGGCCATTAGGATTCTTGGGGATATCACTGAAGAGAAAGTCAAAACCCTTCAAGAAGTGGATCATATTTTTATTCAAGGGCTCAAAAACCACAATCTATACGACCAAGTATGGCAGGCTGGCGCCATTTTATTACCTATTCAATCCGTAGGAGTAATGGGAGACGAAAGAACTTATGAGAGGGTAGTAGCATTGAGGGCTGTAGGCTCGGTTGACGGTATGACAGCCGACTGGATCCATCTTCCATATGAGTTCCTAGGTAAAATGTCAAATGAAATTATCAATAGGGTAAAAGGGGTGAATAGAGTGGTATATGATATTTCTTCCAAACCACCTGCTACAATAGAGTGGGAATAAATTATTCGTTGAAATCGATCAAATGAAATGATGCCATCCGCTGAAGGGTGGCATTTTTCTTTTCTTTTGGTCGAAAATGGGTTAAATTCGTGACCTTGAAAAAGGTACAGAATTTGCCTATTAATTTGAAAATGTCATTTATGAGACGAGTCTTCTTTCTATTTCTTTTTGTTGCTTCATTTTTTGTAGACAGTTTAGCTCAAGATAGGTTAAGTGATTACAATAGAGCCAAAACATTGATTGGATATGGTAATTATGGTGAAGCCATGGAGCTTCTTAAGCCTTATATGGATAGAGATCAGTACGGTCAGCTTTCTAATTATGCCAATTATCATTTTGCCCATGCTGCCTATCAAAGCAAGCAATATGAGTTGGCAAGAACTACACTTCAAAGAATAGCAGATCAAAGAAGCTGGCAAAAGTCAGAAGATGCAAAGTATCTTTTATCACTCTCTTATTTTCAGGAAGGGAAAAATAAAGAAGCGCTTGAAGTCATCAATTCCATTTCGGATAAATCTCTGAAAAGGGAAGCAGAAAACGCGACATTCCAATTCTTAAAAGAAGCTCCACTCGACTTCTTACTCGGAAATGCAAGGAATTATACCGAAAACGCCGGCTACAGGTTGGCTCTTAAATCCCAGTTAGATAGAAAAACTATTCTTTCTTCTGCTGAAAGAGAGATGTATGCTGAAATAAGAAAGTCAGATAATGTTTTCGCTGGGACTACTGAAGATAAGAATGGGGATGTGTTGGAGATTGCATTGCTTCTTCCATTCAATTACTCGGGAGGTTCAGGAGTCAGGAATCTGAATTCTGGAAACTTTGTGTTTGAACTTTATCAGGGAATCTTGATGGGAGTCGAGCAATTGAAAAAATCTGGAGTCAAAGTAAATATGAAGTCATTTGATACAGGCAGGGATGAAGGAAAAATAAAAAGTATATTGGCAGATCCTTTTTTAAGGCAAGCAGATGTCATCATTGGGCCTATTTACCCAGAGGAAGTGGAGGTTGTGATGAGTTATGCCGAAAGCAGAAAAATCCCTTTTATCAACCCGCTATCCAATGTGGACGATAAAATTCGGGGATTGGAATTTGCCTATCTTTTTAGACCTTCTGTAAGTTCTATATCAGACGGTGTGGTGGATTTTGCAAGAAAAAACATCAATGGTAAGAGAATAGCTTTAGCTTACTCTTCAGCCTTAAGGGATGAACAATTGGCTAGACAAATAAAGGAAACAGCCACAAAGTTCAATTTTGATGTTATTAGGTCAGAAAATGTATCAGGAAAATCAATTATAGATTTTTTGAGAGATCTTCGCCTCAGTAGTGATGCAAGTTCAGCAGCTGATTTGGTTATCTTACTTGCAGACGATCCTAGTATAGGTTCTTCTACCTTGGGTTTTCTGGAATCTCAAAATATAAGTGTTCCGATATTGGTCATGGATACCTGGCTCTATTTCAATTTTGCCAATTTTGAAATGTTGGAAAGCGAGAATTTTTATTTTATAGGGAATAACTCACTTAGACTTGGTGAAGAGAACATCAAATCTTTCAGGGAAAAATATTTTAACCAATACATAACCCACCCCACATTCAATGCCCATCTGGGGTATGAACTTGCCCAATGGATTGGCTCGGTGATAAATAGTGATCAGGGGTTTGATTTTAGGACTAATTTAAATAAAAAGGGTTTTTGGGAAGGAAAAATAAGTTACGGACTTGATTTCAAAAACAGTCTGAGCAACAAGTTTGTTCCTCTATTGAAATTGGAAAATGGAAAATTAGAAATCAAATAATATATTATTCATGCAGATTACCCAAAGTAAGTCATTGTTTGAAAAAGCAAAAAATTATATACCGGGAGGAGTAAATTCTCCCGTTCGTGCATTTAGAGCAGTAGGAGGAGATCCTATATTCATAAAAAGGGCAGACGGGGCCTTTATTTATGATGAAGACGGGAATGCATACATTGAGATGATCAATAGCTGGGGTCCAATGATCCTCGGGCACAACCATCCGATGATCAGGGAAGCAGTAATAAAAGCAATGGAAAACGGAACCTCATTTGGTGCACCAACGGCCCGTGAGGTAGAAATTGCAGAGCTTATCGTGTCAATGGTGCCTTCAGTTGAAAAAGTGAGGATGGTCAATTCTGGAACTGAGGCGACCATGTCAGCCATTAGGGTGGCAAGGGGATACACAGGCAGAGATAAATTCATCAAAATGGAAGGACATTATCATGGTCATGGTGATTCCTTTTTGATCTCTGCAGGTTCTGGAGCGATTACGATGGGAAACCCGGATTCGCCTGGCGTTACAAAGGGAACAGCGAAGGATACGCTTTTGGCTCCTTATAATAACTTAGAAGCAATTGAGCAATTGGTAGCTGCCAATAAAAATGAGATAGCCGCGCTTATACTTGAGCCTGTACCTGGTAATATGGGATTGACACTTCCCAAAGAGGGTTACCTGCAAGGCCTGAGAGAAATTTGTAATCGCGAGGGAATTGTTTTGATTTTTGACGAGGTAATGACAGGGTTTAGGCTCGCTAAGGGCGGAGCTCAGGAGCTTTTTGGTGTAACGCCTGATATGACTACCCTCGGGAAAATCATAGGTGGCGGCATGCCTGTTGGTGCTTACGGTGGCAAGAAAGAGATTATGGAGTTTGTTTCTCCTGCCGGACCTGTCTATCAAGCCGGAACCCTTTCTGGTAACCCGATTGCGATGGCAGCTGGTCTAACCATGTTGAATTATCTCAATGAGCATCCTGAGGTTTATGTCCAGCTGAATGATATAGGTGAGAAAATAGCTTCTGGAATCAGGTCAGGCTTAGCTGATTTGGGGTTGAACTATACTGTCAATCACCTAGGGAGTATGTATAGCCTTTTCTTTACCGAGAAGGAAGTTTTTGACTTTGCATCGGCTAAGTATGCTGACACTGCTTTGTTTGGGAAGTATTTCCAGGCAATGCTCAAAAGAGGGATTTATTTGGCTCCTTCGCAATTTGAGAGCCTTTTTCTATCAACAGCACTGAAAGAGGATCTAATCCAAAATATTTTGGAAGCCAATATGGAAGCATTAAAAGAAATTCATTAATCAAACTGAAGTAATATGGAATTGAAAGTATATGGTATCAAAAATTGTAATACCATGAAAAAAACATTTGACTTCTTAAATGAAAAAGGAGTAGAATATACCTTTACTGACTATAAAAAAGAAGCACCTGATGCAAATTTATTGGTGATGTTTGCGGATAAGGTTGGTTTCGAAAAGCTCATCAACAAAAAGGGAATGACCTACAGAAAGCTATCTGAAGAGGAAAAAGAAAAGCTGAAAGATGAGAAGGAAGCCTTGAATATACTGAGTCAAAAAAGCAGTATGATAAAAAGGCCGATCATTGAATTTCCTGATGAAGAATTGGTGCTAGGTTTTGAACCTGAACAGATTGAAGCTAAATTATAAATCGAAAAAGCCCTGAAGTATATAATTGCTTCAGGGCTTTTTTTAAAAGGAATAGCTAGGAAGATGTTGCAAAATATCTGCTGTCATTTTTTTTAGATCAAAGTCATGACTCCAGCCCCAGTCTTCTCTTGCCCTACTGTCGTCTATACTGTCAGGCCATGAATCTGCAATTGCCTGTCTGAAATCCGGCTCAAAACTGATACTAAAGTCAGGATAGTGAGATTTGATACTTTCAAAGATTTCTTTTGGCGAAAAGCTTATTGCAGCAAGATTATAACTAGACCTGATCTTGACTTTTTCCCTTGGGGCATGCATGAGATCCAATGTTGCTTTGATGGCATCAGGCATATACATCATCGGTAAGTAGGAATCTTCTCTTAAAAAAGAAACAAAATGTTCTCCTGCGATGGCCTTATGGTAAATATCTACTGCATAATCTGTAGTGCCTCCTCCAGGAAGAGATTTGTAACCAATCAGTCCTGGATACCTAAGGCTCCTTACATCCACATTGAATTTTTGAAAATAATATTCACACCATCTTTCTCCTGCTTGCTTAGAAATCCCATACACCGTATTAGGTTCTTTTACGCAGTATTGGGGTGTGTTGACTTTTGGTGTATTCGGTCCAAACACGGCAATGGATGAGGGCCAGTAGACTTTATCTAATTTCTCTTCTTTTGCCAATTCTAGGATAAATAAGAGACTCTCCATATTTAGGTGCCATGCAAATAGGGGGTTTTTCTCACCTGTTGCTGAAAGTACGGCTGCTAAATGATAAATCTGCTTGATATTCTCTCTTTTCACCAAGGCCCTTACTGCGTCCTTATCCAGTACGTTGAGAACTTCTGTCTTACAAAAATCTAATTTCTGGAGATTATCAGGACTGATATCGGTGGCAATTACATTATCGCCTCCATATATGTCAGTCAGTGCGTGGGATAATTCAGAACCTAATTGTCCAGCAGAGCCGATTATAAGTATTCTATCCATATGGGTTGTTTCTACCTCAAGGCCAGACCTGACCCCTGAGCTTTTTTGATTATATTTGGGTTTGAGTGGCAAAAATAGTGATTTCAGTGAATGTATAACATTTAATTTCCACGAGTGTTTTTAAATATAATCAAGTCAATAAAATATGTACGAAACGTTAAAACCCAAATTAGAACAAGAATTGAAGGACATTGAGGAAGCTGGACTTTTCAAAAAAGAGCGAGTTATAACTTCACCTCAATCGTCAGAGATTACGATTACCGGAGGTAAGAAAGTACTTAACTTCTGTGCAAACAACTATCTGGGGCTTTCCTCGCATCCCAAAGTGGTGGAGGCCGCCAAAAAGGCGATAGATACCCACGGTTTTGGACTGTCTTCAGTTAGGTTTATTTGCGGAACACAGGATATCCATAAGGAACTGGAGAAAAAGATATCAGAATTTTTAGGCACAGAAGATACCATACTTTATGCAGCAGCATTTGATGCGAATGGAGGTGTTTTTGAACCCATATTCGGGCCTGAAGACGCTATCATCTCAGATGCACTCAACCATGCGTCGATTATTGACGGAGTTCGATTGTGTAAGGCCATGAGATTCCGTTATAAGCATAACGATATGTCCGACCTGGAAGCGCAGCTACAAGAAGCAGATGCTAAAGGAGCCAAACAAAAAGTCATTGTAACAGACGGTGTATTTTCTATGGACGGTACCATTGCCCAGTTAGATAAAATTGTAGCCCTTGCAGAAAAATACAAAGCCGTTGTCATGTCGGATGAATGTCATTCTACTGGCTTTATGGGTAAAACAGGAAGAGGTGTTCATGAACACTGTGGCGTAATGGGAAAAATTGATATCATTACAGGAACCTTAGGCAAGGCCTTAGGGGGAGCCTCAGGAGGTTTTACTTCAGGCAGAAAAGAAATCATTGAGTTATTAAGACAGCGTTCTAGACCTTACTTATTTTCCAATACTTTGGCTCCATCCATCACAGGGGCATCAATTGCGGTATTTGATTTGTTGACAGAGACAACTGAATTGAGGGATAGATTGGAAGAGAATACAAAGTATTTTAGGTCAAAAATGACCGAGGCTGGTTTTGATATCAAACCTGGTGAACATGCCATAGTTCCTATCATGCTTTATGACGCAGTGCTTTCACAAAAAATGGCTGAAAAGCTTCTTGAGAAAGGAGTTTATGTCATTGGATTTTATTATCCGGTTGTTCCGAAAGGCCAGGCAAGGATCAGGGTTCAGATTTCTGCGGGACACGAAAAGTCTCAACTCGATACTACAATAGCTGCATTTATTGCAGTAGGGAAAGAATTGGGAGTTATATAATCATACAGTACACTCCGAAATTAGAAAAACTGCAGAAAACACTTCTGCAGTTTTTTTATCAATTACACATAAAAAAAGGGGCGTTAAGCCCCTCCTTATATTTTTATGGATATGGATTATCCAAGTTTGAATCTGATCGGAAGTCTCATCCTAACTCTTACCGGACGTCCTCTTTGCTTACCAGGTGTCCACTTAGGAGCATTAGAAACCACTCGAAGTGCTTCTTCATCACATCCACCGCCAATTCCTCTCAAGATATCAACATCCTGAATTGATCCATCGGTGTTTACTACGAATACAACATAAACTGTACCTTCAATCCCCATTCTTCTTGCTTGAGTTGGGTATTTAAGATTTTTTCTTAAATAATCATTCCAAGCTTCCATACCTCCAGGGAATTCAGGAGAGTTTTCCACAACATCAAAAATTTCATCTGCTTTCTCCACTACAGGGGCATCAGCAATAACGACTTCTTTGATGACTTGATCTTCCTGAACATCCAAATCGAAGTTTACTTCAATTTTTTCTTCAATTTCCACTTCATCAGGAATTTCCTGAATTACCGGCTGCTCAATTGGCGGCGGTGGCGGTGGCGGCTGTTCTGTGATTGGAATATCGAGTAGTTCTTCAAAATCATCGGATACCTGTCCTAAATCTTTCAAGCCCAAATCATCGAAGGATTTGTATTCGAAAGCAAACAGAACCAATCCGACGCTAACGAAAAGACCTAAGTTCAGGAACAATCCTGACTTTTTGGTCAAATCCGCCTTTGGCGTTTTTTTAGCTTCCATGGTTGTACTTTATAAAGGTTAATTAATTTCAAATCTATTAGATAACAATTGTAGCCAATTATTTTTACTTATACAAGTCTACTTTTAGCCTTATATAAAAGGAAAAAGACTACAAAACCTGCTAGCCCTCCCACAAGGTTAGCTACGATATCTTCATACTCAAAGGATCTTTTGGGTATGTATTTTTGTAAATACTCTACTAATATAGGGAAAATTATTGTAAATACTAATAAATTAGTCAATAATTTTTTCCAATCGAGCTGATTTTCAGCATTTAAGGTGCCCACCCTGCACCATAAAAAGGTCAAAACAGCAAATATGCCAAAATGAACCAATTTATCTGCATGCGGGAAGGTGGGTGTTTTCGGTAAATTATTTCCGGGTGTCAATAGTGCAATCAAGACAATGACTAACCAAATGATGGCCGGTAATAATCTGTGATTATTTAAACTCAATTAGGCTCCGATCAATTCAGCATATTCTTCAGAAGTCAAAAGATCTTCCGGAAGTTCTCCGCTAATTTTTACTTTTATCATCCAACCATCTTCATACGGAGACTCATTGACCAATTCAGGAGATGATTCAAGCTCTTCGTTGAATTCCAGAATCTCACCTTCTAGAGGCATGAATAAATCTGAGACAGTTTTTACTGCTTCTACTGTTCCAAACACTTCACCTGAAGCAATGGACTCACCGACTGTCTCTACTTCCACATAGACGATGTCACCCAGTTCTCTTTGTGCAAATTCGGTGATTCCGATAGTAGCTACACCATCTTCAATTTTGACCCATTCGTGGTCTTTGGTGTACTTTAGTTCTTTAGGCAAATTCATAAATTGAGTTTTTATTAAGGTCGGTAAAAATACAAGGATTCATCAAATCAAAAAACCTATTGTGATAAATTAAATCGTAGTTGTCCACCAAAGGCTGTAGAGCTCCTACGGAAGGCGGTAGTGACACGTGGATCATTGACTGTCCTATCAAAATAAAATTGAATATTTAGACTCTGGTTAATCACATATCCAATTGTTGGCCGAATCTGTAAATTAAGATTTCCATTGGTTACAGTGGCAGGTTCTTCTAATTTTCGCTGAATTTGCCTTGTGTCTACTACTCGCGTATTTAATCGTAATTGAAGGTCATTTTTGAGAACTTCCTGTCTTCCCTGAATTTTGAATGGAATTTTGACTCCAGCTTTAGTATATCCTAGGTCAAACCCAAAATCCCGGCTGTTTTGTTCAGTTACCTGGGCGTTGGAAAAATTAAGTCCGATATTCCTCTCTGTATTATACTCTAAATTTATATTTAAGCGATCTTTTGTCAATAAATTGATACCTATAAGTGGTGAAAATCTTTCGGTCAAAATCACTTGATTCAATACAAAGATCGGTATGTATTCACCAAATTCATTGGTAAGTGTAGCACCGGGGATGTCTCTGACACTATTAAATAGCTCCAAACCTGTCTGATATAGTAAAGAATTGGAAAAATTACTTACCTCATAGGTTGAAGCATAGCCGTGAGTAAGGTTGATGCTCGCAAAATATTCTCTTAATGCTGGAACTTGAGAAAGACCTTTGTAATCCAAACGCCAATTGGGGATTGGGATTCTAGGAAAGGGGTTTAATTCTATTTCTCCAGGGTCTCTTCCTGAATAGGCAGATATAAATGCTAAAGTCAACACATCCTGCCCATTAAGTGTATATTCACCACCAGGATTTGCAGCATTGAGGCGGCTTTGGATGATAGATCTGTTTTGTTCAAATTGACTGAATATGGGAGAATTATTACTTTGGTCATCTCTGGCGAAAGTTGTCCTGAGCATGGAGTAGGTTATACTATATCCCCCCATTCGGTTTGGGCTCAAAGAGGTGAACTCTCCAGGATTACTTTCTGAATTACGGAAGATTTCACTGTATTCACCACTTTCTCTTTTTCTTGCTTCAAAGGTGATCCTGAAGTCCCTAAAAGGCTCCGCTAGGGCATTTACCTGAATGTTGATGGCTTGATTTTGCCGGAAAGCTTGTGTCAGTTCGGTACTGGGTGCCATGAGTCCCTGTTCGGCAAACCCAAATCGCACATTGGGGTTCTGTCCTCCGAGAATGAAACCTAAACCAGGATTCATGAAGCTCCTGTCTAGTCCCATTAAGCCAGTATTTTCCATATATCCAGGTAAAAAAGTCCCCTCTACTTTAGAAGCCCTAAAGGTGATATCCTTAAACATGGTGACAAATTTCAAAAGTCTATTGGTAAATGGCGTACCTATAGTATCCTCTGCATTTACAGACGGTCTTCCAGGAATACTGGGTCTCTTCGGGGCGTTGAGTGCTCTGATTTTAGCATTTTTGTTGTAAAGCTTTACCAAGTCTATCCTGCCATTTAAAGCTTGATCACGGGTGTTTTGAATAACATTTCCTAAAGTATCCCGCTGACCAATGGCACCTGTCATCCAGGTGTAATTAGCGCCATACCGATAGTCCATTCCTATCCAGTCCAAGGCTCCGATTTTATCAAAAGGTAGCTTGTAGTTGAGCATTACTTGGTGATTATAATTCGTAGTTCTTCCAAGATTCCTAAGATTCACCATTACTGAATCTCTGGCTTCCTGAGAATCCCTTGAACCCTCCGGCTCATCTATAACAGCCAAAACCCTTCCGCTATAATCTACCCTGAGATTTTTTGTGAGATCCCAGTTGACATTATAAGTTCTGTTTAGAAAAAAGCTTTTTTGAAAGAAGGGTTCGACACCATCAGTGGTTAAAAATTCATTTCTGTATTGTGTTTGCATGTATCTTCTGTCCACATCTACCCTCGCAGATACTGAGGTAGGGGAGAAGTTGAAGTTGGTATCTTTTATTAGCTTGAAATTACCTAGCCAATCTGCATTTTTAAATGGCTCCAATATGGCCGGTTTGGGTTGAAATACATAGGCAAGATTTCCCACGTATGATTCAAACAAGTAAGTTTCAGTATCAATATTGCTTTGTCTTACCGAGCCATAGGCGTAGGAAACGGAAAAATTACTGAGATCCCAAGGTTTTACAGATTCCTTTTCGGGATTTCGGTTTTTCCGGACATTTGAAAAACCTATATTTCTACGCCTTGCCAAGTCCAAAACTTGGCTTCTGTAAAAATCCCGGTCTGCATCTGTGGTGAATTTATCCAAAGCCTGTGATAAGAGGACATCGGGGTTTAATGGATCATATTCAGGCCTGACAGTTGTATTTTCCATACTGGCATACATCGGAATAGTCAGGTTCATGGCTTCTGGAAGAAGTTTTTCCACATTGACATTTGCAGAAATATCATATTGTGTGGAAGCAAAGAGGGACCTTTGAGACAGCCTGGTTTCCAATCCTCCAAATCCCACTGAACTGTGTCTTATAGAAGTTGATACAGTAGCTACATCGGCTATTTGAGCATTTAGGATGGCATTGGCAGCCCATCCCGAAGATTCTTTAAACCCTGTAACCCTTAGTTCATTTGCCCATATACAAACTGATTTGGAAGCACCTCCTGTTTCTCCAGGGTTTCTGATACCAATCATCATTCCCTGAATCAAACTCAGTTCGGGCCGGCCGACTACTGTTACTTTGTATTGTCTCACTTCCTGGGTAAAAGCTAGATTAAGTGGAACCCTACTGTTGTCCCTGGCTATTTTGACACCTACTATTTCGTCAATGGCAATATCTATTTCATTTTCCAAAGGCCATATTTGCCGAGGATCTCTTGTCCCTCTAGGGGTAATAAGTAAAGGTACTTCTATCTCATAATAGTTGTCGGTGTAATCAGTACCCATTCTTAAGAATGCTGTCATTTCCCCATCTTCAGCATCCTCGGAATCAGCATGGAAGAACATTTTTACACGCTCAAACTGTACCAAGTCCAAGGAACTTGCATTCTTAAATACAGCTCGTGCATCTCTGGCTTGAAGGTCTTCTACACATAGTCTCAAAGATTGCTCGTTGAGTTGTCTTTCAACTGCTGCAAGGTTATCCCTATCCCTTGTGATTCCGGGAGGCAGGACGTAAGGGCTTTGGGTAGGAGAGCCCTGGCTGTTCTCTTCAATATTGACCACTCCAACAGTCAAGTTTGAATTGTCTGGTTCTGGAATCTCAAAAAAACCTCTTTCAAAAAGCGATTCCTGGAAAACCCTCCACTGACTTGCAATTAGCCTGAAGTTGGCCATCCTCAACACCACTGGCTGTTCAAATTCCGTCATATATGTTCTCATAAAACGGATAGACTTGAACCCGGAAATGTCACCTTGTACCCTGTCAGGAGTACGGATTGGGATTCTGAACAGATACCAATCCACTTGATCGCCACTTTGGGTAGAAGTCACTTTATCTATGATGTAATTTCTCCCTACCTCCAACTCACCGGGCCTAAGGTCTATTTCATATTCGTAATAGGCCTCAAGTTCGTTGATGGTATTATCATTATTCAAGTCTTCATTGTCGGGTAAGTTTGATCCTGATGGGGTAAAAGGCAGGTTTACATTAGATGTGATTGGAGTGTTTCCTTCCATCCCATTAAATTTCTTATGTCTTTCCAGAATCTTTACATTGTTACGGTCATACTCCTCATCCAAATAATATTTGAAATCATCATTGGAAGGATCTTCAATGATTTCCTGTAACGCATTTGGGGAGACACTTAGCCGGTTGATGAATCTGTCTCTGAAAAATTCAACTTCCTCCTCACTATTTAATCCATCCAAACCAATATCCTGATTTTCTCGCGCTTCAGGTGAATTGTCAAATGCCGGAATTAAAAATTGCTGCCTTGTAATTCTACCCCATTCTGTAGTGGCAGTCCCTGTGGGATCCCCATCTGCCGGTAAGCCGTTTTCAAATCCATGTCTTCCATCTTTGATGACATCTTCAGAAATCTCACCCAGGTTAAACCGTAGTTTACCACCGGTGGTGTTGTTTTCATTGAAAACACCATCTAAAACCCTGCCGTTTTGACCTTCAATAAATGGATCTAGCAACCAGAATTCTATGTATTCAATATTGGTTCTGTCAAAATCTACCTCAGTCGTAATAGCACGGGTGACACCTCCATAATTAAGCCTTGGGTTTGGTAAAAACCCTTCTGGTGTAAGGCTTGGATTATAATTGTACATACCTCTTTCACTTGGGAAGTAGGCCAATTCAAAAAGAGGTTCGGGGACAATTATCACATCTCTATCCCTGAATTGAAAAATTTCCTGAGGTATTACCCTTCTGACATAGTGGTTTTGACGGTCTTCACGACTGATATTGGAAGGTACTCCAGGGCCGCTTTCTCTGTAAAAAACATTGTCAATATTATACCATGATACTTTTGCTCTTCTGTACGCATTGCCTAATCTATCCTCTGTAATACTACTCAAGTCAAAATCGTCATTGCTGGTTCTTGGTGTGGCTGCCAAGCTCCAGGTTTGGGCGGCTGCATTTCCAAGACCATATGGTGTAATGGCTGTTTCGAAGTCATCAATGTAGGATGCCTGCTCTCCATTTACCCGGTTTGAAGTTCCAGGTAAAAGTTGTGCAAACTCACCACTAAACTGTATGATTGATTTCTCTTTTGTATTGGTGAATGGAAGTGCATCAGCAAGCTTCGTTAGCCAACGGGACTCATCATTGTAATTGGCATCCAAACCCCACATGCTGTTCCTAAGTGTCTCAGACCCGGTGGCAATTCTGGTGATATTTGGCCTTTCATTGAGGTAAAGAAATGTACCACCAATGTTCAGTTTGTCATTTACCATATAATCCAGCCTTGTACCCAATAAACTACGGGTTTGGAAGGAAACCAAATCTGCCTTTTCGAAGCTTATTGATATCCTTTTTCCTGACTGTAATATACTTTCATTAATGATGTTTAGCCTTCCTATATTATAATCGACCGTAAAGTCTACACCTTCTGTCAAAGGAATATTTCCAGCCATGACTATGACAGAGCCGGGAGATATGTTCAACCCTGGAAGCAGAATTTCAGAAGCAGAGCCAGCTGTAAGTCGGCCTTTTATGAAATATTTATCGAATCGGGTAACCAGTTCTGCGTCAGCTTTGGTAGTGCGGTATAAGGTGTCAAAAACATACCGCTCTGCGAGGTTTCTCTCATTGGGCTGGAAGAGGTTTCTTAATGTCCTTCCAAAAGGTTCCAAGACAGGGAATACAAGCAGACCTCTATCAGGGAAGATGGTAATTCCCGGAACAAAGTCAAAATTTCCGTCTGGAGAGGGATCATTTTGTGGATTCAGGTTGTCTAAACCCATCAACCTGATCAAAGGCCTATTGGCTACATTTTCACCTTCAAGTAAAGTAGGGTTGTCTAAGCCAGTTCTATCGTCTCTATAAATCACCTGAAGCTGGAAACCGTCGGGACTGATCTGATTGGCATTGAGATTATAGACGTTTTTCATCATCAAGTCCCATGTAGGTATATTGATGTTGATCCTGGCAGGCCGGAGCATTTTCATAAAGATCAACTCATTTTCAGGACGGTTTTGATAATCCTCAGAAAGTTCACCTACTTTAAAAACCTGGCCATTGAAAGTGTACTCGTAAGCAACTGCCAATACTTCATCATTCTGTAATCTCCTGGTGAGAGATATGTAACCCAGCTCTTTATGGAAAATAAATTCAGTTTCTGCCAACTTTCTGGCACCACTTACTTGTTCAAAATCAACTCCTCTAGTCAGTTGAAGGTTGGCTTCTATGGCTGAAGATCCTGTATCAAAGGGACGGAAAGCATTATTGGAAGCGAGATTTTGAAAGAGATCGTTAGAGCCATTGGCAGTAGGTGCTCCTGGGGTTCCTGTTCCTATATTAGGATTATCAGGTCTAAATATCCTATTGCCTTCACCCAAATCCATAAAGGCAGCGAAGTTCCGTAAGGTTTCAGTATTATTGGCCCTGTTCATGATATATACTTCGACCCTGGTTATATTGACTCCGGATAAGATTTGAGGTAATCCTCTTAGCCATCTTTCATAATTGTCCCTGAAAAAATGTCCAAGGAAAAAGTGTCTGTTTTCATCATAATTTGACCCTTGGATTTCAAATTGTCTTCCCTGACTGCCTCCTTCTATAACCAATTCGTCTCTTCGTCCCCTTTGTGTAGAAGCGACAGCTGTTACAAAAAGATTACCGAACTGCAATTGTGTTTTGACTCCAAAAAGGTTTTGTGCACCCTGGATCAAACTGTTTTGCACAGGCATACTTACATTACCAATCTCAATGGATTTGATGATGTCTTCACGGAATCCTGTGTATTCAAGCTTGAGTTGGTTTTGGAAGTCGAAGGAATTATTAGAGTCAAAGTTGGCGCCAAGATTTACTTTTTCACCCAGATTCCCATTTACCGCCATTTGTATTTGCTGGTTGAAATTGAAGTTGCCGTTTTGTTGCTGTCTTATGGGAATGGCTGGGTTGTCTATTCTCCTGAATACGGCACCCAAATCCAAGTTGACAAATCCGGTAGGAACTATATTGATTTCATCTCCACCGAAAATCCTGTCGAATTGTGGCGTACTTGTCATAGGCAATACCAAATCTCTACCGGTTACAGGGCTGTCTCCATCCATACCTCTTGACCTACTTCTCCAATATTCCTGACGGACTTTATATTCCTGAATTTTGGAAAATTCATCAAAGTCATATACGACTCCTGAGTCTACATCGCCGCTGTCTAATTCGTTTTGAATCCTGTACTTTAATGTAGAGTCAACTTCTACCTGAACCCTTTCCTGTGAAGGAGAAGAAGGGAAAAATGGTGAGTACCTTGGCCTGTAAGGATTTTGCTCTGGATAAAGTGGATTGGTATTGAGGTTTTGCCACAACAAAAAAGAAGGCAGCATCCGCCTTCTACTTAAAGAATCAATTACATTAACATTGAGTGTGTCTTGTGGCGCTACCACTACGGAGTCTGGGAAGACTGTTGTGGTGTCGGATTCTACTTCCTGAGCGTTGACAGAATTAACTGACAAGGCAATACATGTCAACAGAAAAATTACTGTTGCAACATAAATACGGGAGCATTTGGAAAAAAAATCCTGCCGAGACAAAAGACCAGAAATTTAAAGGTTGTTAAGGTGCTTTTAAAGATGCTTTAATTAATTCTTCTAATGAAATATCCATACCTGTTTTTTTCAAGACTGCAGCGATATTTTTTTCTGCAGATGATTTTGGAAAACCCAAGGTAATCAAGGCCTGTAACGCCTCCTCTCTTATTTTATTGTTTGTTTTAATAAAGCCGGTGGAGATATGATTAGGATCCAATTGACTCTCTTTTCTGATTTTGTCTTTTAACTCCAGCACAATCCTCTGTGCTGTTTTCGCACCTACTCCTTTTACATTCTGGATGGTTTTGTAATCTTCTGTGGCAATGGCATTTTCAAGTTCTTCGGCATCAAGTGACGAGAGGATCATCAATCCCGTACTTGGGCCTACTCCGGAGATAGAAGTTAGATTTAAAAAAAGTTTTTTTTCTACCTCTTCCTTAAAGCCATAAAGTGTGTGTGCATCTTCTTTGATATGCAAATAGGTGAGGAGCATAATATGCTCCTCATCCTTTATTTTTGAATATGTCTGTAAAGAAATCTTTACATGATATCCTACACCTGAAATATCAACAATAACATATGTAGGATCTTTGTGTACAAGTTTGCCTTTTAAATAAGCGATCATTTTATCCCTTTGGTTTGTGCGTCAACTACAGCAATGGCTACCATATTGATAATTTCACGTATGGAGCTACCGAGCTGTAATATATGCACAGGCTTGTTCATTCCCAAAAGAACTGGGCCTATTGCTTCTGCGTGTCCTAACTCTGACAAAAGCTTATAAGCAATATTACCTGAACTTAAGTCTGGAAAAATCAGGGTATTGGCTCTATTACCTATCAAAGCACTGAAAGGATAATTTTCATTTTGAATTTCTTCATTCAAGGCAACATTGGCCTGCATTTCTCCTTCTATTACCATGTCAGGATATTTTGCTCTGGCAAGAGCAGTTGCTTTGGCTGTTTTGCTGGCCACTTCACCTTTGGCTGATCCGAAATTAGAGTAGGATAATACAGCTACCTTAGGGTCTATATCGAAGAATTTTACCCCATTGGCTGTTAATCCAATAATTTCCACCAATTGTTCGGCCGTAGGATTCACATTGACTGTAGTGTCAGAGAAAAAGAACGGACCTCTTTCTGTATTCATAATGTACATTCCAGCCACGCGATCTGTACCTTCTTTTACACCAATGACATGAAGCGCAGGAAGTATCGTTTTAGGATAATCTTTAGTCAAACCGGAAATCAAAGCATCAGCTTCTCCCAATTCGACCATCATAGAACCGAAATAATTTCGATCTCTCATCAGTCGGAAACATTCTTTTGGCGTGAGGCCCTTCCTTTTCCTTTTTTCAAAAAGAATATTACCGTATTTGGTAAGCCTTTCATCATCTGTATAAGGATCAACTATTTGTACTCCAGTCAGGTCAAGGTTATTCTCTTCAATGATCTGATCGATCTTTTCTTTTCTACCAAGCAATATAGGAATGGCAACTTTTTCATCCCTTAGTATCTGAACAGCTTTTAAAATTTTGACATTGTCAGCCTCGGCAAATACAACACGCTTCGGATTTTTCTTAGCCCTGGTTACTACCCTTAGCATGAGCCTCTGATCAATTCCGATTCTTTCCTGAAGCTCAAGCTCGTAAGCTTCCCAATCTGTAATGATCGTTTTGGCTACTCCTGACTCCATAGCGGCTTTTGCTACTGCAGGTGCTATAGTTGTTATAAGTCTTGGATCTAGAGGTTTTGGGATCAAGTAGAATTTCCCAAAACTCATTTTTGCATCATCATATGCCTTATTGACAATCTCTGGGATCGGTTCTTTGGCAAGCGCTGCTATTGCTTTGGCTGCTGCCAGTTTCATCTCCTCATTGATGGCTGTTGCACGTACATCAAGAGCGCCCCGAAAGATATAAGGGAAGCCCAATACGTTATTCACTTGATTAGGGAAGTCAGATCTACCTGTTGCCATAATCAAATCACTCCTTGTTTCCATCGCAAGCTCATAGGCAATTTCAGGATCCGGATTGGCCAAAGCAAATACAATAGGATCTTTAGCCATTTTTAGTATTTGATCAGGAGTTACGATATTGCCTGCTGAAAGTCCTAAGAAAACATCGGCACCTGTAAGGGCTTCAGTCAAAGTGTGCAGGTCTCTATGGGTCGAAAATTCTTTTTTAATGTCGTCAAGATTTTGTCTGTCATTTCTGATGACTCCTTCTTTATCGCACATCACGATATTCTCTCTTTTGACCCCAAGGCTCATATAGAATCTCGTACAGGAGACTGCCGAAGCTCCGGCACCATTGACGACAAGATTAATTTCTTCAATTTTTTTGTCAACTACTTCCAAGGCATTCAGTAAAGCTGCCCCGGATATGATGGCAGTACCATGTTGGTCGTCATGCATCACAGGAATTTTCATTTCCTTTTTCAGTGTTGTTTCGATTTCAAAGCATTCTGGTGCTTTGATATCTTCGAGGTTGATGCCTCCAAAAGTAGGTTCTAAAGACTTGATGATCTGAATGAGTTTTTGCGGATCTTTTTCATCTATTTCAATATCAAAAACATCAATGCCCGCAAACTTTTTGAAAAGTACCCCTTTGCCCTCCATGACCGGCTTGGAAGCTTCCGGGCCAATATCGCCGAGACCAAGCACTGCTGTTCCATTGGAAATGACGGCTACTAAATTACCTTTAGCAGTATATTTGTAAACATTTTCCTTATCTTTTTCAATCTCTTTGCATGGCTCAGCTACTCCTGGGGAATAAGCAAGTGCTAAGTCCAGTTGACTGGATAAAGGTTTGGTAGGTACGACTTCGATCTTACCTGGTTTCCCTTGTGTGTGGTAACTCAGGGCATCTTCTCTTCTGATTTTAATTGCCATAAAGGTTATTTTTGTTTATAAAATCAGCTGGACTGATCCTCATTGGGTGATAATTCAGTAGCCAGCAAAAGGGTTTCAATCTCGCGGATAGCTTCTCTATGTGCTTCATTAGGATAATAAAGGAATCCCTCCATGTAGTAGAGTTTACCGTTTTTATCATCCACTACGACATACGCCATGAATGAACCTCCCATACTTAGGTTATTGGTTTTCCATCCTCCGCGGATTTCAATTGTAAAATTATTGTTAATACTGAAATTATTAAATATTGGAATAGGATCAACCCGTTCCGTTACTAAATATGAATTTCTATTTTTGGGATCCCCGTATATATGCATTTTGGTGATTTTCTCACGAAGTTCTAAAAGGGCTTCAGGAAATAATTGTTCTTCAGAAATGTAATCTGTTTCATAAAAAAATAAACTGATGTCTGCCCTATCCGCACGTGGGGTGGGTTGTCTAAGCCAAAGAAAATTATCAGCAGTCTTGGCGATTTGGTAAGATGCCGGCACATTGATTTCAAGGCCAAGCTCTCTACCCGCCACCTTAGCAGCGGAACTTTTTCTGTTGAGAATTGCCTTTTCAAGTCTGTTTCTTTCTTTTACCTGAAACAGGTTCTGTAGTTTGTTTTTATTCGCTCTTAGATTTTCAATAAGTTCAGCCTCATTATTTCCAAATAAATAAATAACCTCTTGACCTATAGCAAATTCGTCCTCACTTCTTAATATGTATCTGCTGGGGTCTTCCGAGGCTTGTTCTTTGGCCTCCTTACTGAAAAGTGCATTTATTCTTTGACTTGCAGCTTTTTTATCATCGAAAGTGGTCACATAAACGATGTTTGTGGCCATTTTGAGCATGCGGTTCATTCCCCTTGGGTCGACTTTCCTTATGTCAAACATGCTTTCATCTCTGATCAGCCCATGAACATCTTCCTGGAAAATAGCTTTCAGTTCTTTCCCAACGGGGCCATCCCATTTTGTGGAATCTATAGCCAAAATGATTTCACCAATGGCTCCTCTTGCTTTTGGCTTTGTAGAATTTTTGGACTCTTCTGTTTCCTCACAGCTCCAAAATGCTATCGACGCAATGCAGATGAGCATTACAGTTGTTATTCTTTTGAAAATCATACGTTTGATGTTTTGACCTTTACAAGTTATCAATTCCAAGAAGGATTAAAAAGTTTTACTAATAAAATAGTTAACCTATGATTAATTTTTGTCCTGGTTTGATTTGATTAGAATTTAGGTTGTTGAGCCTTTTAATTTGGTCAACTGTCACACCATTCAATTTTTTTGATATCAGCCAAAGACTATCGCCTGGCTGTACAGTATATACTTTTTGGTTTCCTGAGGAAGTATTGTTTTGAGCAATTGAGTTGTCAAAAGATCCGTTTTTTGTATAAATATACAAAGTCTGACCTACCCTGATGTTGTTGGAAGAAAGGTTATTCCAAGCCTTGAGGTTGGTGACAGTAGTGCCATGGTTTTGGGCAATTTTGCCAAGAACATCACCCGACTTTACCTTGTATGCAATCCTGGTTCTTTCACCCGTACTTACCTCAGCTTTGGCTTGTGCTACTGCTTTTACATCCGGCTGATTACTGGCCAATCTCAGGTCTAGCGCTCTTTCTGAGGTGAGTTTAACTGCAGAAGAGAAATGTTCTTTGTTTTCAGCAATATATTCCACTTTGCTTTTTGGAATCCTCACTGCCATATGCTTATGGGATAAAGGGATTAGGCGATGCTGTATAGAAGGGTTAAGATGCTCCAAATCCTCTATGCAAATACCTGTGAGATTTGCCAACTCTTCAAGATCCAATTCCTGATTAAAATTGATCTTCTCGTAAGCGATGGGATAGGTGGGTTCTTCAAGTATGAAATTATGTTCTTCAGCATGTCTGATGAGGTACATCATAGCCTGAAATTGGGGGATATAGCTTCTTGTTTCCTTCGGAAGGTAGTTATAAATCTCCCAAAATTTGGTTTTTCCACCTGATCTTCTGATTGCTTTGCGGACATTACCCGGTCCACAGTTGTATGCAGCCAAAGCTACCTCCCAATCATTGAACATGCGGTATAGTGACTTCAGGTATTTCGAAGCCGCTTCTGTAGACATTTCAGGATCCATACGGTCGTCTATATCCATATTGGTATGCATGTTATACATACGGCCCGTTGCCGGCATAAACTGCCATAAGCCCATCGCGCCTACACGGGATTTTGCTTTTGGGTTAAGGCCAGATTCTATTATCGCCAAAAACTTAACATCATCTGGCATATCATGTGCTTCAAGAGATTCTTCAAACATCGGAAAATAAATATCTTTCCTCTGAAGCACCATTTTGGTATAATCTCTATTTCTTACAGCAAAATAATTGATGAATGCAAAAATCCTTTCATTGAGTTCGAAAGGCATGCTGGTCTCCATTTCCTTGATACGCTGTTCAACTTCTGCATATGTGAAATCTGGAATGTGTTCGAACTGGTAAACGGGAGAAATAGTTTCTTCTTCGACGCTTGTATTGCTAAACTGAAATAATTCCTGACCATAAGAAAAATGACTTACTGATGCAGCAGCTATAATAGCACTAAAGAAGCAAATGATTTTTTTCATGGTCTGGGTTTCTTTAATCGTTACTGTTTATTTCCGTAAGGTATTTAGCAAAAGCATAGAGTTCTGCCTCCTTGAAGGAATTGGCCATTACTTGAAGACCGATGGGAAGACCCTTTTTATCCTTACCATTGGGTATGGAAATCGCAGGTACACCAGAAACTGAGGCTTGTACGGTAAACAAGTCTTCCAAATACATCGCGACAGGATCATTACTATGCTCTCCAAACTTAAACGCTGTAGTTGGCGTTGTCGGCATAATAATATAGTCATATTTTGTGAGTAAATCTTCAGTAAACTCTTTAATTAATCTCCTTACTTTTTGGGCCTTAGTGAAATAAGCGTCATAATAACTGGCGCTCAGTACAAAGGTGCCTAACATGATTCTTCTTTTGACTTCCTCTCCAAAACCTTCTGACCTTGTTTTTTTATACATACTTTCAAGGTTATGTGCATTTGGAGTTCTGTATCCATATTTGACACCATCAAATCTCGAAAGATTGGAGCTGGCTTCTGCTGTGGTCAAAATATAGTAGGTAGGGAGTATATATTTCAAAAGCGGGAAATGCACTTCTTCTACCTGATGCCCTTCCTCTTTCAACTTTTCAAGAACAGCAAGGGTATTTTCCTTGATTTCTGCCTGGAGTGCTGGTGACTCCAGTGTTTCTGTCAAATAAGCTACTTTGGCTCTTTTATTGAAGTGCAGTAATTCTGAATAATGTGGTACAGGCTTTCTGGAAACTGTTGAATCAAAATTATCAGGACCCGCCATTATTTCCATGACAAGGGCATTGTCCTGAACATTTCTTGAAAAAATGCCAATGGTATCAAAAGAAGATGCGTAAGCAATCAGTCCCCATCTGGAAACCCTGGAATAAGTAGGCTTGATTCCAACTAAACCTGTAAATGCAGCAGGTTGCCTTACGGATCCTCCAGTATCTGTTCCCAAAGCAATCGTACACAAGTTTGCCTGTACAGCTACGGCGGAACCTCCTGAAGATCCTCCTGGTACACGGCTTTCGTCGGCTGCGTTTAATACTTTCCCATGGACAGAATTCTCATTGGAACTACCCATACCAAATTCATCACAGTTAAGCCTGCCAATAATGATGGCGTCCTCTTCTATGAGTCTTTGTACTGCCGAGGAAGTGAACTGGGATTTAAATCCTTTTAGAATTTTGCTGGAAGCATTGGATTCATGGTCTTTGTATACCAAGACATCCTTGATTCCGATTACCATTCCAGCAAGTTTACCGGCTTTTCCAGAAGAAATTTTCTCATCCACTAGAGATGCTTGTTCCAAAGCGGAATCCGTATAAACTTCAACGAAGGCGTTGAGATGCGCCTTCGTTTGGATATTTTTGAGGTAATAATCTACAATCGCTTTACAATCGGTTTCCCTATTTTCCAGCGACTTTTGTATGTCATCAAATGAAAGGAATTTTTCCAAGTCTTTTATCTTTGAATCTTATCAGTCTTTTTTCTTTTTTTCTTTCAGACCTTCTTCTAGGTCATCCTGAATTTCTTTGGTTGCATCTTTGAATTCTCTGATTCCTCTACCAAGTCCTCTTGCTAATTCAGGGATTCTTTTTGCACCAAAGAGCAGCAAAATCACCAGAATGATTAGGATGATAGAGCCACCGCCCATATTTTGTAAGAAACCCAATGTTGTCATGGTTGTATTGTTTAAATTTTAAATTACTACAAAGATATAACAGCACTTCTCTTAGACAAAGGAAAGCTGATACCATATGTCGCTTTTTTTATAAATATACGAATTATTTGTTTCATCGCCCTGCAAGCCAAATGGATGGGTCCATGGGTTGTAATCCTTTCCAAGTTTCAAAGTGTACTTCAGCTACTCCGTCTTTATTGGTATATACCTGACCCAGCACCTGTTTTGCTTTCACTTTGTCTCCAGACTTGACCGAGATTACTTTTAATTTGCTGTACATCGTGTAATATTCCCCGTGCTTTACCACAATGGTGCCACCATATCCTGGAACAGTAAATATTTTGGTTACTTCTCCATCAAATACAGCTCTGACATTTGCATTTGGAGTAGTCTGAATGTCCAGCCCATCATTGTCTTCAGTTACACCTTTGACAGTGGGGTGGGGGTGGGTTCCAAACGGTCTTGAGACAAATCCACTCTCTACCGGCCATGGGAGTTTGCCTCGATTTCCCGCAAAGGAATTCGACAGGGCTGC
>NZ_REBN01000113.1 GCF_007692705.1 Mongoliibacter sp.
GTGCTATAGACATTATTGTAATTGATTCTGTTGCTGCTTTGGTTCCTAAAGGTGAACTTGAGGGGGATATGGGTGATAGCAAAATGGGTCTTCAAGCAAGGCTGATGTCTCAAGCCCTTAGAAAACTGACTGGAGCTATTAATAAAACAGGGTGCTCCTGTATCTTCATCAATCAGCTTAGAGAAAAGATAGGTGTCATGTTCGGTAACCCTGAAACTACCACAGGGGGTAATGCTTTGAAGTTTTACGCCTCGGTAAGATTGGATATCAGAAGAATCGGACAAATCAAAGAAGGTGCTGACAATGTACTCGGCAACAGGACAAAAGTGAAAGTAGTCAAAAACAAAGTAGCTCCTCCTTTCAAAGTAGTAGAATTTGACATCATGTATGGCCAAGGAATTTCAAAAGTAGGAGAAATCATTGACCTGGGAGTGGAATTTGAAATTGTTAAAAAAGCAGGTTCTTGGTTCAGCTATGAAGGCAACAAACTTGGTCAGGGAAGAGATGCTGTAAAATCACTCCTTTTAGATAATCCAGAACTTATGGAAGAACTGGAGATTAAAATCAAGGAAAAAGCTGGTCTTGCTAAAGCAGCCCCAGCTAAAAAAAGTAAGGCGGAATAATCTTCCATTTAAACCTAAAAATAATCCCGGCTCATCAATGATAAGCCGGGATTTTAATTTAAATCTTCTGTGAATTAAGCCGCTCGGATAGCTTCTACTGGGTCAAGTCTCGCCGCCAGAGTAGCTGGTACAATTCCAGAAACAATACCAATTGCTGATGATATCCCCAATCCTAAAACAATATTTTTAAAGGACAACACCAATTCCAGTGAGCCTATTGGAATAAAGGTAATGGCAAACACAATCAATATCCCCGTAATTCCTCCTATTAAGCTCAGAAACACTGCTTCAAATAAGAATTGAAAGAGAATAAAATAATTTTTTGCTCCCAGGGATTTTTGAATTCCTATAATATTGGTCCTCTCCTTCACAGATACAAACATAATGTTGGCAATACCAAAGCCGCCAACCAGAATAGAAAAGCCTCCAATCACCCACCCTGCGGCACTGATGACATCAAAAATAGACCCTATGGTGTCCATAATAAATTCTGACTTATTCAAAGCAAAATTATCTTCCTCAGTAGGTTTCAAACCTCTTTTGGCTCTCAAAAGTCCTATCAATTCGTTTTCCAATTCAATCAAGCCTACATCCTCATCTCTTCCCTTTAAGGCAATACTTGGCTCTATACCATTTTGCCCAACAAAATACATTTTAGTAAAACTTCCATAAGGAACCATGATGGCTTCATCTTTGGATGAAATTTCAAAAAGCCCCTCTCCCTCTTCTTCAAAAACTCCTATGACCACAAATTTTGCTCCCTTGATCTTAATTTCTCTTCCTATAGGATTGCTATTGGAAAATAGGGTATTGGAAATCTTTGTTCCAACTATGGCAACATTCCTCGAAGAATTGATTTCTAACTCAGTAAAAAACCTTCCGGACTCTAAGGGAACATCATAAACATCTTTATATGTGAAAGTGACTCCTGTCAGATTTGTCCCTTTGTAAGAGTTGCTTCCCGCCTGAACAGTGGTGTTTGCTGAGGCTGAAAAGGTCACAGCCTCAGCGCTTTTCAGTTTATCTCTTAAAAAGGTGTACTCGTCAAAAGTATTGTATGGCCTCCTAAAGTACTTCCACCATGGGTAATCCGGGCCACCTACAAATTGAAACCTATTTACGGTCACCACATTACTGCCCAAAAAGCTGAAACTTGATTTGATGTTTTTCTCCAAAGAATCCACTAAGGTAAATACTGCAATAATTGCAAAAATACCTACGGTTACCCCTAGTAGAGACAAGACGGTTCTGGTAAGATTGGATTTTAGGGCTTGCATTGCAAATACAAGGCTCTCCCATAAGAGTTTGAGAAGTATCACTGTGAGCTATTGAGTTAAAAACTAATTGCCAATATAAGTAGATTTAGGGATTTTTATTGTTATATTTGCAGTTTTTAAGATTATTCTTAAATCACACATTGTAGCCAATTCTATTCATACTATATGAAGTTATCAGACTTTAAATTCGAAGTACCTAAAAAACTTGTTTCCCTCTATCCTACCGAAAATCGTGACGAATCAAGATTGATGGTAGTCAACCGTAAAACAGGGGAAATAGAGCACAGGGTATTCAAAGACATTATTGAATACTTCGGTGACGGGGATGTATTTGTCATGAATGACACCAAAGTTTTCCCTGCGAGACTTTATGGAAACAAAGAGAAAACAGGTGCTAAAATTGAAGTTTTCTTATTGAGAGAACTCAATCAGGATTTGAGACTTTGGGATGTTTTGGTAGATCCTGCTAGAAAAATCAGGGTTGGTAACAAGCTATATTTTGGTGACAGTGACCTTGTAGCTGAAGTTATCGACAATACTACTTCCAGAGGTAGGACCATCAGGTTCCTTTTTGATGGAACCAACGAGGAGTTTTACAAGACAATTGATACCTTAGGTGAAACTCCTATCTTGAAGGAGTGGATAGATAGAAAAGTAGAAGCTGAAGATAGGGAAAGGTATCAGACCATATTTGCCAAAAACGTGGGAGCGGTTGCGGCACCTACAGCGGGCCTACACTTTACGCCTCACTTGTTGAAAAGACTGGAATTGAAAGGGGTGGAAGTTTGTCCAATTACCCTGCATGTGGGTTTAGGTACTTTCCGTCAGGTAGACGTGGAAGATCTTACCAAACATAAAATGGACTCTGAAAATTACGATATCCCACAAAGCACTGTGGATAAAGTAAACCAAGCACTTGATAATAAGAAAAGGATCGTTTCTGTAGGCACTACCTCCCTTAAGACCGTAGAATCTTCAGTAACTGCCAACAATAAACTTAAGGCAAGCAGTGGCTGGACGGATAAATTCATCATTCCGCCTTACGAATTTAAAATTGCCAACACCCTGATCACTAATTTCCATTTGCCGGAATCAACTTTATTGATGACCGCATCTGCATTTGGAGGCTATGACTTGGTCATGAAAGCCTATCAGGAGGCTATCAAAGAAAAATACAGGTTCTTCTCCTACGGAGATGCCATGTTGATACTTTAAAAAAAGAGGCCAAAGGGCCTCTTTTTTTATTCATTCTCTTTTTTTCATCTTGAGGTATCCATACAAGAAAAACTATACATTATTTTTGACCTATCTCATACATTTATGAAAAAGTACGCAATCATAGTAGCAGGGGGTAGTGGCACAAGAATGGGGAGTGCTATTTCCAAACAATACCTGGAAATCGGCAACAAACCCATCTTGATGCACAGTCTTGAAAAATTTTTTAAAACAGACAGTACCATCAAGATTATATTGGTCATTCCTGAGGAAGATTTTGACTTCTGGAAATCTTTATGCAGCAAGTTTAACTTTACTGTTCCCCATCAATTGATAAAGGGAGGAAAAAGCAGGTTTCAGTCAGTGAAAAATGGACTTGAACACATCTTGGATTTTGAGGGCATAGTAGCCATTCATGATGGAGTTCGCCCATTTGTCCAACCTGAGGTAATCATGGAAAGCTATGAAGTTGCTGCTGCTAAAGGCTCAGCAATAGCTGTTGTTACCCTCAAAGATTCTATCCGGAAAATGACAGAGGATGGAAAATCATTTTCTCAGGAAAGGCAATATTTCAGGTTAGTTCAGACACCCCAGACTTTTCAAGTCAGCAAAATCAAAAAAGCTTTTGAAACAAAGGAATTGCAACAATTTACTGACGATGCTACAGTATATGAGCACCAGGGATGGCAAGTGAGTCTTATCGCTGGGAATCTAGAGAATATCAAAATAACTACGCCTGAAGATATGGCATATGCAAATTTCCTGCTCGGTAAAGATTTTTGATAATTTCGCCGATTGATTCCTGTCATTTACCGAATTTTTTTGAATGACCACCTTTTTAGCTTCAGAATACCGGTTGCCTGCAACTACTTTTGACTTATTAAATAAAACAGCAAATCTATGGCAAAGTCAAACTTCCCCGCAAAAAATAATGACATCACGGTAGGTGTTATTCTGGTCTTAGTAGGAGGGGTTATCCTACTCCGCACCTTAGGCATCTGGTTTCCTTCCTGGGTTACCACATGGCCAATGATACTGATTGCCATAGGTGCAGTCATAAGTATCAAAAGCAATTTTAAAAGTGGGTTTGGAATGTTTTTAATCATTTTTGGATCTGTGGCTTTCGCAGTGAAAAACTTCAATCTCCCATTCAATATATTCCCGTACATGATCCCGATAGGCTTGATCATTTTGGGCATTTATTTGATTATAAAAAGAAAAAGTGA
This sequence comes from Mongoliibacter sp., assembly GCF_007692705.1. Classification (GTDB taxonomy): domain Bacteria; phylum Bacteroidota; class Bacteroidia; order Cytophagales; family Cyclobacteriaceae; genus Mongoliibacter. Next base: position 4,342 of record NZ_REBN01000113.1, read on the forward strand.
CCATAAAGCTTTCCAGGATAGCTTTTCCGAATCAATGAAGAAATTTGATAAGTCAATGGGATTTAACTCAGATTCTTCAAATACTGATGAAAGCGAGCCAAATTTTGGTTATAAGTCATCAGACCACGCTGATTACGTAGATGCACAGGCCATTTTCACAGGAATAGAAAGGAGAGTTTTGAGTAAAAATCTAAAAGGAGGAAAAGTCTCTGCCATTTTTGGTGGTACAGACATCGACCTTTCCCAAGCAGACATTTTGGATGGTGCAGCCATCAATGTAGAAGTTGCGTTTGGCGGAGTTAAGCTCATAGTCCCAGCCAATTGGGATCTTCAGATTAACGTTACCAACATCTTTGCTGGTGTAGAGGACAAAAGGATGTATCAGCCTGTTCCTTCAGGCGAGACAAAAACCCTTAAAATCTATGGATCAGTAATTTTTGGAGGAATTGAAATCAAATCCTTCTAATTTTCCAAGATGCTTCAGCGTATAGCTTCATTTTCAAAACTCAACTGGTTGATTATATCTGCGGTAATCCTTACTTGGATTACCGCTTCAACTTTTTTGATCAACTTTTACCGACAGCCTCTTTTCGAAGCTGCTGTAGAAACAACCTTACTGACCACTTTACTGATTTTTGGTATCCTGATCTTGGAAAATGTATTCAAATACTTTTCTCCCAAAAATCATCAAAAGTGGCTTATCGTTGCTTTACCCTTGATTTTTTCAATCGCTATTGTATTTTTTAGCCGTTTTTCACTCAGCATGTTGCTCCGACAACAAGAAAATTACCTCCTTTTTTCGGAAACCCTGATCCCCTTAAAAATCTTTATTGTTTTCATCATACTCCTTGCATGGGCAACAATTACCCTCGTTTATGGGCAGATTGAGGATCAATTGGAGGCAAAACAAAGGTTGGACAAAATCCAAGAAATGGCGAAAGAGGCAGAACTATACCACCTCAAGCAGCAATTGCAACCTCATTTCCTGTTTAATAGCCTCAACTCAGTAAGTGCACTGATCAAGTCCAAGCCTGATGAGGCCAGAGAAATGATCTTTCAACTTGCTGATTTTCTGAGAGGAACTATCAATAAAGGCAGTAATGAGTGGATTGAAGTGGCAGAGGAGAAAGAATACCTTGAATTATTCCTTTCTATAGAAAAGGTTCGGTTTGGTCATCGATTGGAATCCACCTTCAATGTATCACCTGAAACAGAGCACCTTAGAATACCTCAGTTATTACTTCAGCCTATTTTGGAAAATGCCATAAAACATGGTTTATACGGTCTTACAGGAAAAGTCACCATCCAAATCAGTTTCACGAAAAAGGATAGCAATCTAAACATATCCATATCCAATCCTTACAGCCCGGAATCAGGGACTTTAAAAGGAAGTGGATTCGGCTTGGAAGCCGTCAGTCGAAGACTTTTTCTTATTTTTGGAAGAAATGACCTCTTAAAGGTTCAGCGAGAGGAAAACAATTTCACTGTGAGTTTAAAAATACCTCAAATTCAGTAAAAATGACCCGCACTATAATTATAGACGACGAACCCTTAGCCATTGATATTATCAAAGAGTATTTGGAGGATTATCCGCATGTTGAAATAATTACTGTTTGTCACAATGGATTTGAAGGGCTAAAAGCAATTCAGGAGCATCAGCCTGATCTTATATTTCTAGATATTCAAATGCCTAAAATCAATGGTTTGGAATTGTTGGAGTTGTTGGAAAACCCACCAACCGTCATTTTCACCACGGCTTTCGAGGAATATGCTATGAAGGCTTTTGATGCGCATGCTATTGATTATCTTCTAAAACCGATTTCAAAGACACGTTTTGCCAAGGCAATGGAAAAATTCAATCAGGCTAATCAGCCTCTGACCATAAATACCCATTCCGCCAATAAAGAAAACATACATGCTGAATCTCCAAACAGGATAGTATTGAAAGTTAAAAACGAAATCAAAATCATACCCATTTCAGATGTTATTTTCTTGGAGGCCAACGACGATTATGTAAATATTCACACCAAGGAAGGTAAATTTTTGAAAAACAAAACCCTGACTTTTTATGAAAAAAATCTCGACCCAACACAGTTTGTGAGAACTCATAGATCCTACATTGTAAAAATCAACGAAATAAATAAAATTGAGCCTT
>NZ_REBN01000265.1 GCF_007692705.1 Mongoliibacter sp.
CGGTCAGGAACAAGTATTTTTGACAGTATCGCACCATAATTGGTAAGTTCTACTTCCATACCATTACTGTTTTTGAGCCTGTAGACAAATGCATCTTTTTCTCCCATTTTAATTTCCTCAACCTGAATGTCAAAATTGATTCTTTCCATGGTTGAATTTTCTTTAGGTGACTGGCAAGAAATCAAAAAAGACAACAAAATCACCGGGAATAGACTCGTTAAATTCTTCATAATTACTGAGATTAATAGGTAAAATAAGACTAAATACTCAGAATTCAGTCCAATTTTAGGAGCAAATGCACATTTACTTTTCTGATGGCTTCATTTTTGGCATAAGCCTCTCAAAAATTTACCAACTAACTATGAGAAAGTTCATTTTATTTTCTATCGTTGCAGCCACTTTGACGGTATCCTGTGTTTCTAAAAAGAAATACACTGAGCTGCAAAATGATTTGTTTAAGACAGAAGCGCATTTGGCCGAAACACGCAGTGAAAAAGAAGCAGTGGAAGCTGAGAAAAAAATCCTTGAGGACAAAGTAGGTCGTATCGAGGCGAGGGTTGCAGAATATAATGCCCGTATCAACTCTCTAAAGGAAGATAACGATTCTAAGTTTGATCTTTCAGGGAAAACCCCAATGTCTAATGTCACCCGTGAAAAATTGAATGCCACTTTGGCTAAGGTAGATCAGGAAAAGCTGGCCGATGCTAAAACCATGGAAGATTCCGTAAACCTTGCTGTTTCCTACAACCTAAAAAAATCTATTTCTGATGGTACAATGGAGCAGGACGATGACATTCAGATTGACATTGACAAAACAGTTGTCATGATTACCGTATCCGACAGGTTACTTTTCAACACGGGAAGTTATATGGTCAACAGGAATGCTGATAACCTTTTGGCGAGATTGGCAGAGGTGATTAATGCCGAGCCATCTGTTGAAGTAATGATTGAAGGTCATACAGACCCTAGAAGCATTAATACTGGGGTATTACAGGATAACTGGGACTTGAGTGTCAAAAGAGCAACATCCATTGTAAGGGTGCTTCAAAACAAATATCAGGTAGCTCCAGAAAAACTGATTGCTGCTGGAAGATCAAGTTATATCCCACTCGTGGACAATGATAGTTCAGAGAACATGGCCAAAAACAGGAGAACAAGAATTGTAATCATTCCTGATTTGGATAAATTCTTTGCAATGATTGAATAAAAAGTAAATTTTGCTGATTGATTTTTTAATGAAAAAACCTCTCCCTACTCTCAGGAGAGGCTTAATTTTTTCATCTTGTTCCTTTTGGGCTATCTGAAACAAACTCCTCAAATGGATATTCCCTGGGCAATACATCAATTCCTGTAGTCACCTTTATCGGAGCCTGTCCAGGATAAGTGATTTCAACAAAATAACCCGCATATCCTTTTTCAGGAGTCTTCATTTCCACTTCGTATTTCCCACTTTCATTCAGTATGATTTCAGAAGAAGTCCAATTGGGGCCAAACCTGTCTATCATAAAGTTTCTCTCCTCGGGGTTGGTCGCAGACCAAAGCTTGATAGAAGCAGGTTTTTGATTGGGATCTGTGGTCACTATGATTTTATCTCCTTCAATTTTCCAATCATATTTAGGCCTTGTGGTATTATTTAAGATCGAGGCATAAAATGAAATTAAATTAGGTAGTGCGTCTGATTCAGAAAGGTCATGTCCATAATTCGGCACGTATTGAATATGTTTTTCACCCTTAAGATCATCCCAATAAAACTTCCAACTGTCGGGTTGAAAAAACTCATCTCCCGCAGCATTGATAAGCATTTTGGGAATATCCCTGTACTCGTCCAAAAAAGAATATGGTTCGACAAGCTCATTCAACCTTTGGTATTCTTTACTTCCCTGCCAATCCATGATTCCTTCCCTTTCATAATCTGCAATTGCAGGAGCCCAATAGCCATAATTTTTCCAATGATGCTTAAAAGACTCTTCCACATTGAGCAGGTCTATAACCACAGGTGCCATAGCTACTACCCTATCATCCACAGCGGCAGTCGTCCAAGTAGTCCATCCTCTTTTGGATGCGCCTGCTACCATATAGTTGACCACCTCTTTTTCATATTCCCTAAAAGCCACTTCAGTTACTACATCCATACCGAGCTTAACTGCTCGGGTCATCGGAAACCTAGCCAACCAATGTGCATCTTGATCTTTGGCCCCCCCTTCCATAAACTTCCTCCAGCCATAAGCGATAATTGCATCCTCATATCTTTCTCCAAATGTATCATTGGCAAAAACCAATGGTTGAAAAGGTATATTATGAATAGTGGCCACCACTGAGTTGGTTTGTAATGCTGCTTCCAAAATCAAACGATCAGGTCGCTCAGGAAGCTTGGTGCTCTGGCTTCCTCCACCAATCCACACCATCCCGGTAGTGTGTGTACTTTCTTTAGGCACCACCATAGAAACCCAATGCCACCATTCGGTCTCATCCACCAAATCTTCTGATAACCAATTTTGAGAAATCATTCTAACAACTGTGTAATGGTATTCACCCATGTCTTCATTGAGTACAATTTCATAACTGAAATCAGGATCTTCCGCATGGACATAATTCCATAAGGGATGAACAGAAGCTTCTACAACTTCTCCTGTTTCCACCTCTCCCTGTGGAGCGCAATTCAAAAAAAACAAGACACTGAACAAAAGGCTGAAAATCGCAACCAAAGGTTTCTTCAAAACTGGGTTTTCCATAGATAAAGATTTTAGATCATCCTTTAAATTAAATAAAATCAAGCATATAGTGTATAGAGATGGGGAAAAATAATGGGAGATGGGGGAATCCCGTCCGATTAGAAACATCAGGGTGGAAAAGAGTGAATAATGAATAGTGAATAATTAAAAATGGAAAATGAGCCCCATAAGTTTGGCTAGGTTCTATTGCCTTGATGGATTTAGTTAAAGGTTAAATATTCATTTGACCCAACACTTAACTTTTAACCTTTAACAAAACCTTTTCACCAATCAGTTAATCAATTAAACAATTACACAGTTAAACAATTTCTCGAGCCACTTTTTAAAACCAATAAGTCAAAAGTTCACCCTTTATTCAGTTGTTTTATACGGCCCTGATACAATTGGAAATAATTTCTTTTAGTGCTGTCATCTAAAAAAGAAGCAGCTACCATCTTTTCAACTAAATCTGATTTGGAAATCATCAATGACATCATATCTTGAAAAGTCTTCTCATTAATTGCTGTCTTCTCCGCTAGCTTGACAAATTGCAACCTGATATTACCTTGTGCTAGATTTCTTGGCAATAGTCCATCCTCTAATGCAAAATCTTTATCTTCAATATGAATACGGCTATTAAGTAAGTCATACGCTGGGCTTAGACGATAATCTCCAAAGGGTGTCTCCATGATCGAAAAATTCTTATAGTGTGCATCGCCATTTGAGAAGAGATAATTGAAAACCAGTATTTTAAAAAGTTTGGGTGTTTCGATTTTATAAGTCGCCAAATAGCGCTGCATGAGTTCAAACATTTCCAAATAATTCCCAACATACTTATAATGTTCCCCATGGGTTTGAGGAGTTCTTCCGGCTAAGGAAGCAAAATCATCTTGGGCCAATTTGAAGCTCCCAAAACCATTGGCTCGTGTATCTTCTTCTACATCAAATCTCTTGGTGATATAGGCAGGTGAACCATCTTTAAAAAATATCAATGCATTTTCGGCAGTCTCTATCCCATAAATCTGACGGGCAATCTGCATGGTCAAATGCTCATTTGCGGGCATTTGGTCCCGTTTTTTTCCAGTAACTGGAATAGGCTTAAGAATATAAGTCCCTTGCTCATCTTCACGAGCAAGCCTTAGTTTGTTTTTGTCAAGTATCACAGAAAACTTTTGCTGAACGCCGGATATCGATATTCGGCTTTGATTTTCCTCAAATTGCTGACCAGTTTCCAGATTGGATGCCGGAGAATCGTAAGGTAAAATATGATTCACCTTTTTGCCCTGAAATACTCTTTTCAATGCTGTTCTGCTATACGAATCAAAACCCTCCGATAAGGTGCCAGGACACACTCTTAATGACAATTGGGTTGATTCTTTTAATTTTTTGGTCATTTCTGATTATCATTTGTCAATAATTTATTCTTATTTATCCAATCTCAATTTTCCTCACAGTAACAGCTCCAATACTGTCATTTTTTGCCGTAAACATCAGTAATCCAAAATGGTCCTTCCTATCGATTCTGTTTAGTCTACATACCACTTGCTTGTTAGAACCTTCGGGAAGCATGTTGTAAAAAAATGGAAATAGGAACTTAGAATGAAATACTTTTTCACTTTTCGGTAAAGTAAGACTGATGCTTTGCTTACTGGTATTGGCCAACCAAGCCTCATGGTAATGAAATGAAAAGGAACCATCATCGTGTTGGGTCAATATACCGGCTTCTTCATTCTTGAATAATACTTTGGCTTTTCTCATTGACTGGGACCTACATTTTTAATTTTTAGACAAACCTCCATACCCAACACATCAGATAACTTCTGTAATGTTGATAGCGTAGGGTTTCCTTTTCCACTTTCGAATTGCTTAAGAGTTCTCAGTCCCACGCCTGATAATTCTGCCAATCTTTCCTGCGTTACCTGAAGAACTTCCCTACGTTCCTTAATTGTTTTTACGAGTTCAGTAAAGTGCATTATAAAGCATTATTTTATACAAATATAGTACAGATTTTTATAAATACAATGAAAGGAGCATTAAATCGCACTATACTATACATATTTTAATTTTTTCTACAAATTACAGAAAATTGTGCGTTTTAATGCACTTTTATTTGATTAATTATATTTGTTTCGGTTTTTGAAGAATTGGAGGTTGGCTAAAAGTTTATTGGTGTATCGGCCCCCTAATTAATCGGACGTAATTATAGATTTAAATCTGTAAATTTTACGTCGATGAAAAAGAGAACATTTACCAAAGAAGAGAAGCTCAAGGTCCTTGAAGAGGCCAGAGAAACCGGAGTCCAGTCCACACTCGACAAGTATGGGATTTATCCGGCGACCTATTACAGCTGGAAAAGAAAGTTTGAGAGTATGGGTGAAGAAGGTTTCCGCCACGGAATGTCACCGGGACATTTAAAGGAGATCAAGAGGCTTGAGAAGGAAAACGAGCTGCTGAAGAAACTACTGGCAGAAAAGGAAATAGAATCCCATCTGAAGGATGAACTGATAAAAAAGAAGTATCCCTGGTCGAAAGGAAAGAACTAGCAGCGGTTTATATCGGTCAGGGGCTAAAAAGGGACAGGGCTCTCGAACTTCTGGGAATCAGTAGACACCAGTACTACTACCGGTCCAAACCCGGCGGTAAGGGAAGAAAAGGAACCTCATCTTCTCCGGTGATGGCTTCGGGTCAGGAGTTGGCCAGGTGCTGCAACGCTGAGATTGTGGAAAAGATAAAGGAAATCCAAATGGACCGGGACACGGATTACGGATACAGGAAAATGACCTATTATCTCCGTATAAACGGTTTAATGATCAACCACAAAAAAGTTTACCGCCTTATGAAGTCGGCTATGTTACTGAAAACCAAAAAGAAGGGCACAGACAAACAGTATGTGCGCTACAGGATAGTAATGCCGGAAGCGCCGTTGCAGGTTTTTGAAATGGACATCAAACAGATCTGGACTGTAAAGGAAAGAAGACATGCCTTTATACTTACCGTCATTGACACCTTTACCCGTGTTGTCCTCCATTGGAGCATTGGCTTCCACATGAAGAAAGAACAGGTCAAAGCAGCTTGGGAAGATGTTATTCTAAACCATTTACAGCCTGCTGACCTTCTTTCTAAAGGAGTCCATGTCGAACTGAGAAATGACAACGGCCCCCAGTTTGGGGCCAAGCAGATCCGTGAATTCTTCCGAGAGAACCATATCGGCCAGGTATTTACCCACCCCTACACTCCCCAAGAGAACGCACATGTTGAAAGCTTTCACAGCATCCTCAACAATGCAGTGGGTAAAAATCCTTATTGGTCTTTGGAGGAACTTGAAAACAGGCTGAAAACGTTTTACGATGCCTACAACAACAGAAGGATCCATGCATCGATAGCATACCTATGGCCAACGCTGTTCTGGAAGCTATGGGATGAAGGTAAAATCACAAGAGTGGAAAAAGACAAAAAGAAGGTTAAATTTACCCTCAATATCCCCTATCATGAGATATCGGGTAATGGGAGCCCGAGGGAAGTCTCCTGCTCAAATTTGAACCCCCTCGATGGGGGTGAAAATTTGCCGAATAAAGAAGTGAATGGGCTTAAACCTAGGAATAAGCCCAACACTCCAAATCAAACGACATCGGTTCAAAGGTCACCTTCGGTCGTCTCCTGCTAAGCCAAAGATAGACTATGAAAGAGTTTTTATACAATACCAAAAATTAAATTGTCCGATTATTAGGGGGCTAGACCA
>NZ_REBN01000256.1 GCF_007692705.1 Mongoliibacter sp.
ATCCAATATCAATGAATATCGACCGCCTCTGGTTCAGGAGTTTTGAGATTGTTTATTAAATTACAGAGTTCTAATCATTCTTCCATCTCTTACCTATGAACAAAAACTACGTCCTATTCCTATCCATTACAGCCGCATTGGGCGGGTTCCTGTTCGGTTTTGATACCGCAGTAATTTCAGGAGCAGAAAGAGATATACAAAAACTCTGGAACCTCAGTGATTGGACACATGGACTCGCAGTTGCCATGGCCTTGTACGGTACAGTAATAGGCGCTTTGTTTGGAGGGATTCCAGCTGATAAATATGGCAGAAAAGCATCACTGGTTTGGATAGGGGTGTTTTACCTGGTTTCGGCATTGGGTTCAGCCTTGGCCAATGACGTCAACACCTTTATGTTTTTCAGGTTTTTAGGAGGCCTGGGAGTAGGTGCTTCCTCCGTAGTGGCTCCAATGTATATTTCCGAAATTGCCCCAGCCAAAAGAAGGGGTCAATTGGTTGCCCTTTACCAATTCAATATAGTCTTTGGTATTTTGGTTGCCTATTTCTCCAACTACCTGATCGGCACAGCCAACTTGGCAGAGGCCTGGAGATGGATGTTGGGTGTAGAAGCAATCCCTGCTTTGATTTATAGCATCCTGATCATCAAAGTACCAAAAAGTCCAAGATGGCTCATTGCCAAAAGGCAGGACTATAAAAGTGCTAGAGAAATCCTCACCAAAACTGACCCGGATGGGGTGGATGAAGCCATTCGCCTCGCTATTGAAGAAAGTAAGGAGACCAAAGGAAATGTAGTCTGGACGGCTTTGTTCCATCCAAGGTTCCGGAAAGTTACCTTTTTTGCTTTCCTTATCGCTTTCTTCAATCAGATGTCCGGCATCAATGCCATCATCTACTTTGCCCCAAGAATATTTGAAGCAGCAGGGATCGCTACTGAAGATGCCCTTTTTTCCACCATTGGGATAGGTGTCATCAATATTGTTTTTACCATGTCAGGCCTATACCTGATTGACAAACTAGGCCGGAAAGTCCTGATGTATATAGGCTCCATAGGCTATATCATTTCACTTTCCCTGATGGCATACAGCTATTTTGGCGGAGCTGTAAGTAATACACTCCTGCCTTGGTTTGTTTTTATTTTCATAGCTTCTCATGCCATAGGGCAGGGTTCGGTGATCTGGGTATTTATATCCGAAATATTCCCCAATGAGCTTCGCGCTTTTGGACAATCCTTGGGTTCGTTTACCCACTGGATATTTGCAGCTTTGATAGCCAATCTATTCCCCTCCTTTGCCAGTTCCTTCGGTGCAGGAAACATCTTTGCTTTCTTTGCCCTGATGATGGTGCTACAACTGCTTTGGGTAGCCTTTAGAATGCCGGAAACAAAAGGAAAATCCTTGGAAGAAATTCAACAACAATTACAGAAAGAAAATGTCTAAGAAAGTCGTCTGTTTTGGTGAAATGCTTTGGGACTGTTTCCCTGACCATGAAATCCCGGGTGGGGCCCCTATGAATGTGGCCTTGCACCTCAATCAACTGGGTTTAGATGTGCAAATGATTTCCCGTATAGGTAAAGATACTCATGGAGAAAAACTTCTGGACTTTGTCAAATCCTATGGACTCCAAACCGCTTTAATACAGGAAGACGAGGATCACCCCACCGGCACAGTAACAGTCAACAACGAGGATCCAGAAAACATCAAGTACAGCATCAATTCCCCTGCGGCTTGGGATTATATTGGGCTGAATGAAAGCAATTCCCAACAGGTGAAACAAGCAGATGCATTTATATTTGGCAGTTTGGGAGTACGGAATCAAGCCAGTTGGGACACATTGTACCACTTACTGCATCATCCTGTATTGAAAATTTTTGACATCAATCTCAGGTCTCCCTATTATGATTTTGAACAGATAGAAATTATTCTCGGCTACACAGACATTCTGAAAATCAACGAAGACGAACTGGTCATCGTGGCCGATTATTTTGATATTGATGTTCCGGAGTCATCCGATGACATGCTCAAAACAGCCTCACAAGTATGCGCTTACCTCTGTGAACACTTCCCAATTGCATTGGTATGTGTCACCTTAGGCTCCAAGGGTGCCATGATCTATGAAGACGGAAAAATCTACAGACACACTGGCTATAAAGTACAAGTCACAGATACTGTTGGGGCAGGAGATGCTTTTTTGAGTGGCTTTGTCAAGTCCTATTTAGAAGAAAAAAAATCTGAAGAAATCCTGGACTTTGCCTGTGCCTTGGGAGCCTTTGTTGCCACCCAAAAAGGCGGTACTCCAAAGTATGATTTGGAAGAGGTGGAGAAGGTCAGGAGGGATTATTGATAGGACGTAGGTTGTATTTGTAAAGGATGCTTTTTTAATCATTATGTATTAATTCACCCCTGTCAAATGAAGGTGGGTTTAGGTAAATGATGTGTATTTACATATAGCACCTTAAATCCAGTTTAATCAAAAGGAATTCCAAATACCTTTCTTAGACTCCTACAGCCTGGTATCTATCTCAATCTTTGAAGAAATCATTCAGTAATAGCAATATAGGAAAGTAAATATTTTAAAAATTGAATTTATTTTCTGTGAAAAACTTTCAACATAAATACTGGGTAAATCATCCTCCATTTACTTCAATTTTTTATTTTTCGGTTGTTTTAATTTCACTGTTTAGCCACAAAGGCATTAAGATTTCTTAGTCGAGATCCTTTAAAAAGGGATATTAAAGTTTTGATATTTAATTATTTAATTATTATTTTCAATGAATTAAATTTTTATTTTGAATCAAAACCACGTAATATGTTAAGCCGAAGGACAATAATAGCTCTTATAGGATTATTACTTTGGACAATCACATCTAGTTGCACAAAAGAGGAAGAAACATTCATCCCAAGAGATCGCGGCACCATTTTAGAAATTCTAGAGAGGGGAAGTTTAAATAGGGAAGAGATCATTTCAAGAATGAATGAGTTGGATGGAAGTGCCCTTGCCCAATACGATGTTGATTTTTTTGCACTGACCTACAGAACCCAATATATGGGAAAAGCCATTGATACACGTGGTTTGATTATTGTGCCTCGAGGAGTTGATATAGCCAATTTACTAATGTACACTCACGGTACCGAATTGCCTTCTGAAATTTTAGGAGCCAATGATATTTCACCTTCCAATTATGCCGGGGAGATGGATAAAAATAGGGATGTGAGAAATATGGGTCTAGGTTGGGCATCCGCAGGCTATGTGGTTTTCATGCCAGACTATATCGGTTATGGTATCACGATCGGTACAGATCATCCCTACATGTACATGGAAGAAATGTTTGTTTCTAATATGGATGGGCTTTTGGCAGCTAAGGAATTCATTTTAAATCATACAGATTTAACCTATGACAACAGACTTTTTCTTGCCGGCTGGTCACAAGGTGGGGCTGCAAGTTTATCAACTCACAGATTTGTACAAGAGCAATTCCCTACTGAATTTAATATTTTGGGAAGCTCTCATTTGGCTGGGCCTCATAACTTTGAACGATTTCACAATGATAAAATGAGCAGGGCTGGAGAAGAAGTTTTGATTATGCCTATTTTCTCTTGGGCAGTTTATTCGATCAACAAATTTTCAGAGCTAAGACGACCTACTGACCAACTTTACAACTATCCGGTTTTTGACCAGATGTCTTCCATCCTCACTCCTTCATCTGACCCCGCACTGGTTTTCAAATCCCATTTTAGAACCAGCATTCTAAATGGAAATGACTCAGCATATAGAGCTGTATTGAAACGCAATTCCAATCATGAGGGATGGCTTCCTGTCGGAAAAGTCATATTGCACCATGGAGACGATGACCAGATTGTACCATACTATAACTCAGAAGATGCCAGAGATGGTATTCTTGCGGCTGGTGGGGAAGTTGAATTTTATACTTATCCAGGAGGAGGCCATACTTCAGAGTTGGGGAATTTCATTATCAATACTACAAACGAATTTAACTTACTAAAATGAATTGAGTCTGTCTTCCCCAGGCATACAGGGTGAAAGAACCACCTTAAAAAATGCTCTGGTAGCTATTAGGGTAAATACAAAATTCTCCCAAAAATCAGCACAAGTCATGAACATAAAACATTGAAAATATGAAAAGACTTCTAATTTTAGCTTTTTTCACTATACTACCTTCCCTTACCATGGCACAGTATAATATGCGGCCAAGTGCATATTTTCAGGACATGCTCTTTTATAACCCTGCTTCCACTCCCGAAATGGGCGAAGCTAGCCAACGTCTTTTGCTCTACAGTCGGACTAAAATCATTCCTGAGAATGAAGGGATATGGGAAAAAAGTCCAACATTTTATGCTGATTACCTCAGCATGAATGAAGATAAAAGCTCTTACTTCACTGTAGGATATATGAATGACAATTACTCCTATTTCAGTAGGAATTCGCTTTATGGAGGATATGGGAAAATTTTAAAGCTTGGAAACAACAGCAGTTTGACATTTGGAGGTAGACTTGCACTGCATTCGGACATCATAAACTGGTCAAATTACCAAATACCAAATGAAGAAACTGGAAATTCTCTTCGGCTTTCACCCGATTTTGATTTAGGAGCACAATTTCAATGGAAAGCATTCAAAATTGGGGCTTCCCTTAGGAATACAATCGGTCTTTCTCAAAAATTAGATGAAGAAGACATAATTACCACACAAAGGGCTTTTGTGATAAATACTTCTTATGAATTCACCATAAATGAAAGATTGATAGTAGCCCCCTATGTACTTCTGTATACAGAACTAAAAACCGAAATAGATGCAGGGGTTTTCCTAAGCTTTGATAGAAACGTAAACTTTTCTTACTTAATAAGAGTGAATGAGTTAAGAAGTATTTTCACCCTTGAAGGCAGATTATATCGTGGCCTATCAATTGGTGTGGCCTACGACCAATCTCCATTGCTTCCAAGCAACAACTTAGATATTTTCGTTAGGTATTTTTTCTGATTTAAATGCTTACAAAAATTCCATCGTCTATATTCTTGGCTGAGTAAAGGATAATTCTGTCACCATGCCGAATGATTTTTATTAGTTAACTGTCAACAAAAAGAAATAACTATTTGAAAAGCTAGCATAAGATTTGAATAACATATTTTTATCCGACTTTTATTTTCTTTTTTATGAAATCAAGCATGCTCGTGACAGAGAGTAATGGCGAAAATGTCACATAATGAGCGGAACTGCTATCGGGTTAAAATGAGAGATATTAACTCATCATTCAGCGTGGTTTAAAATTTTGTATACGAAAAATAAAAATATGAAAAATCAATCTTTACGGATAACGTTTGTTTGGGCTGCATGCCTGATGGTGTGCTGGAGTTGTGCGAGAAATCCTGTCACAGGCAGAAGGCAGCTGGTATTCATGTCTGAGGCGCAGGAAATTGCAATGGGAAAAGAGTCCGACCCCCAGATTATGGCATTTTTTGGCAATTACGAAGATGAAGAACTCCAGCAATTCATCACCACTAAAGGTCTTGAAATGGCAGCAATTTCTCATAGACCTCACTTGGATTACGAATTTAAGATTGTGGACTCTCCTGTCATTAATGCTTTCGCTGTTCCTGGAGGCTATGTATACTTCACAAGGGGCATCATGGCCCATTTCAATAATGAAGCAGAGTTTGCAGGAGTATTGGGGCACGAAATCGGACACATAACAGCCCGACATTCTGTCATTCGACAAAGGAATCAGATGCTAGGGCAAATAGGTCTTATAGCAGGGGTAATACTTGTCCCTGAAATATCACAGTTTGTAGAACCACTTTCTCAGGGAATGCAACTGGCTCTATTGAGTTTTGGAAGAGAAGCCGAAAGAGAGTCAGACAAACTTGGAGTGGAATATTCCTCAAGGATTGGATATGATGCAGTGGAGATGGCAGGATTTTTCCAGACTTTGGAAAGACAGCAGGCCCAATCAGGAGGTAATGAAATTCCTGATTTCTTATCGACCCATCCCTCTCCATCAGAACGCAATATCACTGTGGCAAGAATGGCTGGGGAATGGAAAGAAAAGCTCAACCTTACCAACCCCGAAGTAAATAGAAACACCTACCTCCAAAGGATTGATGGGCTGATAGTGGGAGAAGATCCGAACCAGGGATTTATCGAAAACAATACTTTCTACCACCCTGTTCTCAAATTTCAATTTCCTATCCCAAAAGAATGGAGCACTCAGAATACGCCTCAACAGGTTCAAATGGCTCCAAAAAGCGGAGATGCTCTCATGATGCTTAGCCTCGCATCAGGAACCTCACTTGAAGAAGCCTCTCGGGGAATTTTAGAGCAATACAAACTCGAACTAGTAGAATCAAACAAAGTTACCCGCAATGACATGGAAACTTTAGTGCTTCTCGCAGATCAAAAACAGGAAAAGGGTACTGTCCGGGTTTTGATGACCCTCATAAACTTTGGTGGTAACATTTACAACATCATGGGCATAGGAGAAATTTCCAAATTCCCAACCTACAGAAGCCTAATGGAGACTACAATGAGAAACTTTGCTGAACTTAAAGATACAGAAAAGCTAAATAGAAAGCCGGATGTGATCCGCATCAAAACAATTCCAAGAGCGATGACGCTGGAAGCTGCGTTTCGTAGTTACAACATGCCTCAGTCTAGGTTTGAAGAAATAGCTCTTCTTAACGGCATGCTACTCAGTGATGAAGTACCTCAAAATACGATGATAAAAGTAATAGAACGAAAATAAAAAATTTTAAGGGTGCTTATGCGATAATGTATTATTGGAGATTTCCGTATATTATTGGCCTGATTGATAATAATACTACGAACTCATCATATTTAATTTTATTGAATGCTGTTAAGTAGTATGGATATTAATTATACCCGAACGATGGAAAATGGCTGGTTATAGGATTTGTAGTGGTGTCTGATCCTATTAAATAAGTGGCCTGGGGGGTAAAGCGGAAAATCATAATTCTAAATAATTAGACCTTGAGAAATCGGTTTTTAAATATAATTTCAGTGCTATGTTTGGGTTTATATAGTGCTTTATTATTTTCCTGCGAGTCTGAGCCTGAAATCGAAGATAACAGGATTACACTTTCAGCAAAAGAGATGGAGTTATATACCCTACTGATGAATTATCGAGCGGAGTTTGGATTGGCCGAAATTCCGTTATCTGCCTCTCTTAGTATTGTAGCTCAAACACATGTAAAAGACCTACAGGAAAATAACCCTATGGTAGGTGAATGCAACAGTCATAGTTGGTCAGAGTTTGGAGAATGGACCCCTTGTTGCTACACAGCTGACCATGCACAAGCTGCATGCATGTGGAACAAACCACGAGAACTTACAGACTATCCAGGAATTGGATATGAAATAGCATCTTATAGTACTTTCAATATCAATCCAATTGGTGCATTGAATTCTTGGAAAAGCAGTCCAGGTCATGATGCAGTAATTAAAAATATAGGAGCTTGGACCCAAGAGTGGAAAGCTGTGGGGATAGGCATAAATGGTAGATTTGCAGCCGTATGGTTTGGCAGGGAAGAAGATCCTGCTGGAAATCCAAGGTAGGGTCTAAAGATTAATTTGTCCTCAATATTTCCATTTTCTCTTTGGCTAAGTAGTGCCATGATCATTTAATTATCTACTTAAAATAAAAATTGACCCCTAAGTTTATCCCTTCATTAATTCCATTCACACTCATTTTTGTATTACTGGTAATAACTTTTTCTGCTTAAGTGAGTTATTATTAATGAACTTTAAAATATCTTAAAATGAAAAATGTAAGAATATTATCCTTGGCAGTAGCTACATGCATCACTTTGGCTGCCTTTAGCTGTAATACCAAGGTCAGACAGGAAGAAGATGAGCCGGAAGTTTTAGATAAAGTGGTGGTAGAAGAAGAAGCACCTACTGTAGTTGAAATTGCAGGAGCATCCCCTGATCATACGACTTTGGTTTCAGCGGTATACGCAGCTGAGTTAGTTGAAACCCTCAATAGCGATGGACCCTTTACCATCTTTGCTCCTACCAATGCAGCTTTTGCAGCATTACCTGAAGGAACTGTGGAAAGTTTACTGGAACCCGAAAATAAAGATAAGCTCACTGAAATTTTGACTTATCATGTCGTTTCGGGAGAAACCATGGCAGCTGACTTGGAAGATGGACAAGAAATCACAACTGTTCAGGGAGAAAAATTAAAAGTCTCAATAAAAGACAGTAAGGTATATATCAATGATGCTGTGGTAACAGGAGCGGATATGGAAGGCAGAAACGGAGTTGTGCACATCATAGACGGGGTATTGCTACCAGAATGATCGAATCAACTTTATTAAGTAAAAGCCTGCAATCCTTCCTAGGGTTGCAGGCTTTTAAATTTATTTACATAATTTTTCAGATTACTTTTTCCAATGCTTTTTGCCAATTTTCATACACTCCGGCATAAGCATTTTTTTTATCCGTTTCAGGCTCAAATGAAGCCAGTCTTTCCAATCCTGAAAATGCTTCTTCAGCATTTGAATAGATTCCTGCTCCTATTCCAGCACCTCGAGCAGCTCCCTGAGCACCATCGGTGTCGTAAAGCTCCAAGACCACATCATTCATATTGACAAAAGCTTCCCTGAATAAAGGACTCAAAAACATATTGGCTTTTCCTGCTTTTACCGTTTTCAGGTTAAGCCCCATGTCCTTCATGATATCAAAACCATATTTAAGCGAAGAAACTATTCCTTCCTGCACTGCACGGAGCACGTGTCTTCTGTCATGTTGCAGCAGGTTCAATCCCATCATTTGGGCACCTACTGCTTGGTTTTGCATGATTCTTTCCACTCCATTTCCAAAAGGGATAAATGACAAACCATCTGCTCCAATTTGAGTTTCAGCAGCCAAATCATTCATTTCAGGATAAGATACAGCTTCTCCTCCTATCAGTTTTTTGGCCCATGAATTCAAAATACCTGTACCATTGATACAAAGCAAAACCCCGTAATGGGGGTCATCTTGAGAATGATTCACATGGACAAAGGTATTCACTCTGGATTTGGGGTCATAAACAGGCTTCGTACTTACACCATAAACGGTACCCGAAGTGCCCGCTGTAGTGGCCAATTCACCTTCACTCAAGACATTCAGGGAAAAGGCATTATTGGGCTGATCCCCTGCCCTATAGGTAATCGCAACTCCAGCCTCTATTCCCAGGATTTCAGCAGCTTCAGCTGTTACTCTTCCTTGCTGGGAGAATGAAGGCACTACATCTGCTATCAGGGATTTGTCTATACCATAATTCTGAAGGAGCTTTTCTGACAATCCATTTTCCTTAAAATCCCAGAATATCCCTTCGGAAAGCCCAGTTTCGGATGTCAGGATTTCACCTGTCAGTTTCATGGCGATATAATCGCCTGGCAACATGATTTTGTAGATACGACTATAGGTGTCTGGCTCATTTTCCTTAACCCATTTGAGTTTGGATGCGGTGAAATTTCCCGGTGAATTCAATAGGTTAGGTAGACAGTATTCTTCTCCCAATTCCTTGAATGCCTTATTACCAATCCCCACTGCCCGACTGTCGCACCAGATGATTGCAGGACGGATGACTTCTTTGTTTTTATCTACACAGACAAGTCCATGCATTTGATAAGAAATCCCGATTGCCTTGAGCTCACCCTTCTTGATATCAGCAGATTTCACAATCGCGTTGGTGGTTTCCACAATGTATTTCCACCACATTCCCGGATCCTGTTCCGCCCAGTCCTTTTGGGGAGAATGGATGGGCATTTCTACTTTTGGCAGGCCTTCTGAGGCAACCACTTTTCCGGTATCCGCATCCAATAGGGTAGTTTTTACTGACGAACTACCAATGTCATATCCTATCAATAACCTTCTCATTTTACCAGAATACTATATAAAGTGCTGCAGTAATTCCTGCGATGATTAATGCTCCGATTTTAAAACCTGCACTGGTTTTGAATAGATCACCAGTAATATCAATACTATTTGGATGGTCTTTCCCTTTGCCTTCATACAAACTGATGGCAATCATCAGAGCAGCAATCGCCAAAAATACAACACCCATTCTATCAAGAAAAGGCAGGTCAGGCATTCCCCACTTCAGCAGTACTGAAAGTGGTATGCTTATAGCAGCTCCTGTAAGTGCTGCATTCGAAGTGGTTTTTTTCCAGAATACCCCAAAGAAGAAAATTGCAAACACACCTGGACTGATAAAGCCTGTGTATTCCTGAATAAACTGAAACGCTTGATCCAACTGACCCAATGCAGGAGCTACAATCGCAGCGATAACAAAAGCAACAACAGCCGTAATCCTTCCAACAGCTACCTGCTTTGTCTCTGAGGCATTTTGGCCAATATACTTTTTATAAATATCCATGGTGAAAATAGTGGATGTACTATTGGCCATAGAAGCCAAGGAAGAAACAATCGCTGCAGTCAGAGCAGCAAACGCCAGGCCTTTCAATCCTGAAGGAAGCAATTGAAGCAAAGTGGGGTAAGCCCTGTC
The DNA here is from genome assembly GCF_007692705.1 of Mongoliibacter sp. Lineage (GTDB taxonomy): Bacteria > Bacteroidota > Bacteroidia > Cytophagales > Cyclobacteriaceae > Mongoliibacter. Next base: position 10,525 of record NZ_REBN01000256.1, read on the forward strand.
GGATTTGATAATTCCACTTACCGGATCCTGCATAGATTGTATAAAACCCGTATCAATTCCGTTTTTCACAATAACCAAAGCTGCAATCCCTGGAATCACGACAATCAAAGGCATCAATAATTTTAAAAATCCTGCGAAGATCATCCCTTTTTGGGCTTCATCCAGACTTTTTGCAGCCAAAGCTCTTTGGGTGATATATTGGTTAAAACCCCAATAACTGAGATTGGTGATCCACATACCTCCAACCAAAACAGAAATTCCCGGTAAGTCCTGATAGGCATCATAGGTACCTCCCTTTCCATCAGGGATCATCATTTCACCTCGCTCCAAGATCATAGAGAAATGTCCAGGAACTTCTTGTCTCAACAATCCAAGTCCTTCCCAGGCACTACCCTCTCCTACCATTTGCAAGGCGATGTAAGTAGTTGCCAAACCACCTAAAATCAGGAAAAAAACCTGTACCACATCTGTCCAAGCTACGGCTTTTAATCCTCCGTAAATTGAATATATCATAGCAAAAAGCGCAAGCCCTGCTATTCCATATCCAAGTGGAATATTCATGATTGTATTCAAAGACAAAGCGCCCAGATAAAGCACTGAAGTCAGGTTGACAAACACATATAATAGCAACCAAAAGATAGCCATGGTAGTCCTTACTCTGGTATCATACCTGTCCAAAAGGAAGCCCGGCATAGTGTAAATCCCTTTTTTGATATAAATGGGAAGGAAGAAAATCGCAACCACCAAAAGGGTAATGGCAGCCATCCACTCATATGTAGAAATGGCGAGCCCCAAAGCAAATCCTGATCCGGACATGCCGATAAACTGCTCAGCGGAAATATTGGATGCAATCAACGATGCCCCAACTGCCCACCACGGTAGTGCTTTGGAAGCCAAAAAGTAATCTTGTGAATTCTTGACATGGCCTTTTTTCTCGCGTGAGACAAAAAGCCCCATGCCCACTATCAGGCAGCAGTACCCGATAAAAACAATGAGGTCTAATGGTTCTAGTAGCATAGGTATGGTTTATTGTATTAGGTTTGAGGTGGAATACATTTTTATCCAAATCATTCTATTCTTCAATAGAAATATCTCCAAATATAATATTTTGAAGTAATTGACTAAGGGTTTTTGTATATTTATACACAAGCATTTTGAACGGCTGTTTAAGAATCTTATGATTCTTCCTGCAGGATTAATTGAATTATTTCCCAAAAGTGACTTCAAAACCTAAGGCAGATAACCTGAGAGTTGCTTCAAATGCTAATTCAAAAGCATTCGATTCACGAATTGATTGAAACATCCATGAATAAATTGTCTCTAAGTCTTCTATTAATTCTGATTTCAGTTTCCTTAGATTATTCACAAACCGTCCTGAAAGAACTTTTCAAAAACTTGTTTACTATCAGAAAATAGATTGAACAACAGTTATAACTATTTTTGATTTCTCTTGATTATATTCAAATATGTTAAATTCCAAAATTCCAGAAGGTCCTATACAACATAAATGGACGCAATACAAAGCCAGTGCAAAGCTGATCAATCCAGCAAATCGCAAAAAATATAAGGTTATTGTAGTCGGAACAGGGCTGGCTGGATCTTCCTGTGCTGCAAGTTTATCAGAACTCGGTTTTCAGGTTGAAGTCTACACTTTCCATGAGTCTCCTCGAAGAGCACACAGTGTTGCTGCCCAAGGAGGAATCAATGCCGCAAAAGACTATAAAAATGATGGAGATAGTGTCTGGAGGATGTTTTACGATACGGTAAAGGGTGGGGATTTCAGATCGAGGGAAGCCAATGTGTACCGCATGGCCGAATGTTCCCTTGCTTTAATTGACCAAGCAGTCGCCCAAGGAGTTCCTTTTGCAAGAGAATATAGCGGTTACCTGAGCAACCGTTCTTTTGGAGGTGTTCAGGTAAGTAGGACATTTTATGCAAGGGGACAGACAGGACAGCAATTGTTGCAAGGTGCCTATCAGGCTTTGATTCGTCAGACAGCTGTTGGAAACATCAACCTCCACACAAGGCATGAAATGATGGATTTGGTAGTAGTGAATAATAAGGCAAAAGGCATAGTGACCCGTAACCTCGACACTGGAGAAATCAAAATCATGGAAGCTGATGCAGTTGTTTTGGCTACAGGTGGTTACGGGAAAATTTATTACCTCTCTACGTTGGCTATGAATTGTAATGCTTCCGCAATCTGGCGGGCCCATAAAAGGGGAGCTTTTTTTGCAGCGCCAAGTTGGACCCAATTCCACCCCACTTCACTTCCTCAAATGGGAGACTACCAATCCAAACTTACCTTGATGTCTGAATCCCTCAGAAACGACGGTAGAATATGGGTTCCGAAAAAAAAGGCCGATGACAGACCTCCGCACGAAATTCCTGAGGAGGAAAGAGACTATTATCTGGAGAGAAAGTATCCTTCCTACGGCAATTTAGCCCCGAGAGACATTTCTTCTCGCGCTGCCAAAGAGCAGATTGATGGAGGACATGGTGTAGGCCCAATGAAAAATGCTGTCTATCTGGATTTTGATTCTGCTATTGCACAAGAAGGAAAACCAACCATTGAAAAACGCTATGGAAACCTTTTTGACATGTATAAAAAAATTACTGGTATGGATGCCTATAAGCAACCCATGCTCATATCACCCGCAGCACATTTTTCTATGGGCGGGCTTTGGGTAGACTACGAATTGATGAGTAATCTTGAAGGACTTTTTGTGCTTGGAGAAGCCAATTTCGCAGATCATGGCGCAAACAGGCTTGGGGCCAATTCCTTATTGCAGGCCTGTGTAGACGGTTATTTTATAGCTCCGCATACCATCATGAATTTCTTAGCAAGTGAAAAACCACATGAAACCATTGATCAAATTGAAAAAGAAAAGCTGATTACAGATACCCAAGAGAGGCTTGAAACATTACTGAAAATCAAAGGCAACAAAACTGCTGAGGAGTTTCATAAAGAATTGGGGATTATCCTTTACACAAAATGTGGATTGATTCGGGAAGAAGCCGTCCTTTTGGAAGCAAAATCCCAAATACAGGAATTGCAAAAAAGTTTTTACACTGACCTACTTGTACCTGCCGGAAATCAAATCAATTTTGAACTGGAGAAAGCTGCCCGGGTGGAAGATTACCTGGAATTGGCCCTATTGATCGTTGAAGATGCACTTCAAAGGGAAGAATCTTGCGGGGCACACTTCAGGAAAGAATTCCAGACCGAAGAAGGTGAAGCCAAAAGAAATGATGAAGAATTCAAGTTTGTTTCTGTTTGGGAATCATTGGAAAAAAATGTATTCAAATTACATAAGGAAGATTTAGATTTTGAAAACATCAAAGTTAGCGAAAGGAGTTATAAATAATATGAAGCTGATAATACAAGTTTGGAGACAGGAAAGTAGAGATGCAAAGGGCAAGTTTGAAAAGTACAACTTAGAAGGGCTGGACGAAAACATGTCCGTTCCGGAAATGCTGGATTTTTTGAATGAAAAACTCATCAAAAGAGGGGAAGACCCCATCGCTTTCGAATCTGATTGTCGGGAAGGCATCTGTGGTCAATGTGGCTTCGTAATCAATGGACATGTTCAAAGCCCCGAAAAACAAGCCACTACCTGTCAAACACACCTACGCAGTTTCAAGGACGGAGAAGAAGTATTTTTGGAACCATTTAGGGCTACTGCATTCCCCATCAAAAAAGATCTTTGTATTGACAGAACAGCCTTAGACAGGATCATTGCTAAAGGAGGATATATCGGTGTCAATACCGGACAGGCGCCAGAAGCAAACAGCATTCTAATTGGACATGATACGGCTGAATCAGCATTTGATGCCGCTGCATGTATAGGATGTGGTGCATGCGTAGCAGTTTGTAAAAATGCCAGTGCAGCACTGTTCACCGGAGCCAAAATAAGCCATCTTTCCATGTTACCACAGGGAAAATTAGAAGCAAAAACAAGGGTTCAAAAAATGGTTGCCCAAATGGATGCTGAAGGTTTTGGCTCCTGCACATTTACAGGAGCCTGCGAAAAGGTTTGTCCTCAGGGTATTTCTCTTGCCAATATTGTCACCATGAATAGGGAGTTTTGGAAAAGCTAATTCCAAAATCACCAATCGTTGGATTCTTCTTCAGAAAGTTCATATTTAAGAGTTCTCCCTTTTTCCACAGCAGGCAGTCCCTCGGTCATCCATAAAGGTGCAGGAGCACCCTTCAGATAATGATCAAAAAACTGTGATAGCCTGACAGATAAATCTTTCCTGTTTTTTCTTAATCTGAGGTTATGATCTTCATCATTGTATTGGAGAAGCCATGCAGGTTTATTCAATCTTTTCAATGCCATAAACATCTCAATCCCCTGGTACCAGGGCACAGCACCATCCGCATCATTGTGCATAATAAGAACAGGAGTTTCTACCCTATCCATATAAAAGAGTGGGGAATTCTGAAGATAATACATTGGTTTTTCCCAAAGTGTACCCCCAATCCTTGATTGAGTTTGTTCATATTGAAACATTCTGCTCATTCCGGTTCCCCAACGGATACCACCATAGGCAGATGTCATATTAACTACCGGTGCTCCTGCTCCTGCAGCCTTAAACATATTGGTTCTAGTAATCAGATGAGCCACTTGATACCCACCCCAGCTTTGACCTTGGATTGCCATATTTTTTACATCTACGTATCCCCTGCTGACAATATTCTGAACTCCTGGAATGATACAATTGAATGCACTTGGCCCGGGTAAACCTAGGTCATATTTAATATCAGGCACAAAAACCAAATAATCATTACTGACAAAAAACGGGATATTAATGATGGATGCACTTGGCACGGGTGCTCTATAATTATGAAGACCGTCTGAGTTCCTTTCATAGAAATAAGTCATCATTGGGTATTTGTGTCTTTCATCAAAGTTTTCTGGTTTGAAAAGAAGTCCTTGCAAAGCGGTACCATCATTGGCCATATAATTGATCAGCTCTACAGATCCCCATTTCACCTGAGATTGCTGCGGGTTAATTTCAGAAACCTTGACTAATGACTGAAGAGAAAGGTCAGTCATGTAGACATTTGGGTTGTCTTTGTAAGTTGATCTTCTTAAAATAACTTTGTCTGCTTCTTTGGCTTTTAAAAAGCCGAAATATCGATGGTCAGAAAAAAGTAGCTCTTGAGGTTCCGAAGCTTGGGTATAATTGGCTGTAAAATACCCATCTCTCTTATCAAACTCATGAAAACCACTCAAAATGAATGCCTTACTTGGATCAATTGACTCTTCTTCAGGGTCCAGTTTCTGTCTTCTGAAAGTAATTTTTCTTTTCCTCCCCTCGCCAGCAGTCAGGTTTATTGGAGCTGCATTGCCAGTGGGATCAACTTTCCACACATCGTATTGATCGTAAACCAAAAACGCTGCATCACCTTTGATCCAGCCTGCTGCACCATAACTTGATGGCATAGCAGGTGAGTCATGCGTCTCATCATAAAAATTGATTCCTACACTTTTGGTCATATTGGTGAAATTTCTCTTAGCAATGTCAAATGCCATCCAAGAACTGTCTTTATAGGAGTACCAATAGACAAATTTACCTTCAGGAGACAATTGAGGGTTTCCTGACAAATTTTCCTGCATGAGGTACCTGTGTCCATTTTCAAAATTTACAATGTAAACATCTTTACCAATTTGAATGTCCCAGCTGTAATTTCTGCGGTAAGGGCTCTCATCTGTACCTATGCCAACTTTAAGTTTTGCATTTTTATCAATGCTTACATTCGGGATTTTTTCATCTGCCAATTGCAAAACCTTACCATTCCGGAGGTCATAAAGTGCCAGATACGTTCTTTTTTCTTCTCTTTCTCTATTTCTCAATTGCATGGGCTGTATATCAGCATCCTGCCAACCCCAGATATCCAACTTCACCCTATCCTCATCCAGGATGGTAGTATCATCTTCATATTCAAAAGTCCTGTAATCGGGTGCAGTTCCAAAAAACAACCTCTCTTCATCTTTGGAAAAAAATATCCTTCCGTTTTTGGAAATCATACCCTCAATCCCCTCCGAGTTTCTTTCAAGAATCTTTTGATTGGATTCCTTTGCAATATCGTACAGATACAAATCATAGTATGGCTTTTTAGATTCCAGTGAATCCTCAGTTGTAAGGAAAGCCAAATACTTGTTGGTAGAAGAAAATGCTGGTGCAAGATATTCTGTTTTTCTGACATCAATTATTTTAGAGATTCCTGTCTGAAGGTTCAAAAGAAAAATTCCTGTATTTTTCAATGTATCCTCTTCTGCTTTGATGTAGTAAAAAAAATCACCATTCTCTGAGAACCCGTAGGTTTTGACCCTGTGAAATTCAAATTTCTTACTCCCCTCAAAGTTTCGAACGATAAGCTTTGTCCCTTCAGAATTCCGAGGACGGTCTTTTTTCTCAGTTTCTAGTTCCGTGGAATCATTTTCTGCCTTATTCTCAGGTTTTGATTTTTTTTCTTTTTCAAAATGAATAGCCAACCAATCTCCTTTTTTCTTTGGCTGGGCGTAGGATTTTACCCTGGCAAATTTTTCTATACCTGCATTCTCCAGATCAAAAATGAACAAACTGTCTTTCGGCATTTCATCTGACTTTGCCTTTTTCAATTTAAGGTAACGGACAGAATCCCGCTCGGGAACAATTTTACCAACGGCAAACCTTCCATCGTGAGAAAATGACCAGTTACCACCACGAGGAACTATAATTTTCCTATCTGAAGTTTTTGTCCCAGCTATTTCAAGCCTCCCATCACCTTCCTGTGGATTAACTTCGTATCCAATCCAGTTTCCATTTTTGGTGATCTTTTCAGCGCTGATTGATTCCCAGCCATCATAATCATTATGTGTAAGTGACCGTTTTTCTTGGGCAAATGTCAGGGTGACTAAGAATACTAATAAAAATGTTAATAAATGCTTTACTCTAATCAATTTCATATTAGGACATTAATTTTCCGGAAATCTAACAATAGAATTCCTATGCAACAGTCAAAATTATTTTAATGGAAAGTATTTGGTTTTAAGGCCCAAATTAAAAAAACCATAAAAGCTCAGAAATTCATCTTGGCTTTTATGGTTTGGTTTATATTATTCCGAAATTAAAATCAATTACCTAAAGTAATCTCTTTTTCAACGTACCCACCTCGTGTTGAGAGCAATTTGATTTTTCCTTTTACAGGCTCGTTATGGTTGACTTTCACCCTGAAGACAGACTCTTTAGACTCCCCTGCTTCCGTGTAGCCAGCATAGATCGTCTTGTCATATAATTCAGGGCTGATAATTTGTACCTTCGCATTTTCAAAACCTTTCATCAGTTCCTTATCAAAATCAAGCATCAATCGATCTTCCTGTACGATTTTTACTCTTTTTGCCTGATCTAAAGCTACCGGCAGTTTCCCTGAATTACTCCATTTGACCCTGATTTCGTACTCATCACCGGACTTGTTAACTTGAACGTCGTTGATTTCAATCTGAGGTAAATCCATGGCCATGGCCAAGTTGAATAGTGACTGCTTTCTGATCCAGCCTTCCAATTGCCAAGGTGGCCCGTTTTGTGAGAAGAATTTTGGATGGAATCCACCTATCTCAATCTCACCCAACTGCGGATGGTCAAATTTTTCCCAGGATTTAAATCCCCTGGACTCATTCTCTTCATCATCCCACATCAATGCGTCATAATCATCAAGGATACCATCTCCATCATAATCTTTCATCGCACCATTATTCCATAGTTCATCTCCATACCAAATAGCTCCATAATAGAAATAACCGAAATCTGGCCCATGTCCAAATAGGGGATTAGGTTTTAGAGGATCTCCAGTGAGTCTGTTAACTTTCCATCGGGTAGAATAGGTTTCGTAAACATCACCTGCCCAAGGATAGCCTGTAATACTCATCCCCAAGCTATCATAATACTCATATATTTTTCTATCTTTCTCAAACATGGACTCCTCAGAGGAGGATGTAGAAGGTGGCCTCAGGTGCATGGGAACCCTAGTGTCCAAAGAGTTTACTACAGATATATTAGGGTGTGAAAGCAACCATAGTACTGTAGACCTTGTCTCAATCTCGCTCAATGGATATTCACCGGCACCAAACTGGGTATATCCTCTTCCTGTCATATCTCCTCTCCTATCAGGCCGCCAGTTTTCAGGGTAGTTTCTATGTAAGTCAAGTCCACCTATTCCATCTTCGTTGAACTTACCGTCCCCATCATTGTCTATTCCTTCAGTGTACATCAGGTACTCACCTTGTCCTTCAAAAACCCTTTTCATCAGTCTTCCGCTGGGATCCCGTGGATCAAGGATATAATTGGCTTCTGCCTTTTCTTCATCAGTTATAGCTTTTTTCCGCATCATGTGAATTACACCATCACCATTAAGATCTTCCTCAGGATCCTCATCATATAGACCATCACCGTCTACGTCATAAGGACGCACAGTACTTCTGTTTCTTTGTTCTGAAAACAGATACATATTTGAACCGTCAGGATTATTCTGAGGTCTTACATAAATGGTCTTCGTGTCTATCAGCTTGGTGATTTCAGGATCTTTACCATAATTTTCCAGCAAATGCTGCGTCAGCCAAAGAACGGCTTCACTAGCCGTGACCTCTCCACCATGACGTCCTCCTTCAAAATATGCCGCAGGTTTATCCGTATGCTTGCCGGTTTTTTTATTGGTAATGGTCATCTGAAGAATCGGACGCCCTTCATATGACTTATCCACTTCATACAACTCAGTGATCTCAGGATACTTTTCTGCCCACAACCTATACCAATGGTACATCACATCTGGAGTATGGTAGATGTCAAAAGTCAGTTTGTCCCCAGGCTTATATTCAACCTCAGGAAACTCATATTTCTTAAAAAAGGACTGCCCATGTCTCTCACCGGATACCGTATAAAATTTTGACTTTTCGTCATGTTCCGGCCATGTCTTTTCATTCAGGACCTTTTCCTGCGCCATTGCCATTCCCGAACCAAGCAGGAGTGCTCCAAGCGAAGAGAGTATAATTTTGTTCATATTATTTAAGATTGGTTTGGAATAAAAGTAAAGGAGTTAATCTCATGTTCCTAACCGCTCAAAAAAAAGTCCCGGACAATTCTGCCCGGGACTTTTCAATATAATTAAACACTCTTGAAATTAATTTTTAATAATCAAAAGGAAGTCAGTAGATTCATGCTGCTCAAACCCTACTACTGACTGTGGTCTTGGCAACTGTCTCAAGACAAAGCCTACCCGTTCTTTCAAACCCTTGTCAGCGTCTTCTTTGATAACTTTATATCCTGCTATCTTACCTTTCTCACTTACACTCAAAATAACCCTCAACTCTGTTATTTCAGCACTCTTCTTTGTTCTGAAAATAAAAGGAACATAACTATCTATGATTTCATTAGTGAACTCGGGAAATTCCCATGGAGATCCATAAACATCATCAGACGTTGAATGAAGTCTCAATTCTGAAGAAACCCGACTATTCTCGTCGTCTTTTTCAGAAGTTACACTGGCAGACACACTGAAAGAAATCAATGCAAGTGCCATTATTAGAACAGAAAGTTGAAACTTCTTTATCATCACATCTCTATTAGAGAGACAAGTATACATATTTAATTGTTTCAAACACAATTTTTTGCATTTAAAAAAATATCGGATGCAAATAAAAAAGTCTTGCCAAAAGCAAGACTCTTTTCAGAATATAAACCCAAATATAACTTTAGAGATTAAAAGTTTCATGTACAAACTGCTTGATACTAAATTATTTGGAGGCAATTGCAGTTATTTCTTTTTCAATAATGTAACCTACCAAAATATTCTATACGTATTCAAGATGAAAAGCAAAATAAACAGATTCATGTCATATTTACAAATTGAAAAATAAATTTTGGTATTTTTTAAGTATTTTATAATTTGACAGCATTATTATTAACATAGATTCAAAACAACCCCTTCAAAATGGACAAAATTTTAGATATCGATAATGTAGACCTTAAGATCATTTCACTTTTAAATGATGATGCTAAGACTCCTTACACAGAAATAGCAAAGAAAGTATTCGTGTCCTCAGGTACAGTTCATGTTCGCATGAGGAAATTGGAAGACATGGGAATAGTTAAAAGCGCAACATTGAACATTGATTTTTCAAAATTAGGCTACGACATTTCTGCATTTTTAGGAATCTATTTGGAAAAGAGTTCACTATATGACAACGTGATCGAAAAACTCAAGGAAATCACTGAAGTCATCAATGCTTATTATACAACCGGAAATTATAGCATTTTTGCCAAAATCATCTGTAAAGACACCAATCACCTAAGGACCGTTTTGGATAAAATCCAAAAAGTAGAAGGCATTGATAGGACAGAAACCCTGATTGTACTCGAGGAAAGCATTAATAGACCTATTCAGTTTTTTGACAAATAACATGATTAAAATCATTTTCTGATAAAAATAAATTTAGCATAAAAACCAATTTAGATTAAATCTAAATAAATAAATTTTTTCATTATTCAATGAATAATTATAACATTATAATCACAGGTGAATTTGTATGATTCATCTGTGATTTTTTTTATTATATTGATAACCAATTATTTAACCTGATATATAATTGGTATTTTCAATATTTTTATACGACATCGAACAATTATTTTTTCTATAATGTTGTACCTTCGAAGCACAAACTATAATTAGTCTAAATAACTCACCTCATGAGCAAAGACAATCAAATCTTAGAAGAATTTACCTCAAAGGAGTACGAACATGGCTGGTCTGTGAATTATGAAGCCGATGAGGCTCCTATTGGACTCAATGAAGATATTATCAAATGGATCTCTGCCAAAAAAGAAGAGCCACAATGGCTTTTGGATTGGCGATTGAAAGCTTTTAAGGCTTGGCTGGAAATGAAAGAACCAGAATGGGCCAATGTTCATTATCCTAAAATTGATCTTCAGGCATTAAGGTATTATTCCGCTCCAAAACAGGATAAAAAACCTAAAAATTTAGATGAAATAGATCCTGAATTGTTGCAGATATATGAAAGGTTGGGCATTTCACTCAACGAACAAAAAAGACTCCAGGGAATAGCCGTTGATGCTGTCCTTGATTCAGTGTCTGTAGGAACTACTTTTAAAGATACCTTATCAAAATTAGGTATAGTCTTTTGTTCTTTCAGTGAAGCTGTTCAGGAACATCCTGAATTGATCAAAAAGTATCTTGGTTCAGTAGTACCTATGACGGATAACTATTATGCGGCCTTGAACTCAGCTGTTTTTTCAGATGGCTCGTTTTGCTACATCCCTTCAGGGGTGAGATGCCCGATGGAATTGTCCACTTATTTCAGGATCAATGCAGCCAATACAGGTCAATTTGAGAGGACACTTATAGTTGCGGAGGATGATTCATATGTATCATATCTTGAGGGTTGCACTGCACCACAAAGAGACGAAAATCAACTTCATGCCGCAGTAGTAGAAATATACGCTGCAAAAAATGCAGAGGTCAAATATTCCACTGTACAGAATTGGTTCCCCGGAGACAAGAATGGCAAAGGCGGTATCTATAATTTTGTAACCAAAAGAGGCATATGTGCAGGTGACAACTCCAAGATATCCTGGACACAAGTAGAAACTGGATCTGCGGTCACTTGGAAATATCCTTCCTGTATACTTAAAGGAGATAATTCAGTGGGTGAGTTTTATTCTGTAGCCGTGACTAACAATTACCAACAGGCGGATACAGGAACCAAAATGATTCACATCGGTAAAAATACCAAGTCAAGAATCGTATCAAAAGGTATTTCTGCAGGACATTCCCAAAATTCTTACAGAGGTCAGGTTCAGGTCATGAAAAGGGCTACTAACGCAAGAAACTTTTCACAATGTGATTCTTTATTGATGGGAAGCAAATGTGGGGCACATACTTTCCCATATATCGATATCCAAAACTCCACTGCAATGGTAGAACATGAGGCTACCACTTCCAAGATCGGAGAAGATCAGCTCTTTTATTGCAATCAAAGGGGTATCAGTTCTGAGGACGCTGTAGCACTTATTGTTAACGGTTATGCCAAGGAGGTATTGAACCAACTTCCAATGGAATTTGCCGTCGAAGCACAAAAATTATTGGCACTGACGCTTGAGGGATCTGTTGGATAAATTAATTAACACTTAGAATCAATAGAATTTACAATATGCTTACCATAAAAAACTTACACGCATCAATAGAAGGTACACCTATTTTGAGAGGTATCAACTTGGAAATAAAAGCTGGGGAGGTACATGCCATCATGGGCCCTAACGGTTCAGGGAAATCAACTCTGGCCTCAGTGCTTGCCGGAAGGGAAGAATATGAAGTCACTGAAGGAGAAGTTATTTTTAAAGGTAAAAACCTACTTGATTTGGCTCCTGAAGACAGGGCAAGAGAAGGTGTGTTTTTAGCATTTCAATATCCAGTAGAAATCCCAGGTGTCAGCTCTACAAATTTTCTTAGAACAGCTGTCAATCAGGTGAGGGAATACAGAGGATTAGAACCTCTGGATGCAGTCAAATTCCTTTCAACTATGAAAGAGAAAATGAAATTGGTAGAAATGGACCAAAAATTACTGAGCAGGTCTTTGAACGAAGGTTTCTCAGGCGGTGAGAAAAAAAGAAATGAAATTTTCCAGATGGCGATGTTGGAACCAACACTTTCGATTCTGGATGAAACAGATTCTGGATTGGATATAGATGCATTGAAAATCGTTTCCAACGGAGTCAACAAACTCAAATCTCCTGAAACCGCTTCAATAGTGGTGACCCACTACCAAAGGTTATTGGACTATATAATTCCTGATTTTGTCCATGTACTTTATAATGGCAGGATTGTAAAATCAGGATCCAAAGATTTGGCTTTGGAACTTGAAGAAAAAGGATATGATTGGATCAAAGAAGAGGTGGACACAGCTTCTGTTTAATTCCTAATCCCTTTAATCTAACTCAAATTGAAATGGCAACAGCTATAAAAACTGATATATTAAGTTCTCTCCTACAATTTCCTGAAAACCCCTCTTTTTCCGCGTTACGTGAAAAAGCCAAAGCCTTTGCTTTGGAGAAAGGGCTTCCTGGAATCAAGGAAGAAGAATACAAATTTACGGCGATTCAAAGAAAGCTGGAAAAATCTATTACGAATTTCTCCACCGCTCAGCCTACTGACTTGAAGGCAGACGATATCCAAAATGCGCTTCCAAGTGAATACACAGGAGACTACCTTGTATTCAACAACGGTACGGTAGATTTTGAACTGTCAAAACTCTCCAAACAAGGTTACGAGATTTCATTACTTTCCAGTTCTCAGCCAAGTTTGTTGGGTGAAATAGCTAAAATCAAAAAAGACGTCTTCGCTGCAATCAATACAGCTAGTTTTAAGGATGGTATTTACATTAAGGTAAAAAAGAATCAAAAGGTAGAACAACCGGTTTTTCTTTTATTTTTCAACCAAGCAAAAGCAGGACAGGTAATCCCTGCAAGAGTATTGATCGAAGTTGAGGAAAATGCTGAAGCTTCCTTTTTGGAAAACAGTATTTCACTTGATGACCAACCTTATTTCTTTAATCAAGTAGTGGAGGTGAAAGCCGCAAAAAATTCCAACTCGTACTATTCAAGGTTACAAAATGAAAGCAAGCAATCACTTGCTGTCAGTAATTTTGAATCAGATATTTACAGAGATGCTGTTTTTACCAGCACAGTAATTTCGTTGAGTGGAGACATGGCTAGAAACAACCTAAGTCTCAACCTATTGGATTCAGGTGTAGTCGGAAACATGTATGGATTGTATTTGCTCAATGGGAAAACCCATGTAGACAACCATACCAATGTGGATCATACCATGCCACATTCAGACTCCAACGAGTTATACAAAGGAATTTTAGCTGATGGTTCGCGAGGAGTTTTCAATGGAAAAATTTTTGTGAGACAGGATGCACAAAAAACCAATGCTTTCCAGCAAAACAATAATATTCTGTTATCTGAAGATGCAACCATCAACACCAAACCACAATTGGAAATTTGGGCAGATGATGTAAAATGCTCTCATGGCTGTACAACAGGTCAATTGGATGAAGAAGCATTATTTTACCTTCAGACCAGAGGGCTAGGTAAAGACCAAGCGAAAGGAATGTTATTATTTGCCTTTGCTGGAGAAATTTTAGAACACATCACTGATGAATCCTTTAAAAATCAGGTAACTGAATTGGTAAAAGAACGACTCGGGAGTAATATTTAATCATGCCTATTAACATCGAAGAAATACGTAATTTATTCCCAGTACTTCATCAGGAAGTGAATGGCAAGCCTTTGGTGTACTTCGATAATGCTGCCACCACCCAGAAACCTAAACAGGTTTTGGACGCCTTGGTGCAATATTATGAGCTAGACAACTCAAATATTCATAGAGGGGCTCACACATTGGCTGACCGTGCTACCCGATACTACGAAAATACCCGATCTGCAATACAAAAATTCATCAATGCCAAAGAGGAAGAAGAGATAATCTTTACCAAGGGTACTACGGAAAGCATCAATCTGGTAGCTTCAACATTTGGTAGGAAATTTATCAGCAAAGGAGATGAAATTATCATCTCAACTTTAGAGCATCACTCCAATATCGTTCCTTGGCAAATGCTGTGTGAGGAAAAAGGAGCAATTCTCAAAATAATACCTATTAGTGAGGAAGGAGAAATTGACCTTGAGGCTTTTGAGAATTTATTGTCTGAAAAGACCAAATTTGTAAGTATTGTACATGTTTCTAATGCTCTTGGGACCATTAACCCGGTAAAACAAATCATCAAATCAGCCCATAAAGTAGGGGCCAGAGTACTGTTAGACGGAGCCCAGTCTACAAGTCATTTGGAAGTGGATGTACAGGATTTAGATTGTGATTTCCTTGCTTTCTCAGCACACAAACTCTATGGTCCGACCGGACTTGGAATTCTTTATGGCAAAAGAGAAGTTTTGGAAAGCATGCCCCCTTATCAAGGTGGAGGTGAAATGATAAAGGAGGTAAGTTTCGAAAAAACCACCTACAATGAAATACCATTCAAATTTGAGGCTGGCACTCCAAATATCGCTGATGTAATTGCCTTTGCAAAGGCAATAGAGTTCATACAACAACTTGGAAAAAAAGAAATCAAGGAACATGAGGATGAACTGTTAAGCTATGCTACTGATGGTTTAAACTCAATCAAAGGTTTCATTCCAGTAGGTACTGCAAAAGAAAAAGTGAGTGTAATTTCCTTTAATATCAATGAAATGCATCCATTTGATGTGGGAATGATGTTAGACGCCAATGGTATTGCGGTCAGAACAGGACATCACTGCACACAACCTTTGATGCATAGACTTGGTCTTGAGGGAACCGTAAGGGCTTCTTTTTCTGTTTACAATACCAAATCCGAAATAGACAGGTTGGTAGCAGCGGTCTCGAAGATTGCCAAAATCAAAAATAAATGAGCAATATCCAGGATATTCAAAATGAAATAATAGAAGAATTTGAGATTTTAGGGGATGACAAGGAGTCTACAATCTTCTATATCATGGAGTTAGGTAATAACTTACCAGACTTCCCTGAAAACGATAGAATTGATGATAATATCATCAAAGGTTGTCAATCCAAGGTGTGGTTGACTGCAAAAATGGAGAATGAGAAAATCCATTTTTTTGCAGATTCAAATACAGATATTACCAAAGGGTTGATCAGTTTGCTGATCAGGGTGCTTTCAGAACGAAGCCCGAAAGAGATTATAGACGCAGAGCTAAAATTTATAGATAAAATCGGTATGGGAAACATTATCGGTTCCCAGAGATCAAATGGCCTCGCCTCTATGATTAAACAGATGAAACTTTACGCTTTGGCTTACCAAGCCAAACAAAACGCCTGATACTATGTCAGAAAACACAGAAAAATTAAAAGAAATACCTCAGCAGGAGTTAAAGGAAAAAGTCATCAATGCCATCAAGCAAGTCTATGACCCTGAAATCCCAGTTGACGTATATGAACTTGGACTTATCTATGAGATAAGTGTTTATCCGGTGAATAATGTTTTTGTCTTGATGACTCTTACTTCGCCCAACTGTCCTTCAGCAGAATTTATCCCTTCTGAAGTCAAAGATAAAATTCAACAGATTCCGGGAATCAACCATGTGGAACTAGAACTTACTTTTGATCCTCCTTATTCACAGGACATGATGTCAGAAGCAGCTCAGTTAGAATTAGGCTTTCTTTAAAAATATATTAAATCAAAACAGATATGTATCCAGAAGAATTGATAGCACCAATGCGTGCAGAATTGACAGATGTAGGTTTTCAGGAATTCAGAACCTCAGAGGATGTAGAAAATCACCTCAAAGAACATAAAGGCACAACCTTTATCGTAATCAACTCCGTATGCGGATGTGCTGCAGGAGCTGCAAGACCAGGAGTAAGGTATGCTTTAGATAAAAGCGATGCTAAACCAAGTGTTTTGGCAACAGTATTTGCAGGAAATGACAAGGGCGCAGTAGACTCTGTTAGAAAACATCACCTCCCTTATCCACCGTCTTCCCCAGCAATGGCTTTATTTAAAGATGGAGAATTGGTGCATTTTGTAGAAAGACATCATATAGAAGGTCGTAATGCTCAAATGATAGGTGATCATTTGGTTGAAGTTTTCGATCATTTCTGTAAATAAAAAATGCCCTTCGGGGCTTTTTTTTTGCTAAAAAAATATAGTAGCTTCGTGAGATAAGTGCGAAATATTATTTTGACAATCTATTTTTATCATAATTAATCCAATGAGGTTTGACATTAATAAAACCGAAAAGGCTTAAAGATCAAGAGATTTCTTCAACTACCTTCTCTTGGACACTTATACCGGAATATGGGTTATTGAAATAATAAATAGTTTAAAAAACACCTGTTTTTACTAACTTAAGCACTTTAAATACAGTTAATAATTTTGAAACAATAAACTGAAAAATAAATAATATATACTTATGGCCGAAATAGCTAAGTTATCTTACGGAGGAAAGGAATACGAACTTCCGATTATTGAAGGTACTGAGAATGAAAAAGCAATTGACATCGCCAAACTAAGAGCGCAATCTGGTTTGATCACCATTGACCCAGGCTTCAAAAACACGGGATCAACGACAAGCTCCATTACTTTTTTGGACGGTGAAAACGGAATTTTAAGGTATCGGGGATATAGAATTGAGGATCTTGCAGAAAAGTCATCTTTCTTGGAGGTTGCTTATTTGTTGATTTACGATCATCTTCCCTCACAAGCCGAATACCAGAATTTCACTCGAGAAATCACTACCCATACATTGGTGCATGAAGACATCAAGAAAATACTTGACGGATTCCCTTCCAATTCACATCCAATGGGTGTATTGTCGTCATTGATCTGTTCACTTACGGCATTCTATCCAGAATCCCTTGATCCTGCACGTAATGAAGATGCAGTGAACCTAAGCATTATTAGGCTATTGGCCAAAATGCCAACTTTCGCTGCTTGGGCATACAAAAACGAAGTAGGCCATCCTGTAAATTATCCAGATAACAGTCTGGATTATTGTTCAAACTTCTTGAAGATGATGTTTGCTCTTCCTGCTGAAAGATACGATGTAGATCCAGTAGTTGCCAAAGCAATGGACCAACTCTTGATCCTCCATGCAGACCACGAACAAAACTGCTCTACTTCAACTGTTAGGATCGTAGGATCTTCTCAAGCCAGCATCTATGCATCCATATCAGCAGGCATCAATGCGCTTTGGGGGCCACTTCACGGAGGTGCAAACCAGGCAGTAATTGAAATGCTGGAAGCCATCAAAGCTGATGGAGGAGATACTAAAAAATTCCTTGATAAGGCAAAAGACAAGAATGATCCTTTCAGGTTGATGGGCTTTGGACATAGGGTTTACAAAAACTTTGATCCAAGGGCAAAAATCATCAAAAAGGCAGCAGATGACGTGTTGGCTAAATTGGGTGTAAATGATCCTGTCCTGGATATTGCAAAGGAATTGGAGCATGCAGCTTTAAATGATCAGTACTTTGTAGATAGAAAGCTTTATCCAAACGTAGATTTCTACTCAGGAATTATATACAGGGCATTGGGAATACCTACAGACATGTTCACCGTACTATTTGCCATGGGAAGACTTCCAGGCTGGATCGCTCAGTGGAAAGAAATGAGAGAAAATGGTGAGCCGATAGGAAGACCACGTCAAATATATACTGGAGAGACAGAAAGAGATTATGTTTCAATGAACAGAAGAGGTTAATCCCTCATAGACCAAAGTTAAAGCCTCTGAGAATCTCAGGGGCTTTTTTAATTTGAAATCTTCTGAACTTTTAGGTTTCAAAAATTGACACCCATAACCTGAAATATTGTTCTTTAAATTTTATTCGTCAAAATCTCCATAAAATAATTCTTTGACTATATTTGGAAACTCAAACAAGAAAACGAGTTTACCAATGGAAGCAAAAACCCTTCAAGAAGCTGTAGCCCTAACCAAAAATTTCACTTCTAAGCCTAGTAATGATGAATTACTAAAAATTTATAGTTTTTATAAGCAAGCAACAGAAGGAGATAATGAGGAAGAGAGACCTACCGGTTTTGATTTTGTAGCAGCAGCCAAATACAATGCGTGGTTATCTTTAAAAGGAAAATCAAAAGAAGAAGCAGAATCCGAATACATTTCGTTGATCAATAAACTTTCAGAAAAATACATCTGACAAAATATTTTATGCGTCAAATAAAAAATTCGTGTAAAATATTCTAAATAGTTTTAGAATAAAGTTGGTATTCAAAATATTTTATCATACTTTTGTACCCGAATTAATTAAGAACATTTTTCACACCGTGGGTTTCCTTACTGTCGCTTAGATCTGGGATACTTCTAGGAAATCATGGTTTGAAGAAGTAAGGAAACATTTCATGGAACAAGAATTATTATTCTCAGACCTTGGGATTTCTAGTGAAATCCTAAAGGCAGTGGAAGAGATGGGCTATACCCACCCTTCAACTATTCAATCACAATCAATCCCTTTTATGCTGGAAGGCAAGGATGTCATCGGACAGGCTCAAACGGGCACCGGTAAGACAGCTGCTTTTGGTATTCCAATCATCGACAATGTAGATGCAAGTATCAATAAGCCTCAGGCTTTGATTCTTTGCCCTACCAGAGAGTTGGCGGTACAGGTAGAAGGAGAGATTGTGAAATTATCAAAATATAAAAGAGGCATATCTTCTACCTGTATTTATGGTGGAGAAGCTATTGATCGTCAGATCAGAAGCTTGAAAAAAGGTGTGCAGATTGTAGTGGGAACTCCCGGAAGGATCATGGATCACATGGATAGAGGAACACTCAAACTAGACCTGGTTCGTATCATCGTTTTAGATGAGGCAGATGAAATGCTTGACATGGGTTTCAGAGAAGATATTGAAAACATCCTTAGCGAATGTCCTGAAGAAAGACAGACTGTCTTTTTCTCGGCAACCATGCCTAAGCCAATTCTAGATCTTACCAAAAAATTCCAGGACAATCCTGAGGTGGTTAGGGTTTTAAGAAAGGAACTGACTGTAGAAAATATCTCTCAAGAGTATTATGAAGTTAAACCATCCTTGAAGATGGAATTAATGAGCAGGTTGATGAACCTGAATCAATACGCCTTGAGTGTAGTTTTTTGTAATACTAAAAGAGTAACTGATGAGGTTACTGAAGAATTGGTAGCTAGAGGCATAGGCGCTGAAGCACTTCATGGAGACTTGTCTCAGGCACAGCGTACCAAAGTAATGAACAAATTCCGTAAGGGACATGTATCTGTCTTGGTAGCAACTGATGTAGCAGCAAGAGGAATTGATGTGGATAATGTTGAAGCAGTATTCAATTTTGACCTACCATTGGACGAAGAGAACTACGTACACAGGATCGGTAGAACTGGCAGAGCTGGTAAATCAGGGACCGCCATCAACTTTATCACTGGAAGAAAAGACATGTTCAGGGTGAAGGATATTGAGAAGTTTATCAAAACTACCATCACTAAAATGTCACCTCCTTCTGTGGCTGATTTGATTGACCTCAAAAAGCAACAGCTTGTGAAAAATGTCCACAGACTTTTAAGCAAGGAAGAAGACAACAGGTTTTATGAAGAAACTATCGGTCAAATGCTTGCCGAAGGTCTTACTGTAGAGCAGGTTATGCTTGGTCTTACCAAAATGCAAATGGCAGATGCTGTTAGTGAAATGCAGGACCAAAATTTCGATCTTGATCTCAGCAGAGACAGAGACAGAGGCAGCAGCAGAGGCAGAGATGGCGAAAGAAGAGGTAGAGAAAGAGATAGAGGTAGCCGTTTTGAAAGAGGTGGACGAGGAGAAAGAAGCGAAAGAGGAGAAAGAGGTGAGCGAGGCGAAAGAGGCGAAAGAAGAAGATCAACCCGTGAAAAAGGAGTTAAAGAGCCAGGTATGGCGAGACTTTTTCTTAACCTAGGTAAAAAAGATAGGATCCGTCCAAATGATATCGTCGGAGCAATTGCCGGAGAAACCGGACTTGAAGGACGAAACATCGGAGGAATCGACATTTTTGATAATTTCTCTTTCGTAGATGTTCCTCAAAAAGATGCTGATCACGTGATCAAGGTAATGAAGAACAACACTATCAAAGGAAAATCCGTTAATATGGAAATTTCCAAAGGATAAGTATTCATAATACAGTTTATAAATTATAAAGGTTAGTAATTTGGAAAGCGTAGTCCCTCAGGGATTGCGCTTTTTTTGTATGAGACAGAATTCAATTTCTGTGAATCACATGACTTTAATCATTTTTACTAACTTTGATAAGTGCTACTTTTAGGAAAACAAAAAAATTATGCAGCTTTTCTTCCACCAAAATATTCAAGACTCCACATTCCATTTGGATGCTGAAGAGTCCAGACACCTGATAAAGGTACTCAGGAAACAACAGGGGGATCGGGTAAACTTCACAGATGGCAAAGGATGTCTCTTTGAATGCACCATCATTGACCCCAATCCAAAAAAAGCAAACATACAAATTGACCAAAGACTCTTCACCCCAGAGGACGATTATTACATTCACCTTGCCATAAGTCCTACTAAAAATTCAGAACGTATGGAATGGATGGTTGAAAAACTCACGGAAATAGGAGTTCATGAAATTACCTTTATGGAGTCAGAACATTCAGAACGAAGCAAACTGAAATTAGATCGGTTAGAAAAAAAGATTATTGCTGCCTGTAAACAAAGTCTCAAAACCAGGGTTCCAAAACTAAATCCTGTCACTCCGATGATAGAATTGGTTCAGAATAAAAAATTTGATGAATACCAGCGTTTTATCGCTTATGTGGACAAAGAAAACGACCAACACCTTTTCGAAAAAATAGAAAAGGACAGAGCATATTTGATCCTGATCGGTCCAGAAGGAGACTTTTCCCAACAGGAACTCCAACTTGCTTTTGATCATATATTCCACCCCTGCTCTTTGGGGAAAAGCAGACTTCGGTCAGAAACAGCTGGTGTAGCAGCAGTGCATACAATCCAGTTAGTCAACAGCTTACCAAACATATGAAAAAAGCTACCCGAGACAGCCGGGCATGACAACCGAGTGCCTAACATTAAAGAGTGCCCGATGGTTACAATTATGAATCTTTCACAACCCGTGATAAGCAATCGAAATGACCATTATTAAACATCAAATTAAAAACAGATGAAAAAACTACCTATATTATTATTATCAACATTTTTTATTTACGCTTGTCAGCCACAGGAAAAATCCACTGCTGTGGGACCGGAAGGCTGGCTTGAAGGAACCACTGAGGAAAAACTCGACGAAGTGGCACATCAGCTTGGTGGCTTTAGCCGAACAATGGTAGAGGTCTCCTATCGCTATTCAGAGCTTTACTGGGCAGGAATGGATGAAAATTGGGGTTATGCTGACCATCAAGTGGAGCACATCATAGAAGCCATGGAAGATGGTCTAAAAAGAAGGCCTGTTAGGGCTGAGTCCTCCGAATCCTTTATGGAAGAGACTTTGCCCATGATGGAAGAAATTATCAAAAAAGAAAATAAGGAAGAGTTTATCAAAGGTTTTCAGATGCTTACTTCCGCTTGCAATGCCTGTCATGCAAAGGAGGGGGAGTCTTTTATCATGATTCAGACTCCTGAAAACAGAACTTCTCCGGTCAGGTTTTGAAATAAATAGCTTTGAATGCTTCATTTCGAAAAGTGAAGCATTTATTTTTATAGCCCCTATTTATACCAAATAATTGAACCTCCCGGATGGAAAGTGAAGAAAAGACAGTAGTGGAAGAAGAAAAATCAGAAAATACGTTAAACAATAGTTTATCCATCTATCTCACTACAGATGAAGATGACGAAAGGCCTGTGTATTTGGCTGGGAATTTCAATGATTGGGTTACTCAGGATAGGAGCTTTCAACTGACACGAGTAGAGGAGGGTAAATATACATTTCGCTTCCCTGAAGGTTTCAGCTTTCCAGATCAATTGATTTACAAATTCACCAAAGGTGATTGGTCAGAAGTAGAAATCGACAGGTATGGAAATAAAACCCTTAACAGGTTTTCTGACCTCAAAACTGGCATACAGGAAGAGCATGTCCCCAAATGGAGAAAAAACTGGCTTCCTTACAGACCGAGTCAACTGCCTAAAGTACACCTGATCTCGGAAGAGTTTGAAATCCCCCAGCTCAAAAAAACCAGGAAAATATGGGCCTTGCTGCCACATGATTATGAAACAAGTGATGAACACTATCCTGTTCTTTATTTGCAAGATGCCCAAAATCTTTTTAATGAAAATGCCCCTTATGGGAATTGGCAGATTGATAAAAAGCTGGCAGTAATGTCTGATTATGGCATTGGGAAAATCATCATCATTGCTATAGAACACGGAGAAAAAGAGCGGGTGCTGGAGTATAATTTTGGCAAAACCCTGCTTGGCCAAGGACAGGGTAAAAAGTACATCAGGTTTGTTACGGACACCCTGAAACCTTTTGTCGACAAAAACTTTAGAACCAAACCAGAAAGGGAGTTTACCGGCATAGGAGGCAGTAGTATGGGAGGATTGGTCAGTATTTTCTCAGGCTTGATTTATCCGGAAGTTTATGGAAAACTCATGATATTTTCTCCATCTCTTTGGGTAATTCCAAAAATCAAATTTCCCTTCCTAGACTTCTTTGAACCAATGGAAACCAAAATTTACCTCTATGCGGGAGGTGATGAAAGTGAAACTATGGTAAAACACACTAAGAAGTTTAAGAAGAGACTCCTCAAAAGAGAAAGTATCAGAGAAAAAATGAAGGTGAAGCTCAGTATCAATGAGGAAGGCAAGCACAGTGAAACCTATTGGTCTGATGAATTTCCAAAGGCAATAGAGTGGCTCTTTTTCTCAAATAAAGAGGGTAATATTTAAATCAATTTTTGCATATACTAACATATAATCCCGTGAAAACACAAATCAATCCTTCAAATAAAAAACTTAAAGGCTTGCTTATCATTCCCTACATGGAATCTGAAGATAAAATTAAGCTGCCAGAGAAATTCGGAGGAAAAGACATCTCTTCGAAAGTTTTTTCTGGGAAAAAAGACAGTACTTTATTATTTGAATCCGAAGACAAGGATTTGATTTTCTATCTAATCGGATTGGGAAAAGACCCCGAATACAATAGCATCAAAAAAGCTTTCAGAAGAATTACTGCTAAAAAAGACGATCTGATAGATTCAGATGTACACTTGTATTTCCATCAAGAAATGGACAGCGCTTTTGTTGAAGCAGCAGTCTCCGGTTTTGTACTGGGCACCTACAGGTTATCTCATTTCAAATCAGAAGATAAAAAGGATTTTTCCTCACTTCAGCTTTACATCCACAGTCCACTCAATCAAGTGGCCAAAGACGTGGAAAAAGCCCATAAAATCGCCAATGCCCAGTTGGAAACATTCAAATTGGTAGATTTACCCTCTAATGTTGCTACCCCGGAATATTTGGCTGACTGGGCTAAAAACAGTGGGAAACAATATGGCTTCTCCGTAAAAGTCCTCGACCGTAAAAAAGCCCAAAAAGAAAAGTTGGAAGCATTTCTTGCTGTCAGCCAAGGCTCGGTAAAAGAGCCTCAGTTTATCATCATGAGCTATAAGCACAAAAAGGCAAGCAAACATATTGGATTGGTAGGCAAAGGAGTCACTTTTGATACAGGAGGCCTGAACATCAAAACCCAGGGAATGGTCCATATGAAATGTGACATGGGTGGAGCAGCGGCAGTACTGGGAGCTATGCAACTTATTGCCGACCTCAATCTACCCGTTCAGGTAACTGCGATAGTCCCCTGCGTAGAAAACGCTGTAGACAATCTATCCTATTTACCTTCGGATGTCATCGGAAGTTATAGTGGTAAAACTATAGAAATCATCGATACAGATGCTGAAGGCAGGCTAATCCTGGCTGATGGCATTAGCTACCTGATCAAAAACTATCAGCCCGATACCATCATTGACATTGCTACACTTACAGGAAGCACTGTAGGAACTTTTGGATATGAATGTGCCGCGTTGTTTACCAATGACCAGGAATTGTCTAAAAACCTCCAAAACGAAGGTGAGAAAATAGGTGAAAGGGTATGGCCACTTCCCCTATGGGAATGCTATAAGTCTGAAATGGACAGCGAAATTGCGGACATCAAAAATTTCCACGGCAAACCTTTTGCCGGAGCCATCACGGCGGCCAAATTCTTGGAGTTTTTCACTGAAAAACACACTTCCTGGGCCCACATAGATATTGCGGGTACTGCATTTGGGGATTCTGAATTTGCAAAAACCAAGCATGCCACTGCCTTTGGTGTTCATTTATTGATTAAATTGTTAGAAAATCACTAAGCCATGAGTCAAGATACTTCCAAAACATTTTTGTGTATTTCCAACTATTTCAAAGGAGCTGCTTTTCTGATAGCACTCAAAGAAGCGGAAAATAAGGTTTATTTGATCACAACAGAAAAACTCAAAGACAGTCCCTGGCCGCATGACCATATTGATGAAATATTCTATATGCCTGGACAGGATTTGGACTGGGACTTGGAGAAACTTCTTTTTGGAGTTGCCGGCATCATGAAAGCCAATAAAATCGATTCTATTATTGCTTTGGATGATTATGATGTTGAAAAAGCAACCTTTCTTCGCGAAAGTCTGAGAATCCCGGGCATGGGGCAAACTACAGGTAGGTATTTCCGAGACAAATTAGCCATGCGCATGAGGGCTAAAGATGCAGGGGTATTGGTCCCTGAATTTTCTCCTCTCTTCAATGATAAAGAAATCAACAACTTTGCTGACACTGTTCCTGCTCCATGGGTACTTAAGCCCCGTTCTGAAGCTTCTGCAAATGGTATCATTAAGGTGCACAACAAAGATGAGCTTTGGCAAAATATCCACGAGCTGGGTGACAACAGGGTCAGGTATCTGGTAGAAAAATTCGAACCTGGGGATGTCTATCATGCGGATAGTCTGAATATTGATGGCAAACCCATTGCTTGCATCGTTTCCCAGTATTTGGCTACTCCTATGGAAATTTCACTAGGAGGTGGAATCTTTAGAAGTGCCAATATCACCTATGGTTCAGATGATGACAAAGCCATCAAAGAGGCCAATAAACAGGTCATGAAGGCCTTTGGTATGAAAAGTGGCGCCGCCCATACTGAATTTATCAAAGGCAAGAAAGATGGGAAAATCTATTTTCTTGAAACCTCATCACGTGTAGGCGGGGCACATCTTGCAGAAATGGTAGACGCAGCATCTGGCATCAATATGTGGACGGAGTGGGCTAAAATCGAAGACGCAAAAGTAAAAGGAACCAAGTATAAGCTCCCAAAAATTCAAAAAGGATACGCAGGAATCGTACTTACCCTATCCAAATACCAACATCCTGATTTATCTTCTTTCAATGATACTGAGGTTTGCTTTAAGGTACCTTTGGATTACCATGCAGGATTGATTGTCAAATCCAAAAATCATACACGGGTTAGGGAGCTTTTGGATGATTATGCAGAAAGGCTATCCCAGGATTTTTCAACTACTGCTGCGCAGGAAAAGGTGAAGAAGTTTCATTAAAAAAGAGCCTCCATTACAAACCAAAACATTAAGTTTTGCAACAATAAAAGGTTAAATCTGGAGATTTTGAAGAAAGATGCTGAGTTGAAGTTTCGGTTAGTGGAGACACTGACTGAGGCGAAAGGTTTGAAGTTATTTTCAGTTTCGATTTCGGTTAGTGAAGAAATTAACTCAGGCTTGGTTTCGGTTAGTGAAGACACTAACCGAGGCTTCGTTTTCAGTTCCGATTTAGGTTAGTGAAGACAGTAACCGAGGCTTATGGGCTAAACAGTAAAACTGCTATTTCTATCTGCGAAAATCTGCGTAATCTGCGGGAGATAATAAATAAGTTCTTGAGGGTTTGAAGTTGTTTTCAGTTTCGGTTTCGGTTAGTGGAGACACTAACCGAGGCGAGTGGTTTCGGTTAGTGGGGGTACTAACTGAGGCCAGTAGTTACAGCAGAAAGGAACCTCCTACATTTTTTCACACCAACCCCTGCCTTTCCAGTGCAAAATATATCAAACGCAGACCAAATAGTACCAACAACACCCCTACTACCCTATTGAGAAGTCCCATCACCCTTGGCGTAATAAATGCACGCAGCTGTTTAGCCACATAGGCTTTAAGCAAATCTATCGAAAAAACAGTCCCCAGAATTCCAATATAATAAAGCGTGATATCCGCCCTTCCAAATTTATCCTTTAAACTTACCAAACCAGCAATGGAAATCCAAAATAACAGTACAAATGGATTCACTCCATTGATACTGAATCCTTTGAAAAACCCTTTTGTCTTTCCCGCTTTGGGTAAAGGTAATCCGCCTGAGTTGGGACGGGAAAGGTTCTTTTTGAAAAAAGAGTTGATACCAAAAGCAATCAAAATTATTCCTCCCACGAAGCCCAGAATGATTTCAAAATAGGGATTTTGAGAAAAAAAACTGACTCCAAAATAAGTAATCAGCACATAAATCAGGTCACTGAATAAGATTCCTAATGCCAACACGACTGTATGCCTAAACCCATTTTCAATACTATTGGTGATCAAGGCAAAAAAGACTGGCCCTATCATCGCTGACAAAACCAGTCCCATTCCTATCCCTTCCAGCAGGGCCTGCATCATATTTCGATATTGTTTGACTTCAAAAATTCCAGCCAATGATTCATTTTTTCTTTTTTGAGTACTCTGGGAAATTTGTTTTGTCCGCCTTCTTTTCCCTGAACTTTTAGCCATTCGTAAAAGTACCTGGGAGACAAAACCGTACATGCAACATTTTTTAAGGCATGCTTTCTCTCCACCACATAATCGTCATTCAAGATCTTGAGTTTTTCGTCTATTTCTTCCATGAGTTCATCTTGATTGACTTCATCATCAGTACCTACAAACCAGTGGTGTTTGAAGAGATTCCCATCTGGAAGCCCTATCACAGTAAACTCCTTGATATTCAAATTTCTTTCTTCAGCCACCATTTCTATAGCCTTATTCATATTATCCATAGAAAGGTGCTCCCCGCAAAGACTCAGAAAATGCTTGGTCCTGCCAGTGATGATGATTTCACTTTCTTCCAAAGAAACAAACCTGATCACATCTCCTATAAGGTATCGCCATGCACCCGAACAGGTACTGATCAAAAGGGCATAATCCTTCCCTTCATCCAACTCATCAATCTTCAGGGTCCTCACACCTTCCCTAACCTCTCCATTTTCATCAAAGTTGTCATCTATAAAAGGTATGAATTCATAGAAGATCCCATTATTAAGAACCAGACGCATACTTCTTCGGTTTGGTAGCGCCTGAAATGCCAGAAAACCCTCTGAAGCCAAGTAGGTCTCCATATAGATCAAAGGCCTGTCCAGCAATTTTTCGAAGCCTTTTTTGTAAGGCTCAAAAGAAACGCCTCCGTGCACAAAAATCTGGAGATTGGGCCAGATGTCATGTATAGTTTTCAGCTGGTACCTTTCTATGATTTTTTCGATTAGAATCTGAAGCCATGCAGGAACACCTACAATAATCCCAATATCCCACTTGGGAGCCATCTCGACAATTTGATCCAGCTTTTCCCCCCAATTCTTGTTCCTTGAAATCTGCTTACCAGGCTTATAAAAACGTTGAAACCAAATGGGTAGCCTCCCAGTGGTAATGCCACTTAAGTCTCCCGAAAAGAAAGTACCGTTGAAATCCAGATCAGTACTCCCTCCCAACATCAAAATACCTTTGGTGAAAAGATCATCTGGGAGTTCATACTTAGAAAGAGACAACATTTGTCTGACTCCGGTTTTCCTGATCGCATTCACCATTTCTGTAGAAATGGGGATGTACTTGGATGCCGCCCCTGATGTCCCGGAAGTCAGTGCAAAATACCTGATGGCACCCGGCCAGGTGATATTTCTTTCCCCAGCTTTCAGTCTATACCACCATTCCTGGTATATTTTTTCATAATCGTAAATAGGCACTATTGAGCTAAATGCCCTATAAAAATCATTGTTGGGTTTTTTGAATTCCCTCAGGATCAACTTAAATCCATACTTCTTCCCTATCTCTGTAGATGATGCCCTTATCAAAAGCTTTTTAAGCTCCTCTTTTTGCAGTTCTATAGGCGAGCCATACTCCTGCTCAAGAGAAACTCTTAATCTGATCCCTTTTTTTAGTAATGTACCCAATATCGCCATATCTTTGCTTACTTTAGATGTACCTCTTAAGTACCAAAATTAAAGGAATGAGCATTAAAGCAAACCTAATTGAAATAAAAAATACGTTTACTGATCCAAATTGCAAACTCATCGCAGTGAGCAAGACCAAACCCGCCGAACTGATTATGGAAGCATACGAGGCCGGAGTAAGGGATTTTGGGGAAAATAAGGTTCAGGAAATGGTTGAAAAGGCTGAAAAACTACCGAAAGATATTCGTTGGCATATGATCGGCCACCTCCAAAGGAACAAAGTAAAATACATGGCTGAGTTTGTTCATCTGATTCATGGTGTGGACTCTCTCAAACTCCTAAAAGAAATCAACAAGCAGGCGATAAAGGTAAACAGGACCATCAATTGTCTCTTGCAAGTACATATTGCGGAAGAAGATAGTAAATTTGGTTTTGACGAAAAAGAATTGCTCGACATGTTGGCAGGTGAGGTAATTCATGAACTTAAGAATGTGAAGATAATTGGCTTGATGGGAATGGCTACTTTTACAGAAAATCAAATACAGGTAGAAAAAGAATTCGCAGGTTTAAAAAGCTTAAAAGATAAACTTAGCCAAAGTCAACTGCCTGAAAATTTTGACCTTCAAGAGCTTTCCATGGGAATGACTGGAGATTATCTGATTGCACAAAAACAAGGAAGTACAATGGTAAGAATTGGAACAGCTATTTTTGGAGAAAGAGATTACAACTAAAAATGAAAAATTACAGATATCTACAGATTGCTGCGCTATTCGGTGCATTGGCTGTTGGAATAGGTGCATTTGGAGCACATGGCCTTCAAGCTATTTTGGAAAACAATAATACGGCTGACACTTTCGAAACAGCCGTTAAATACCATTTTTACCATACTTTAGCCATGCTGGTCTGTGCTTTCATACTGGAGCTTTACCCGAGCAATAGAAAGCTTACTTCTGCATTTTGGTTGTTCGTAGCTGGTATCTTTATTTTTTCCGGATCATTATACATATTATCGCTTACCGGCGTTTCTTGGCTGGGAGCAATTACTCCTATAGGCGGCGTTGCTTTTATAGCCGGTTGGATAATGATGATGATCTCTGCCAAACATCCCAAAAAGTAACTTCATGATTAAAAAGATTGCCCTCGCTTTACTGATATTTTCGGTTTCTTTCGGTTCTATCATTGCGCAAGAATTAGATGCCAGAGAACGGTATGAAGGACTCAACGCATTGGTGGGTCCAAATACTTTTTTTGATAACCACCCCACTGGTTTCATGTTGTATGAATTGGATTCAGGCTGGGTTCATTTTGAAAAAAATAGCCATATGAACTTCATACCGGCTTCTACCACCAAATTATTTACTTTTTATGCTTCTTTGATGGTCTTGAGAGACAGAACCAATACTTTCCGATATGTGGAAAACGGAGAAGAAATTACCATCTGGGGCTCAGGTGATCCTTCTTGGAAGTACAACATTCTTCCCCAACCTAAAATCGAAGACTTCCTCTCCAAATACAAAAAAATCAATTTTTCAGCATCCAACTGGAAAGACGAGTCCTTTGGCTATGGATGGCAGTGGGATGATTATTATTATTCTTATTCTGCCGAAAGATCCTCCTTACCCATTTATGGAAACATTGTTATTTTCAAGAATGTCAACCGCACCCCACAATCTACAATTCCTGCTTTTGCCAATAGTGTAAAAACTTTCGATAAAGTATCCCCTACAGTAAGAAGAGACTTTCATAGCAATGTTTTTTATTACAATCCAAAAACGTATACCAATCCAGGCCCAATGTTACCCTATGTAACCTCTCCTGAGCTCACCGTTCAATTGCTAAGGGATGTACTCAAAAAACCTGTAGAACTCGTCAACGCTGAACTTCCTGCATCTGCAAGGGTCTTTAATGGAGGAAGCATGAATCCGCTTTGGAAGGAAATGCTTCAGGAAAGTGATAATTTTATAGCAGAACAAATTTTATTGATGGTCTCAGACCAACTTTTTGGAGAGCTCAATTCAGATCGAGCTATTGATTACATCAAGAAAACTTATTTGAAAGACTTACCGGATAGCCCTAAGTGGGTGGATGGTTCTGGCCTTTCAAGACATAACCTTGTCACTCCAAGAAGTATGATTACCCTTATGGAGAAAATCGATAGGGCTATTCCCCGAGACCAGTTGATGCAATTGCTCCCTCAAGGTGGAATAAATGGAACTTTGAAGAATAATTACAAAGCACCACGTCCTTATATTTTTGCCAAAACAGGAACCATCAGTAATAACCATGCCTTGGTAGGCATCATCAGGACTGACAGCGGACGACATCATGCCTTTGCTTTTTTAAACAACAATTACATGAATAAAGCATCGGAAATAAGGAGAGAAATGGAAAAAGTGCTGCTTTACATAAAGGAAAATTACTGACCATTTCAAGCGATATGTCTTTAAAGATTCTTTTGACCAAGAAGCAATTTGAAGAATATTAATTTATTTTGGAGAAAACTGAAATCAGGCCATGAACAAGAGAGCTTTTATAAAAACATTCGGATTGGGAATAGGAGCCTTGCCGCTTACCTCATTTATAACTGATTCAGCACTTAATCAAAGCCTTCTCCTTCCTGCTCCATTAAAAACTGGAGATAAGGTAGGTTTGATTAGTCCCTCTGCTGCTACAGGGGAGCGTATAGAATTCCAGTTTGCACAAGAAGCATTAGAAGCTTTGGGGCTTGAGGTGGTACTTGGTGAGCACCTGAAAAAGCGCAGGGGTCATTTGGCTGGTACCGATGAAGAGCGGGCTTCCGACCTCAACAGGATGTTTGAAGACAAAAGCGTCAAAGCTGTCATTTGTATTCGAGGAGGCTCCGGTGCTGCCAGAATATTACCCTTGATCAATTACGACAGCATAAAAAAGAACCCAAAGCCATTGTTGGGGTATTCAGACATCACTGCCCTACACAATGCTATCCATACCAAAACAGGACTGATTACCTTTCATGGCCCAAATGGTTCAGGAAGCTGGAACAGCTTCAATGTGAATCAATTTGAGCAAATATTTTTTAATCAGGGAATGTTGACTTTTGAAAATGAACAAAGCAAAGGGGATGAATTGATCGTCAAGCAGAACAGGATTCAAACGCTTTATCCCGGAGTGGTAAGAGGTAAGATTTTAGGAGGTAACCTTACCGTCCTGACAGCTTTATCAGGCACTCCCTATCTTCCGGATTTCACTGATTCGATTTTATTTATAGAAGATATCAGCGAGGATCCATATAAAATTGACAGAATGATGAGCACCCTTTTGCTCAATGGCACACTTTCCAAGGTAAAGGGATTTATTTTTGGTCAATGTACAAACTGTACTCCCGGGGGTGGTTATGGATCATTGACATTAGATGATATATTAGACGACTATATCCTGCCATTAAATATCCCGGCATTTAAAGGTGCCATGATTGGACATATACCCAAACAGTTCATTATACCTGTAGGTGCTGAAGTCGAAATGGATGCAGAAGCAGGTACTTTCACTATGCTTTACCCCATATTTAAGGATTGAATAACCATTATGAAACAGCCATTCTTCTTTTACCTTTTGATTGTACTCATATTTTCGAGTTGTATGACCCAAAAACCAAACAGACCCAAAGATACAAAAACATATTCCTATCTGGCTCTTGGAGATTCTTACACCATAGGCGAAGGAGTAGAAGAAAAAGAACGCTATCCAAACCAATTGGTCAGTTCACTCAAAGCCCGGAACATTCATTTTGAAAAACCCACCATTATTGCCGTCACAGGCTGGACCACTGATGAATTGGCAAAAGGAATTGATGAAGCGGAAATTTCCGGCAATACCTACGACCTGGTTACGCTGCTGATCGGAGTCAATAACCAATACAGAGGAAGAGATGTGGAGAATTTCAAATTGGAGTTTCGCAAACAATTGGAACAAGCCATACGGTTTGCCAATGACAATCCCGACAGGGTGTTGGTCCTTTCAATACCGGATTGGGGTATTACACCATTTGCAGCGTCAAAAAATGTGGATCCAGAAAAGGTGAAAACTGAAATTGACAGTTACAACCAGGCAAAAAAAGAGGTTTCAATGGCTCTTGGTACCCACTATATAGATATCACTGAAGACTATAGAAAAATAGGCGCAAGGCCGGAAATGGTAGTGGAAGACCAGCTTCATCCCAGTGGTTTGGTTTATTCCAAATGGGCAAAACTGGCAGAATTGGTCATCTCCTCAGAAATGGAATTCAAATGATATGTGAAAATTTTAAATTTTAACATTTATTTTCTTCTCATTCACAAAATAGGCAAAAGATTTGGTAGCTATTAGGAATATCCATTTCCCTTATGCGCCATATACTTATCGTTTTCCTTTGTCTTCTTTTGCTGATGATGATGTCATAATTCATTGGGTATCTCACATTGATTTTATTTTCATTCGAAAACTTATCAAATCGTAGTTCTATTTCATACATGACAAATTAATATCAATTGAGAAAAATGTGAGAGGACCTTTAATATTGGCTGATTCAATTCATACACCTATAAAAAGTAAAAAGGGATGGCGTTGAACACCATCCCTTTTTATTGACCTAATAAAAGAAAAATTTTCACTTCCCCTTAGGAAGCACATTTGAAATCAAAGACACCTTCTCGATAGGCTCAGAGGCATTTGAATATATTCTCACCACTGAATTTTGTCTTCCCATTTTACCGGCGGAGTTGAAGACAACCTTCAATTCTCCCGTGGCACCTGGAGCAACCGGTTCTTTTGGCCAGTTTGGTGCAGTACATCCACAAGAAACTGCCACATTGGAGATCACTAATGGAACATCACCAGAATTGGTAAATACAAATGTATGCTCTACTTTGTCCCCTTGGGTGATATCCCCAAAGTCCTTGGATTTTTCATTGAAATCAATTGTAGCTCCTTTATTGTCACTTTGTGCATGAACTGCAAAAGCTGCAAAGGCAAACACTACTAACAAAAACAACTTTTTCATGGTCTTATAATTTAATTTAATTCGAATTCTTTTCCGAGTTGTAAATGTAAAATTTTGGATTAAAGTTCACCATAAACAACTCTTTCTTTGCCCTGGTCACCGCTGTATACAACCACCGTATATATTCATGGTTGACCAGCTCATCAGTAAGGTAACCTTGGTCTACAAATACCGCATCCCACTGTCCACCTTGTGATTTATGACAAGTAAGTGCATAAGCGAACTTCACCTGCAAAGCCGAAAGATAAGGATCTTTTTTGATCAGTTCCATTCTTTCACTTTTATTAACAACATCCATATAGTCCTCCGAAACCTGTCTGTAGAGCTCCCTATATTCCGTCACTGTTAGCGCCGGACTCGGACTATATAATGTATCCATTATCACCTTGGCCTCAAAATAAGGTTCTTCAGGATAATCGATCAACCTGAGTTCCAATGTAGCAAACCTCAAGCCATACATTTCCTCAAAAGACCTGATTTTTGTAACTTCTGCAAAATCCCCATTGGCCAGGAAATTTACTTTTTCCGAATCGGCCATATAGGTATAATTATTTTTGACAATCATCAATAAATCTCCGGCGCTGATCTCATCATCGTAAAAATGAATGGTTCTCCGGATATATTGATTGTATTGAACGGCTGTTTTATTGGACCTCGTGACTATAGCTGTATTTTCGACCCCATATTTATCATAGGCATATCTTAAGCCATCCTCCAGCCTTTCTCCAGTCATTTTAAAGAAATCATTGAATCCCTTTGTTTGGAAAAAAATAACGGGATCCTTGGAAGTCACCTGATCTCTCAAGTAAGTGGCATTGTATAGAATCCCCGACTCCAGTTGCTGACGCATCACTTCAGTCAACTCAATCATGGAAACCTTGAGTCTGAAATGCCTGATCAGGTAATCCCTGTCTAACCCTGGGCTTAGGCTGCTGCCTACCGGCGGTAACTGTGCTGTATCTCCCACCAAAATCAGCCTGTTACTGCTCACTTGAAAGACATAATGGATTAAATCCCTTAACAAACTTCTTCCACCCATTTGCTCATCTGCCAGCATAGAAGCCTCATCGACAATAAATACTGTGTTTTGGTAATAGTTTTTAACCAGTTCAAATCCGGAACCCATTTCTCCAGCTTGTTCTTTGGGTCGATAAATTATTTTATGGATAGTAAAAGCTGCCTTGTTGCTGTAATTGCCCATTACCTTGGCGGCCCTTCCAGTCGGTGCAAGTAGCATAGACTTAAGTTTTATTCTTGGAAGCACTTTAACCAAAGCAGACACAAGAGATGTCTTCCCTGTTCCAGCGTACCCTCTCAAGACAAAAGTATCTCCTGATGGGTCTGCTTCTGTTAAAAACTTATCCATTTGGGAAAAAAAATCATTTTGGCCCGAAGTGGGTTCGAACTGAAAATTTTTTTTCAATAAAATTGATGGCTTGATTAAGCCCTGATTATCTTTACCTGTCATGCAATGACGAATCTAGCTTTAAATGGCAACACTGGAAAAAGAATTGACCGATAAATTCGGAGGTAGGCTCAGAACAAGAGTAAATGGCATACTGATAGAAAATAATTCTGTTTTGATGATCAGGCATAGAATGGGGCCTGAAAGATACTTTTGGAATGTTCCCGGTGGTGGAATGAAATACGGGAGCTCCACTGAGGACAATTTAAAACGAGAATTTAAGGAGGAAACAGGACTTGATATCCGCATATGTAAATTTGTTTGTGTTCACGAGTATTTAGAAACACCTTTACATGCAGTAGAATTGTTTTTTTTAGTAGAAAGGACTGGTGGAAACCTTCAACTTGGAACAGACCCAGAACTAGACAAGAAAAATCAATTGATCACCGAAATTAAATTTCTTACCATCGATAAGCTCCATTTGATCCAAAAAGATGAAAAACATCCCATTTTCCAAGGAATAAAATCATTGAAAGATGTGAGAAAATGGAATGGATATTTTAATTTTGAAAATAAATCGATAAAATAGCAACCTGATTAAAAACCATCAACCTTTATAAAAGATTAAATCATCTCAAAAATGACACTAAGCAAAATATTATCCGTAGTTTTCTTTTTAGGCGCTCTTGGTTTGGGCTTCATGCTTTTCAAGAGCGTGGACAATGTCATGCAAGAAGAAAAAAGAATCGCTGCATTGGAATCCAGAATTATTGAAAAACTTCAAATGCTGAGAGATGCTCAAGTGGCATACAATGCTTCAAACAGAGAGTACGCAGATAACTGGAATGACCTGAGAGAATTTATCCAAGGCGGTCAGATTTGGTTAATAGAAAAGAAAGAAACTACCAAACTTCTTGAGTATGGAAAAGAAGAAACAACTGTCACCATTGATACACTGGGTTCAGTGAATGTAATGGATTCTCTATTCAATGAAAGGAGATATCCGAATTTCAATCTTGACAATCTTCACATAGTTCCAGGTTCAGGTGGAGTTGAATTCGAGTTTTTCTCTGATATGATCGAAAGAAGTGGAAGAGATATTCCAGTTTTTGAAATCAGAGATCCTGCTCCAATCAATCCAAAAAGGAGAGAAAATAATAACGAAAAGGCCCTAAGAGTGGGATCTAGAACTGATTCATCTACTTCTGGTAACTGGGAGTAATTTTGACAAGTTCAACTCTAAATACTCAAGAGAAATTCATATGCGATAAGTTTGATATCAATTTGGTGTCAAGCTTATCGCTTTTCTTATATGAGCACTTGGCTTTTTTAATGGCCAAAGACCAGAATGAAAAGGTAATGCTGGTTCATACAATTTCCTTTTCAAACCTTGAGCAATTATCTGAGACAATCAGCAGTGACGAAATATATAAGCTAGACCTTCCTACGAGAGTCTATGTACATAATCACATTTTCAGTTTGGTTCCAGGGATGGTTTTCAATCCTGCTTTCCTCAACACCTATTTGGCATTTGCAGGGGAAGTCAATCAAAAAACTTCCTATAGCACAGCATTAGAAAGTAATCGAATTCACATAGTCGGGGGAGTTTCTACAAACATTCACCAACTACTGAGTATTGGTAAAACCAACATTGAATTTTATCATGGTGCGATTTCTTTCCTTTCGTATTGTTTTAATGAAAAACTAAACCTTCTGAACCAGGAAATTTTAATTTACTTTTTTGAAAACCATTTCTATCTGGCAGCATTCTCCAAACAGGAATTGATGGTATTCAATCGGTTTGAAGCTGATAATAAAGATGATCTTTTGAAATATACATTAGGTATTATACAGCAACTCGAGTTCAATAGAAAGCTTTGTAGAATTAATGTCCTAGGAGATTTCAAATCTATTGGTATTGATAATGAATGGGGAGAGATTTACTTTAAAAACTTCAAACTCACAATACCACAACCAAATATAATCTACCATAAAAGTTTCGATAAGACTCTGGAAAGTGCTGCCTTAGAGACAAGTTGGGCATACATTTAAATTCATCTATGAAAAAAATCGCCATCTTCCCAGGCTCATTTGATCCATTTACCAAGGGCCATCATGATATCGTTTTGAGAGGACTCAGCTTGTTTGATGAGCTCATCATTGGAATTGGATATAATGTTGCCAAAAAAACCAGGTATTTTGAAATCGAAGATATGGTCAATAAGATCAAGACACTTTATAAGGATGAACCAAAAGTCAAAGTCATCATTTATAATGAACTTACTTCAAGCCTAGCCAAAAAGCATAATGCGAACTTTTTATTAAGGGGACTTAGGAATACTACGGACTTTGAATATGAAAATACTATCAGCCAAATGAACCGTAAACTTAATCCAGAATTGGAAACGGTATTTCTGATTACTTCTCCCCATTTTGCTGCAGTTAGCTCAACCGTAATCCGAGAAGTTCACAAATTCGGTGCGGACATAAGCGAATATATTCCTTACGAAGTCTGAACCTTCGGCACCATTCTCAAAAACCGTTTGTATAAGTAACGCATAGAGGGGTAAGAATTGACTAATGCAATTTTTGCTTCATGATGACTCAGCCATCTGATGTCTTCTATGCCTTCTTCTTTTTGCGGAGTCATAGCTGTATCGTCAGCACTTTCCATTACAAACCAATAGGTTTTTTTTAGTATACTTTTACGGTTGTGGGTATAAGTGTGCCAAGTCTTACATATTTCAGGGCCAAGTTTCACCTGAATATTGCATTCCTCTTCCACTTCCCTTACTGCACATTGCGCAGGAGTCTCTCCTTTATCAAATTTCCCTTTGGGTAGATCCCATTTCCCAAGCCTGTAAATGAATAGTATGTTTTTTGCCTTGGTAACGACTCCCCCGGCTGCCTTGATTACTGAAAAACGGCTTTTAATAAATTTCTTTAATGCCTTTTTATCTTCAGAGACTATGGTCACGGAATCCAAATGCTTTAGTTTTCTGGTTCGTAAGAGATAAAGTAACTTGATGATGATATCATGAGAGGGTTCGACAATCAACACATCGTCATGAAAATCACTGGTGGCAGGTATGTCAGTAGGATGGTCATAGATGCACTCAAAAGTTTTATCTTTGGAAAGTTCATCATGAGTAAGGATATCCAGTGGCTTATCGTTGATAAAAATCTTCATGGCGGGTATTTTTTGGCCTGAAAGCTATTCTCTAAAGATCAAAAATGCATAAAATTTTCAGCCTGTACAACCGACTCTTCTATTTTATCCTTTAATTTTGAGGTATGGAAATATTCGACAAAAAGACTGCAGCAGAAGTTGCCTCATTGTTACTTGAAGTAAGGGCTATCAGATTACAACCAGAAAAACCATTTACCTGGGCTTCAGGTTGGAGTTCACCTATTTATTGTGACAATAGACTTTCACTATCTTTCCCAGAAGTCAGGACATTTATCAAAAAAAACCTGGTAAAAGCCATAGAGCAAAATTTCCCTTCAGCAGAAGCAATTGCCGGAGTAGCTACAGCGGGAATACCTCAAGGTGCGCTGATTGCTGATCAAATGGAACTTCCATTTTTGTATGTCAGATCAAAACCCAAAGGTCATGGAATGGAAAATATGATCGAAGGAAAAATCACTCCCGGTCAAAAAGTAGTAGTGGTAGAAGACTTGGTCTCTACAGGAGGGAGCTCCCTCAAAGCTGTAGAAGACTTGAAAGCTGCCGGTTTTGAGGTACTTGGCATGGTGAGTATTTTCACCTATGGCTTTGATATTGCAAAGCAAAACTTTGAAGCTGCGGGAGTAAAGTTGATATGCCTCAGCGACTATTCCTCTATGTTGCCCCAAGCCTTAGCCAATGATTATATTGACGATGAAACACTTGCTTCTTTGGTAGAATGGAGAAAGGAACCTTCTTTATGGAAGGGCATGAGGGTAAGGTGAGCGATAACGTGATTCAGCTTGGAGACGGCGGGCATTCGGAGCCGTTCTCTTCCAATACACTCCTAACTTCTCAAAGATACTAATCTTTCTATTTACTCTGAACCGCCCGCTGTATCCAAGGTGATGTTGTGCTTCGCTTTTATTCTATCGTGAATGAGATTTTTTTACCTAGCCCCAATTCTAAAATTCGATAAAGTGTTGAAAGTTGAATATCGCTTTTTCCATTTTCAATCCTGGAGATAAAGCTTTTCTTAGTCCCTGTTTTAGTGGCAAGTTGTTCTTGAGTCATATTTGAAAGTCTTCGCTCTTCTTTTATGAGTTCACCAATGGCAAAAGCCTTAGCTTTCGCTTCAAAAGCCATTCTTTTTTCTTCGCCTACTTGCCCGTACCTTTTTTCAAGGTGTTGTTCAAATGTTGTAATTGAGCTACTTTTTTCCATCTTTCTTTTGTTTGTTCTTTTCTTCAAAATACTCGGCTTTGATTTTCAATGCTTTGTCAATTTCCTTTTGAGGGGTCTTTTGAGACTTCTTTTGGAAGCCATTGAACAGCACTATCAAATTACCTTCATCAAAACAGCATCCCGATAGCTATCGGGACCGTAGATATTGCTGCTATACTCTATCCGTATTTCATAGAGTCCATCATAAGCAGTCATATGCGAGAAAAACTTTGCCGGAATTCTTTCAAGAACCATAATCATATAAAGCACTTCATCAATTTTGCCTTTCACCTTTTCAGGAAGCTTGTCAAAAAAGTCATTGAAATAGTCCCTGTAGAAAATCAGTGTTCTTTTTTTCTCCATGCTGTAAAGTTAACGAATAATGGAACAAAAGAGTTATTTAGATGCGAAAAAATGCGAAAGTTGCTTTTCTAAAGTGTAGCACAACGGTAATATACCCGATACAAACTTTCGCATATACAACCAATTCGTATGAGATTGGCGAATGTTTTATTCGGATATTTATAGTAAAAAATTACTAAATCTTTATTTACAAACCCCCAGATGGACTCTTGTTTTGCTGAATATTTTTTGTTTTGCGTGACTCAAAAAAAAACTTTGAATTTAGCTTAGACTTCTACCATACCTAGGTGAAGTCTGTAAATTCATCCATATATACTTACCAATTTGCATTTGGACTATTTATCCCTATCTCCAAAATAAGGCAATACTTTTACTCATAATGCTCCTCATAATACTTCTGGTAATTCCCTGAAGTCACATTTTCCAACCAAGTCTCATTGCCCAAATACCAATCTACTGTTTTTTCAATCCCTTCTTCAAATTGTAAACTAGGCTCCCAGTCCAATTCCTTTTGTATTTTAGAAGCATCAATGGCATACCTGTGGTCATGTCCTGCCCTATCTTTTACAAAGGTGATCAACTTTTCGGACTCCCCTTTTTCACGACCAAGCTTCTTATCCATGACCTCACAGAGGACTCTTACTATATCGATGTTCTTCCATTCGTTGAATCCTCCAATATTGTAGGTCTCACCGTTTTTACCGGAATGGAACACCACATCAATAGCCCTTGCATGGTCTACTACATATAGCCAATCCCGGATATTTTCACCTTTCCCATAGACAGGCAAAGGCTTGTTGTTTTTGATATTGTTGATACAAAGAGGGATCAGTTTTTCAGGAAATTGGTTGGGTCCGTAATTGTTGCTGCAATTGGAGATAACAATTCTCAGCTTGTAAGTATTGTTATAAGCCCTTACAAAATGATCAGAAGAGGCTTTTGAAGCAGAATAAGGTGACTGCGGATCATAAGATGTAGTTTCAAGAAAAAACCCGCCATCATCCAGGGAACCGTACACCTCATCAGTAGAGACATGATAAAAAAGGTGCTTTTCATATTCCTTCCAGTAAGTTTTTGCAGCATTCAGAAGATTGACTGTTCCAATGACGTTGGTGCGGACAAAAGCCAATGGATCAGTGATTGATCTATCGACATGAGATTCTGCTGCTAAATGTATCACATCGGTAACCTGATGTGTATGAAAGACCCTTGTCAATTCAGCTTCATCCAATATATCAACTTTTTCAAATGTATAATTACTGGCATTCTCTATTTCCTTCAGGTTTTCAAGATTGCCTGCATAGGTGAGTGCATCCAGGTTGATGATATGGTAATCAGGGTATTTTTTGACAAAAAGTGCCACTACATGACTGCCAATAAACCCAGCACCTCCAGTGATCAAAATATTCTTTTTCATAAAATCAATGGTTTTTTTCTTGGACTATTTTTGATAAAATGCTTTGTACCACTCAACAAACTTGGCTACGCCTTTTTCTACAGGAGTATCAGGCTTGTAACCTGTATCTCTCATCAAGTCGCTTACATCTGCAAAAGTAGCTGGTACATCTCCAGGCTGTAAAGGCAACATTATTTTCTTGGCTTCCTTTCCAACTGCCTTTTCCAAAGCACCTATATAATCCATAAGTTCTACAGGGCTTGAATTGCCTATATTATATACTTTGTATGGGGCATAAGAACTTCCTGGATCAGGCTTATCTCCATTCCATTGCGGATCTCCTGAAGCAGGCCTATCAGCTACTCTTTTTATCCCCTCTACTATATCGCCTACATAAGTGAAATCACGTTTCATTTTACCATGGTTGAATACCTCTATAGCTTCTCCTTTGGATATGGCCTCAATAAATAAAAACAATGCCATATCCGGTCTTCCCCATGGACCATAGACTGTAAAAAACCTCAATCCAGTGGTGGGAATATTAAACAAATGACTGTATGTATGTGCCATCAACTCATTAGACTTCTTGGAAGCGGCATAAAGGCTCAACGGATGGTCTACATTGTCTGAGGTAGAAAAAGGCATCTGCGTATTGGCGCCATAGACGGAACTGGATGAAGCGTATACGAGGTGTTTGACAGGATAGGCTCTGCAGGCTTCCAAAATATTGACAAACCCGGTGACATTTGTTTGAATATAAGCCGCAGGATTAATCAAAGAGTACCTGACACCTGCCTGTGCGGCAAGATTAATGACAATATCAAATTTTTCCTTTTCAAACAAAGACATCAAAGCTTCCTTATCCGCAAGATCCATCTTGATAAAAGTGTAACGCTCAAACTTATTTGACCTGACAGCTTGATGAACTTCAATCTCCTCTTTGGAAATCCCACTTTCTTTAAGCCTCGCAAATTTCAGGTTCACATCATAATAATCATTGATGTTGTCGATACCGACTACTGTATCTCCTCTTTCCAAAAGCAAGTTGGCAAGGTGAAAGCCTATAAAACCGGCTGTACCGGTAATCAAATATTTCATGTGTTTATAATTAGCTTTTCAAAGGTCACATGGAATGCCCTAAATAATCATCCCCCTGTGTGAGAACCTTTTCTCATGGGCATTTCATATGATTATAATTTGTTTATTAGAGGTCATTACCTGTCCCGGTGTATTGGGATGTCCGTCGGCCATCGGAAAGGAACACTTGCCTTAAGCAGGTAGACTCAATTTTTATTTCTTAGAATATTTTATGTTTCACGTATCAAAACAAATAAACGCAAGTATTTTCACAATTTCAGCTTTGGTGGGCTTCATTTTCATCTTCTTCTTCAACAAGCCTTGTATAATTTTCCAAAACCAGGTGATGGATGTCATTCCTGTCAAACTGTGATTTGACTTTATGGTATAAATTATCTGCCAATTGCTGCATATAATCTCTTTTAACAAAGGCAAATTCAAGGGCATCTTTCAGTACCTCTGCATTTTTGACAGGAAAAACCAGCCCTGTTTCTTTATTGGTGATCAGATCTACATTCCCTATGATATCAGAACAAATCACTGGCACCTGCATGGCTCCAGCTTCCAACAAAACATTTGGAAATCCTTCCCTATGTGATGCGTGGACCAGCACATCTGCCAAAGCCAGGTAATGGGCCACATGGTCTGACCATTCTATCTGGACTATTCTGGGATGATCCTGAATTTTCCGCATGACATCATCCTTGATCGGATTGAGTTTCTGTTCGAAAGAACCCAACAACACCAATTTCCCATATTTAGAAACTTTGGACTGAAGAAATGCCTCTACCAATTCCTCAACTCCTTTGTCTCTTACCAGTCTTCCGACTGCCAAGATCAGAAAATCATTTTCAGAAGGTGTGATCCTCATAGTGGCTGCAACCAGATGGTTTTCAGCCAAGGAATTCCTATTAAACTTACTTAAATCAACACCATTAGAAGAACCATTTCCAATTACTCTGACTTTAGTTTCTTCCAATAGTCCTTCTTGGAGCATAAAGTCCTTTAGGGAGAAAGAATTAGGCCAAACCTCATCAGCCCATCTGAAAGTGAGCTTTTCCATTGCAATCAAAAGCTTTTTCTTATTCTTTTCAGCCACCATATAAGGCATGCCTGCAACTGTATGGATTTTCGTTTTTACTCCCGCAAGTCTAGCTGCTATCATAGCCAACAAGCCGGCTTTTGGGGTATGAGAATGTACAATGTCCGGTTTTTCTTTTCTAAAAAGCATGAATAAAAGCCACAGACAGTACAGGTCGTGAAAAGGTGTTATTTTTCTGGTAAAGGGGATTACATGATGTTCGCAGCCTTCCCTTTTACGCACTTCATTTATTTCTCGTCCATCAGCACTTACCATCAGAACATCCCATCCGGCTTCTTTCATGAATTTCATCTGTCCTGCCAATAAAAGTTTTAGGGAAAGTGGAACAGTTGTAATACGTATTAATTTTGGCATTCAGGTTTTAGATTTTAAAAAGTCAAAGTTAACTTTTTATTGCTTTTTAAGGAGATAAATTCTGGAAAATTGACTTTTATATTCATCAAACCAAGTTTAATTTTCCTCGGTTATTTCATTCAAAAATCCTGCCTTTACCCTTCTATCCAATGATTACTTTTTACCTTTGCAATGATTATAAAATTTATCACTGTATTTCAATCATGTTAAAGGATATCAAA
This sequence comes from Mongoliibacter sp., assembly GCF_007692705.1. Classification (GTDB taxonomy): domain Bacteria; phylum Bacteroidota; class Bacteroidia; order Cytophagales; family Cyclobacteriaceae; genus Mongoliibacter. The sequence goes on from NZ_REBN01000256.1 coordinate 54,647, forward strand.
ATCGCTATCATTGGCTGTGGCAATCTAGGAAGTTCCATTGTAAATGGACTTTTGAATTTGGAAGGTTTCAATCCTGAAAATCTTCACCTGACCAAAAGAAACCCATCAAATTTACTTTACTTACAAGACAAAGGAGTCAGGGTGCACTCAGATAACCTTATAGCTGCGGCTCAGGCAGATTTAGTGATTTTGGGAGTCAAACCTTATAATGTCACCGAAATTTTGAAGGAAATCAAGCCTGTTCTTGCTCCTAAAAAGCAGATTATCGTTTCCCTCGCAACAGGAATAACCTTAGACGAAATATACTTAGCTCTTGATGCTGATACGGTGACCTACAGGGCAATGCCTAATATTGCTGCTGATATTCAAGAGTCTGTTACCTGTATTTGCGGCAAAAACCAAACCCCAGAGAGTGAAGTCCTAGTCAAGGAGCTCTTTGAGAGTGTCGGCATAAGCATCAGCATAGATGAAGGACTAATGGAAGCTGCTACTGTATTGGGTGCCTGTGGAATAGCTTATGTACTTCGGTTTATGCGTGCCATGATTCAAGGAGGCATTCAAATCGGTTTTGATGCCAAAACAGCAAGTCAAATTGTAAATCAAACGGTCAAAGGGGCAGCTGAACTCATGATACAAAAAAACATGCACCCAGAAGAGGCTATTGACAAGGTTACAACGCCAAAAGGTTGTACAATCGTTGGACTTAATGAGATGGAGCACCAGGGTTTTTCAGCGGCTATGGTTCGTGGAGTACTTGCCTCTTATCAAAAAATAGAAAAGATATGATTAAGGCTGTCTTACAAAACTTAATAATAATTTGTAAGACAGCCATCAATGGACTTAATTATGGGAAAATCCCCAAATCCATATAACTAATAGATATCCTCTGAAGGGCCAGGATAAAGCCTGCAGTTCTTAGACTTTGAATCCCTTTTTCTTTTCTAGTTCTATTCATATCGTGGTAGGCAGTCACCATTGTTTCCTCCAACCCAGACAAAACCAAATCTCTCTCTGAGGCACCTTTGATAAGCGCATCTCTTTCGTCTTCGGTAAAGCGCTCTCCGGTAGCGTTTTCGATGGTACCCAAAAGCTTCCTATATTTTTCCATATCATATCGCTTTTCAAGTTTGCCAAAAGAAACCCTTGACAGGTTTTTAAGCCACTCGAAATAGGAAACAGTTACACCACCCGCATTCAGGTACATGTCAGGAATAATCATCACGCCTTTTTTCAGCAGTATCTTCTCAGCCTCATTGGTCACCGGGCCATTTGCTGCCTCTCCAATTATCTTCGCCTGAATTTTATCCGCATTCTTATCGGTGATCTGATTTTCAAGTGCTGCGGGCACAAGAATATCACAAGGGTAGGTTAACATTTCTCCGGAGTTTTTGACAAACTCACCTTTACTGTATCCCTTGAATCCTTTGTTTTCAATTTGATATGTTTTCAGCTCTTCAATATCGATACCAGACTCATTCCAAATCCCTCCATTCCACTCTGCAACTCCTATGATCTTGGCTCCTGACTCTTTGAGGTATTTTGCAGAATAATATCCCACATTACCAAGTCCCTGAATGATGACACTTTTACCTTTAAGACCTACAGAAAGCCCTAATGCCTCCATGTCTTCTGCTACACTGACTGCTTCCCGTATACCATAAAACACACCTTGACCGGTAGCTTCGGTTCTACCATCAATACCGTGCTGAGAAAGTGGCTTACCTGTAACAGCACCCTTTGCATTGATCAATTCAGGGTTGAAAGCCTCAAAAGTATCTACTATCCAAGCCATTTCTCTTGCCCCAGTTCCATAATCAGGAGCAGGAACATCGATAGCGGGACCTATAAATTTTTTCTTAATCAATTCAGCAGTATATCTTCTTGTGATTTTCTCCAACTGTCTTTCATTGTACTTCAGCGGATCTATGCTAACACCACCCTTTGCTCCTCCAAATGGAATGTTGACAAGAGCACACTTATAGGTCATCAAAGCTGCCAATCCCTTTACTTCTTCTTCATCCACATGCTCAGAGTAACGGATACCTCCTTTAACAGGGAGCTTATGATGAGAGTGTTGGACCCTATAGCCTATCATGGTTTCATAGGTACCATCCTCATTTCTCAACGGAAAATTAAACTTATAAATACTATTGCATTGCTTGATTTGATCCAGAAGTCCTGGATGCAAATCCATATGCTTGGCTGCATCATCCACGAAACCACAGACATCATTAAACAAACTGTATTCTATTTTTTTACTCATAAAAATTTACATTTTGGTGAATATGACAAGATACAAATCTTTGTAAACATGTGCTCATTACTGCACAATGATATTATTTAATTCCTTCCATATGTCATCAATAAACCTGAAAGGAACCAAAGCTTGATCAGGATTTTCTCCCATTCTTACCAGGACTATTCCAGATGAAGGGACCACACAGATATATTGCCCATCTTTTCCTATCCCACATACCATGTCATCTGGAGCGTTGGGGGCAAAAGAACCGGGAAACTGCGCTTGAATCGAAGGCACCATAAAAGAATTTTTCCCATTGATCCACCATAAATACCCATAACTTTCATTGATGGACTGAGAAGTGGAAATCATTTCCTGAACAAAATCCTTACTCAAGACCGATACTCCGTCCCATTCCCCATTTGCTAAAATAAACAATCCAAATCTTGCCATTGAACGGGCATTGCTGAAATACACATTGTTAAATCCAATCCTTTGCCATGAGCCAGTCATTCCGATTTTTGAAGCTAAGTTTTGGTTAAAGAAATCGTTAAATGACATTCCAGTGGCACTCTCCACCACATTGTACAACAGGGTGTAAAGGGCATTATGATATGCCCACCTTAGACCTGGCTCAGATTGGTATCTTAAATTTTCGGGGGAAAAGTCATTCAAATTCGCTACATCATCATTGATACCCGACGTCATTGTCAGGTGATGCCAAACATTGATTTCCTGTTCTGCATCTCTGGTCAGGGAAGTCCAACCTTCTCCAAGGTATTTACTACTAGAGGCGAAAATATCCATTTTGTTTTGTTCAGCGGCAATTCCAATTGTAGCAGCTGTAAGCGTCTTTCCAGCAGAAGCCCAGTACCAAAGTGAATTTTTGTCAAATGCTTGGTTAGTAGCCAATCGGGTCCCGAAATATTCTTCCAAAACAATTTTACCATCTTTGAGGATAATAAAAGCACGGGTACCATTTCCTTCCAATAAGGTCAACAGGTCACCTATTTGAGTAGAGTCCCAATCCAAAGAAGAAGGGGAAGATGCCTCCCAAGTATTGCTTCCAGTAGGAGGGAAATAGATTTCTGATGGACTTGGATCCGGGATTTGTTTTTCGGAACAGGAAAAAATTAAAAGGATACAAAAAACCTTGGCCAAGTACCTCATATGTGAATTTATTTTATTCCAAAATAATCAAAAAAACTTGCCATAAAAAAAGGCTATCGTTAAATACAATAGCCTTTTGAAGAATTCATGAAATTACAATCCCAGATCGGGTAAGATAACCCTGTCTATTACATGAATCACACCATTGGTAGCCTGAATATCGGTCGCTATGATATTAGATTCTCTGTTGTTGAAATCAATAAGTTTAGGTCCGTCAATGTCTATGGCAACCTCCTCTCCTGAAAACATTTGAATAGAAGTGTTTGCAAGGTCACTTGAGTAAACTCTTCCCCCATCAAAAACGTGATAAGCTAAAACATTTATCAAACCTTCAACATCAAGAAACGCAATTAATTCATCAATTGTATTAATTCCTGGAAGTTCTTTTATAAGATCTGCAAAGGCCTGATCGGTAGGTGCAAATACGGTAATGTTATTTGTATTGGCCAAAAAATCTTCAAGCCCTGCTAATTGAATTGCTGTTATTAATAATTTAAAATTGTCATTATCATCAGCAATTTCAAAAATATTTTTTGTGGGCGGAAGAAGCACTTCATCTATACCATGAATTACACCATTTCTTGCTCTTCTATCCAGTAATATGATGTTGGAATCATTCACTTTAGCTCCATCAGAAAGACTGATTTCTACAGCAGAACCGTTTAAGGTAGGTACAAATCCGTCATTTAAATCTGTAGATAAAACTGTCCCCTCCACTACATGATAAAGTAAAATCTCTACCAAATCTGGCTGATTTCTCACATTCCCTGGATTTAGGTTTAAGGCGGCAAATGCCTGATCAGTAGGAGCAAATACAGTCAATTCATTTCTTGCAAAAACAGAGGCAAGACCCGTGCTACCCAAGGCGGCATTGAAAGTGGCGAAAGTAGGTTGACCATTTCTTCTTTCTAGAGTACCTGACGCATCTTCTTCCAAACCATTCTCCATTGCTTTTAATGTGGTTGGAATATCTGATAGTTGATTATTTGGGAGTTCTGCATAAGGTTGATCATCTTCTGTGGAAGAACATCCAATAAAAAACAAGGTGAAAATCGGTAATAATAACCGATAAGAGCGATAATTTAATTTTCGTAACATGATTTTTGGATTTGGTTAACAGTTTATTTCAATAAAGTAAAAAGCAAACCCCATTATTATTTAAAATGTTTTTCATGCAACTGAAAATTAACGACTTAACACCCTACCATCTTCCATTTCTATTACACGATCCGTTCCCGCAGCAAATTCCTGGTCATGGGTGACAATCAACATGGTCTGATGAAACTCCTGTGCCAGCTCTTTAAAAATATTGAATACAATATCTGAATTTTTCTTATCAAGATTTCCTGTGGGTTCATCCCCCATGATAATCAATGGGTCATTCATCAGAGACCTGGCGATAGCAACCCTCTGCTTTTGCCCTCCTGAAAGTTGATTTGCTTTTTTCATGGCATGATCCTGCATATCAAAAATCCTCAACTTTTCCATGGCCACATGTTCAAGCTCTTCTCTGGTTTTTTTATTCAATTTAAGTCCTGGAATCATCACATTTTCCAAAACAGAAAACTCATTTAGCAGGTAATGGAATTGAAAAACAAAACCGATTTTTTCATTCCGAATTTGTGAAAGCCGGTTTGCTTTTTTCCCAGTAACCATCTCTTCATCTATCAAAAGCTGTCCTTCATAATCTGTGTCCATGGTAGAAAGTATGTACAGCAGGGTAGATTTCCCGCAGCCGGATTTTCCCATCACTGAAACAAATTCTCCCCTCTTTACTTGAAAACTCACATCCTTCAATACCCTGGTTTTTTCAGGGCTGTAAAAGTACTTATTGATATTTTTTGCCTCTATTACGGGTTTTCCTCTCATACCTGCTACTATTTACCTCTGATAATATCCACCGGATCAATACCGCTCGCTTTTCTGGCTGGAAAATAACCTGCAAAATAGGTGGTCACCAAACTAAACACACCGGCAATCAAATAATATTTAGGATTGAAATCTACTGGTAAAGTTTTGATGGTCGGAAGAGCTTCCAATTCAAAAGGAATCTGTTCAATTCCGAGACCTGCAAGAAATCCAAAAAACAAACCTAAAGCGCCACCAAAGAACCCTATAGTAAGCGCTATGGTAATGAAGATCCAATTCACATCAGCTCCTGAAAATCCGATTGCTTTGAGTATGGCAATGGTATCCATTTTTTCATAAATCATCATATTGAGGATATTATAAATCCCAAAACCTGAAACAATCAAAAGGGTAATTCCTACAGCATAGCTAATCATAGATCTGATACCTGATCCAGCTTCAAATTGTGCATTTACAGTCTGAATATCATCGGCATCTATCCCAAAAACTTCTTCATATTCTCTAGCCATTTTGGGAGCCAAATCAAAATCATGAAGTTTCACCTGAATATCAGTCACGTAAGAGGGGTTTTCTCCTAGCATTTTCTGCACAGTATTGATAGAGGCATAAGATTGTACGTTATCCAGATCGCCCAATCCTGATTGATAATAGCCTACCACTTTTAATTGTACCCTGGTTCCTTGGGCAGTGGTGACCTGCACCACATCCCCTATGGAAGCGAGCATCCTGTCCGCAGCTCCTTTTCCCAATATTACAGCATTATTGGTGTTCTTTAGGTCTATAAAATTCCCCTCTGTCACATAATCATCAAAGGCAAAAAGCCTACTCTCTGCTTCAACGTCTATACCATTGATTACTCCACTCACATCTGTCGCTCCCACATTGAAAAAAACCTGGGCAGCTATTTTAGGAGCCACTCCTGCAACCCTTGGGTCTTCAGCCAGGGTTCTCATGATAGATTCATTATTGTAAATGCTGGTCCTACTTGCCGATGGTTTTACCGATCTGATAATATGGTAATAGCCCTGAAAAAGATCGCTTGACTCTACAGGCTGCTTAAGTGACGGCTTCAGTTCATTATAAAACCTGATATGTGGGGTCCTGTTGAGTACAAGACCATCCAATAACTTATTTAATCCATTCATAAAACCTAAAAGTGTCACAAACATGGTAATACTGAATACCACACCAATAGCAGCCACCACCGTTTGTTTGAAACGTGCCAGCATCAACGCTTTTGCCATATTGAGGATCAGTGAGAATTTCATGTCCCGGGTTTGACAATAACTGTATTTTCATCAATCCCTTCCAAAATCTCCACTTTTTGAAAGTCTTTCAACCCTAGTTTCACTTCAATTGTATCCTTTTTCTCTGTGATGACATACCGATCTTTGAAAACAAATGACCTTGGTATAGTCAAAGCATTCTCTTTTGCATAAATAACAATATTTGCTTCCAGAGAAAGGTTGGGATAAAGAACAGTAGGCTGTTCAACAAAAATACCTTCAACCACAAAAGTCTTATTTCCCACGTCCATAATTGGATTAATTTTAGTTACCAGTGCCTCAAAAACTTCCCCTCTATAACTGTCCATACTTATCAGAATTTTTTGCCCTCTTTTGACTTTTGCAATATCGTATTCATCCACGAGCATTTCCAACACAAACTCTTCTCCACTTCCCAAAACTGCTAAGGGAGTTTGGTTATTGACCATTTCTCCTTTTTCGCGGAGCAGTGAGTACAACACTCCTCTTACTTCACTTTTCAAAATCAGATCACTTTCCAAGGCTTTGGAAATCGCGAGGTTTTTAGTGGCACTTCTTTCATTGAAGTCAATCTCTCTTTTCAGGTCTTCATACTTCAACTGGGTAGCTTGGTGAAGAGTAAGGGAATTTTCAAATGCCAATTCACGCTGTTCCAAGTCCACTGCTGTCCCTATCCCTTGACTCATCAAACGCTTTTGTCTCTCGAATAATAAGGAGTCATTTTTACGCTTGTTTGCTGCGTAATTGATGTTGATTTCCAAGTCCCTTAATCGAGTCTGATTTGCTTGTCTGTCAGCATACTCACGGTTAAGTTCTGAAGTTTGCCTGTTTATCCTGGTAGATTCACTGGATATGGACAAAATTGGCGTACCAACATCCACCGTATCTCCTTCCTGTAAAAACACCTCTTGTATTGTACCGACTGCGTTGGTGTAAGCTTGATATTGAAACCTGGCCTTGACAGTTCCAGAGGCATAAATCGACTCTGTCATATGCTCCTTAAGAGGTATAGTCTTATCGCCAGAAGGGCTGCAAGAAAAAATCAGGAAAATCCCAAATAACTGCCAAAAGCATTTCTTACTATACATAGTGCACGGGGTTTGAATTTCAATTTACTCTTTAAATATGAAATCGTAAAAATCAATTCAAATTTCTTTTGATGGGATAAAAAGTGCTGATACCCTGCAACAGAATGGTAAGAATATTTCAAAAAATAAAGCTTAAAACATTTTGGGAAGGTTTTAATAAATCTTCCCAAAACGTTTAATAATTATTTAATAAGCGCCACGTGCTTCCAAAAACTGGGATAGGATTTGTTGACTACTTCCGGCTCCTCTATAAGAACATCAGTTTTGGTCATCAAAGGCATAAAAGCCATCGCCATTCTGTGGTCATCATAGGTTTTTATACGTACTTCGGCAGGCATTTCTACAGATGGAATCAACGTAAAAACCTCATTCTCTTTCTCTATAAACTGCGCATTGAACCTACCCAACTCTTCCTGAAGCGCAAATATCC
>NZ_REBN01000074.1 GCF_007692705.1 Mongoliibacter sp.
AAGTCACTTTGAAGTTTCTTCAAGTCACAGTTGCCATTATGCTGATATTGATTTCGGTGGCTTTGGGGGCTGGGTGGATTTGATTTATAAATACCATCTCCAATCAAAAAAAGCTGATCAATATAAGAGCAGCTTTTTTAAAACATTGATTTTACCAGCAAAAAACGCTTTTTAAATGTTGACCAGAAGCTTATTCAGTACTTGAACTATACGGAACATTTCCACATCGATTGCTTTACTAGTTTCCGGATAGTTGTCTTTAGAACCAATACTTGCTTTTGTAGAAATATAAAAGACCATTCTTTCCTCCTCCGCATGCAACAATAAGCTCAGGTTCTGGTCAGTTTGTATTTTCATTAGGTCAATATCCAATGGATTTATTTCAGTGTTTTTCCCTGTCAATAAATTCCTTTTTAATCCTTTCTTGAAATCTACGATCTTTTCAATCTTAAGAATATAATCAATTGCAGTAGGACGTTTTCTGATTTTATCCAGTAAGCCCAAATAATTTTTCTTATGGGATTTATCACTATAGTCTACTGAGATTGTTTTGGTCTTGTAAAAACCGTATTGCTGAAATAGGCTTATAAGGTAATCAAATGTGGTCTCCTCTTTTACTTTTTGATTCTCCTCAAGTTGAATCAGTTGTTCTAAAATCTCCAAAGTTGAAAACCCGGTATGCACCACCCCTTGGTCATTATCGAAACCGAAGTATATCCTGTTTTCATTTTTCAGGTATCGTTGGTTGATGGCTTGTGGCAGGTCTTCAAAAAAATCGTAGAAATTCCCGCATCTTACCTCATTTTTATTGCAGATCTCCTCCACCATGTTTGAAATGAAAATGGACTTCACACACTTTAATGGTTTATCATTTTCCATTTCGACCCAGAGACTGGTGAGTATGGCAGATAAATGATGGTGATTGAAGAATATGAAAGGGCCATTTTTTTCTCTTCGGGAAGAAATTATTATTCGATTACTTTCAATATCTGAGAAGATTATCAGGTCAACCTCATCTTTTACTGCTACATCCATCAGTGGTCTCAATTGAATGGCTGTAATCGCTTCTCCTTGATGCTTGATATCCAAAGGTTGATAGATAAAGCCTCTATTTTCTACCAGTTCTTTCCATTCATCCGGAAAACTCACAGAAAATCCGCTGAGTAATATTTTCATAATTTAAACTTTTTGTTTTTTGCTGAAAGCAGATCGTCAATTTCACTTTTCAACAAGAAAGGCAATAACAGATTGATTTTGAAAACAAAGTTTTAAAAGCCTTGGAAAATAAAATTCGCACACCATTGTATATTGCTGTTTCTCCCAAATGCTCTCTACTCTTTTCACATGATGCAATATATCCTTTACAATTTTAAGTGTATATCCATTTCTTCAATAAATCTTCGAAATAGAGCTAAACAATATTTATTTTTTCCTAAAATTTCTTTTTATTCTTTTGAATTTAAACTTCCACTTCGCCCGTGAGTAGGCCGGAATAGATCGTAAAGATTGCAAAATAACCAAAATCAGCATTACAATAGTCACTGGAAATACGGTCTCAAAACCCCATCCTGCATCTAAAATAACCCCAAACAAAGCAGGTCCGACTGCAGAGCTCAATACCATCATACTGGTAAATAAAGACCTGACTGTTCCTATGTATTTTTGTCCAAAAAACTCCACCTGAAGCGCTGCTACCGTAGCGCTTCCAAATCCAGTGGATAATCCCATCAGGACCATATAAGGATACATGGCCCAAGAGGGACTGATCAACCAAATGCAAAAAAAGAGAACTAGAACTTTATTTCTACAATTTCAATAATTATATATTTAATTTTTTCCCTGTGTAGTTTAATGGCTTAATAAGAATAAAAAGTAATTAGGATGGCGATCATTAATAGGCCAATTTTAATTAAGAAGTAATTTTGGTTAAATTTGCAATTCAGATGCCTTTACTTGAACACCCACCAGGATTTTAACCATCAGTTTTAAACTGACAGAGAAAAGGAGTAATCCAATTTTAAATTTTGAGAAAAAACTATATGAGTAACACCAATGATAACGCGGCAATCCCAAAAATATGTAAAATTCTTCTTGCAACTGCTCCCGGGCAGAGTTTCCCCGATAAGCAACTTGAAGGTTTGAGTGAAGAGGTAGTAAGGTTCGAGCTTGATAAGGTTTCAGCAGACCGAACTTTTAATTTTTTAATTCTAAAGTCAGCTATTGACTATGCCAAAGAACATGAAATTGATTTGATTATAGCAGTAGACCCCGAATTTGATAGGTTGTCTTTGGTGGTAAGAAAAGGATTAGGAGGAGCATTTATGGTGCTTAATTCCCATCAGGTAGCAGCGGTGCTTTTGAAGCTATGGATGGATACGGGTCTTTACCCGCAAATGAAAGTTTTGAAGTCTGTTTTACTTTCCGATATTTTGGACAATATTGCTAAGAGAGGAAGCTTGGAATTGGAAGAACAAATTTTGGTAGCCAACAATTTAAAAAGCGGTGTAGAAAAATTCAGGAATTCTGCAGACGAAACCATAGCAGCTTTCAACATTGACCAGCAAGTCCTGCACTCTGACCTAAAATTTCATGATATAGTCCGCCAGCTTATTGGAATGGAGTCTGCCTTACTTGATGAACAAAAGAATATTTATAACTTTTTATTGGATATTTATTTTTACAACGGGTTTTTCAAAGAGAAGACAGTCACTTTAGACCTTAGTGTAGAAGCCCATCAAGATCAGGTTGTGAAATTCATGAAAGAAGCTGCCAGAAAACCAAAGTTCTTGGAGGAGATCTTGTCCGTAAGTGCAGTGACAGATTACAGCAAGGGGAAAAAGAAAAATATCCTTACAGATAAAGTTTATGATCATCCCATAAGTGGCGCCAATATTTTAAAAATCGAAACAGTAGAAGGTGTCAGCATTACCCTGGTTCCTACTGAGGATAAGTTAACCTATTACATTTCCGTGAGAGAATCTGTGAATACACCAGAAAGATTTGAAACAGCAAACAAAGCCTTGGATCAGGAAATATTCAAATTGGTATCTTTGCTGAATAAGATGATTTGATGGTTGTTTTCTCTGAGTTTGCTTAAAATACCGAAGTCATACCATTGTTAATATTTAATGTTGAATTCATTGGTTTTGGATATTGATCGATACCTGCCCCCCGGGAGGCGGGTTGGATGTTTAGATATTGATTCCAGTTTAGTCCATCTGAAGAGGGTTGATATGTAAAAAAGGGAAGATTTCAGAAAGAAAAAAATCTACTCTCTTATTATAAAAATTATAATTTCAGAATTTCATTCTTAAAAATCAGTTGTGAAGGGCTGGTTTAGAATGAAATTCTGATTTTAAATATAAAGGCCTACCTTTGAGCCTTGTTTTAAAAAAAAGCAGGATGACCTGTACTCCCCCCTGATATTGATTTTTACTTTTCTGAATGCTCCCATTGTTTGAATGGGAGAAATTATTGCGTGCAACACAATTGAAATTTACCCTATTAGACTTATTGAAATATGACACAGATGTTTTATCGCCTGTTTAAACCTACGCAGGCTAATCTGAAAGACGAAGTATTGTCAGGTTTAACTGTTGCCTTGGCCTTGGTGCCTGAAGCAGTTGCCTTTTCCCTTATTGCCGGTGTTAGTCCCCTATTAGGGCTCTATACCGCATTTATCATCGGTTTGATTACATCTATTTTAGGAGGAAGACCGGGTATGATTTCCGGTGCCACTGGAGCTATTGCGGTTGTTGTGGTTGCTCTAGTTGCACAGCATGGCGTAGAATACCTTTTTGCAGCGGTTGTTTTGATGGGATTGATTCAAATTCTGGTCGGAGTCCTTAAACTTGGGAAGTTGATCAGATTAGTTCCTCATCCAGTGATGTTTGGTTTTGTGAATGGCTTGGCTATTGTAATTGCCATGTCTCAGTTTGATCAATTCAAATTTGAAACTGCAGAAGGAAGCCTTGCATGGATGTCAGGTACTCCATTGATGATCATGATTGGCCTAGTAGTACTCACAATGGTAATCATCAAGTTCTTGCCAAAAGTGACTACAGCAGTGCCTTCAGCTTTAGTGGCAATATTGACAGTTTCTTTTATTGTGATTTTTGGAGGAGTAAATACCCGAACCGTTGGTGACTTGGCCTCTATCAGCGGTAGTTTGCCGGAGTTCCACCTACCTGTTGTTCCTTTGAACTGGGAGACTTTTATAATCATTCTTCCTTACTCTGCGATCATGGCGGGAGTAGGTTTGATTGAAAGCTTGTTGACCCTGACTTTGATAGACGAAATTACCGAAACCAGAGGACATGGAAATAAGGAATGTGTCGCCCAAGGTTTGGCCAATTTGACAACAGGATTCTTTGGGGGGATGGGTGGATGCGCCATGATCGGCCAATCCTTGATCAATGTGAATGCAGGTGGTAGAAATAGGATTTCTGGAATTGTTGCAGCAGTGGGACTATTGGTCTTTATTTTATTTCTGTCCACTTATATTGAAATGATACCTATGGCAGCCTTGGTAGGGCTGATGTTTATGGTTGCTATCGGAACCTTTGAATGGGCTTCGCTAAAAGTTTTTAGAAAAGTGCCTTTTCATGATGTTTTGGTAATGGTTATCGTGACTTTGGTAACAGTATTTCTTCACAACTTGGCCTTGGCAGTATTGATTGGGGTGATAATTTCAGCCTTGGTATTTGCATGGCAAAATGCGAAAATGATCCGTACAAGAAAAAGAGTTGATGAAAACGGGGTGAAACACTATGAGGTTTATGGACCTTTGTTCTTTGCGTCAGCACTTACTTTTGGACAAAAATTCGATCCAATGAATGATCCTGAGGAGATTGTGATAGATTTTGCTGAAAGCAGGATTGTGGATCACTCTGGAATAGATGCAATCCACAAAGTCACGGAGCGATATGCCAAACTGGGTAAAACAGTATATATCAGACACTTGAATTCCAGTAGTAAAGTGCTCTTAGAGAAAGCCGAAAAAATCATCAATATCAACTATACGGATGATGATCCTGCTTTCAAAATCCTGATTGAGCAATGAGTTTCTATTGACATAAAATTCGTTCCCTGAACAGGTTGACAAATTAAAAACACCTTGGAGAGTATTTCTTTAAGGTGTTTTTTTGTGATTTGGATTCAAATAGTTATTGTTTAAAGGTAGGGTTTCTTACTTTCATGGAGCGCTTATTTTATCAATCTACCTAAACCCAATGATGGAAAAAACTCTCGAAAAAAATCAATTCTTATTTTCTTATTTCGAAGGATTTTCAAATCTTTCATCTCAATCCAGAACAGCGCTAAACAATATTTGCTCAAGTGTAAAAATCCCAAAAAATAAGGATTTGCAAGCTATTGGCCACACCTGCAGAACAATTTATTTTGTCAAAAATGGATTGTGTAGGGTTTATTATTTTAAGGATGGGGTGGATATCACGGAATCATTTGCGTTTGAAAACACCCTTATTGCTAGGGTAGAAAGCCTTTTTACTGGTAAGCCAAGTAAAAAAGGAATTCAAACATTGGAAGATTCTGAGTTTATTGGAATTGCGTCTCAAGCACTTTTTGAGTTATACGATGACTTTCCTGAAGTAGAGAGGCTATTTAGAAAGATATTTGAATTGGCATATGTAGATACAGTCAATAGGATTGAAAGCATACAATTTCATTCAGCCGAAGAACGGTACAAAGGTCTATTAGAAAATTCCCCTAGCATATTACAGCGAGTACCTTTAAAGCATATAGCCTCTTACTTGGGCATCACGCAGGTTAGTTTAAGCAGGATCCGGGCAAAGATCTAAGAGCCTTAAGGTCTTTAATGAAGGAGGATTCAGACACTATGTATTTTAAAAAATTTCAGTATTTGAATAGCCCAAAATCTATTATTTAACATTTGTAAAAGGAATCCAAATTTCAAAGATTCATTTTTGCAGGTAATTATGAATAAAGTAACGCTAGGCCTCAAAGAAAACTGGAAACAATTCACCTTACTGGTCATTATCAATGCATTTGTTGGAGGGATGGTAGGCCTTGAAAGGAGCATTCTACCTCAAATAGCAGAAGTTGAATTTGGAATTGCAGCCAAATCTGCTGTTCTATCTTTCATCATAGTATTTGGAATAGTCAAAGCTTTGTCCAATTACTTTGCGGGAAGCTTTGCCAACAAAATCGGGCGGAAAAACTTACTCATCATAGGTTGGATCTTTGGTCTTCCAGTTCCCTTTATCTTGATGTATGCTCCATCGTGGGATTGGATAGTGGCAGCAAATGTGCTTTTGGGAATCAACCAAGGCTTGGCTTGGAGCAGTACAGTGGTAAT
>NZ_REBN01000283.1 GCF_007692705.1 Mongoliibacter sp.
CTATATTTCAACTATATTTCCCCTTAAATCTCCGCCCCAGATCAAGTCTAACCCCACACCCAGCCACCCCCATATTTATACTATATCCCGAATTGCTTCACTCTCGGGACCTTCGCTAAAGCTCCAGTTTCCACTATATTTCAACCATATTTCCTCCAATTAAAACCCTTTGAGCCAAACATTTTAAAAATTAGAATGATATATTGAGTGTCGATTACTTTAACCGGATGCGTAGTAAAGATTTCCTTAAATTATTTTTCTTAGTCAGCTTTCTCAGTAGCTACTCGTTTCCTGCTAATGCACAGTTAAGCACAGTAGGGAAGGAATTTTGGTTTGGCTTTATGGATAACTTCAGGGTAGAGGGAAACACCCCCGAGAATACAGCTCTGGATTATGGAATTGTTATCATTACAGCCAGTGAACAGGCCTCAGGAATATTACAATATGGCAATACCACAATTGATTTTAATTTGAACGCGGGTCAGCAACTGGTGCATAGGATTGAAGACTTTGACATTCTCTCTAGATTGGCAGGTGTAGTGGAGAACAAAGGTGTTTATATCAATTCCTCTGGAAATATTGCAGTACATGCCTTTAATGAGCGAAGACGCTCAGCAGACGGTACTGTCATATTGCCCCTCTCAGCTTTAGGAAAGGATTATTATGTAACTTCTCATTATGAAGTAATGACCGTTGATGTCAATTACAATGCAAATGTCAATGATGAAAGTACACTTTTGATCGTAGCGGTAGAAGAAAATACACGCTTAGAAATCACACCCAGTGTCAATACACTTACCGGTAATGCTGCAGGAACACCATTTAATATTGAATTGAATACCGGTCAATCCTATCAACTCAAAGCGCGGGACGACCTCACAGGTACACGGGTGAGGGTAGTCGGTGATACCGCTGATGATTGTAAAAACCTTGCGGTATTCGGTGGAAATAAATGGACCAGTGTGGGCAATTGCGGTGGTGCAAATGATCACCTTTACCAACAAATGTATCCTACTGCAACTTGGGGTATGGATTACATCCATATTTCATATGATGGGAGATCATCGGGAGAATTGGTAAAAGTTCTTGCTTCCGAAAATAACACAACGGTTACCATCAACGGTGAAAATGCGGGAACAATCAATGCAGGTCAGTTTTTGACTTTTGATTTCCCCTCTGATTTTACGGCAAGTATAAAGACCTCCAAACCTTCTGCTGTTACTGGATTTTCAAAAAGTCAGGAATGTAATAACCCGGCCGAACCTTTTTACCTGGATGGAGATCCATTTATGATTACGTATAGCCCAAATGAACAGCTTCTAACTTCTATCACCTTTAATGCGATTCAGTTACCTTCCATCAATAGGCATTATGTCAATATCCTGGTTAAATCAGACGCGGTGAATCAAACTTCTTTGGATGGACAGATGATAGGAGGTAATTTCCAACCTGTACCTGGAGATCCTGAATATGCTTTTTCAAGGATTTTTATCAATCAGGGTGTACACCGACTTGATAATCCTGAGGGTTTTATCGCATATGTTTATGGCTTTGGCGAAATTGAATCCTATGGCTATGCTACTGGGGCAAGTTTGGATAATCTCAATTTTGAAGTGGAGCCGGAGTATGAATTTGATGTTGAAGGAGAAAGAGTGGCCTGCCTCAATCAGGTTGCCGATTGGGAAATTTTTCCGGAAAATGAAGTATTCACTTACTTTGTTTGGGACTTTGGAGATGATTCTGATGCCAAAATAGGTAAGCTTGTTAACCATGTTTACACGGAACCGGGAACCTATGAAGTTAAAGTAACTGCTTCCATCAGTGAGTTTAGCTGTGATTTACAGGAGGAAATAACTTTTGAAGTGAGTGTTTTGGAAACTGATGGAGAAATTGGGGGCTTGAATTCTGTTTGCCCTGATGTGGAAGAATTAACTTATGGATTTTTCTCTGACTCACCTTTTAGTAAAGTAGAATGGATTGCTGATGGTGGGGAGGTATTGGAAGTAAATAGTACAGGAACAAGGGCAAAAGTAGCCTGGGGAACTACCAATCCCAATGCATCTCTTACTGCAATTCCTTATACTATCGAAGGATGCCCAGGTGAACCAATTGTCATTCCTGTTACCATTTCAGAAGTGATTATTGCCGAAAATATTGAAGGAGATACAAAAATCTGCTTTGACCCAAATTCAATCACTACTTATACCATACCAAATCCAAGTGATTCCAGGACTTATACTTGGGAGGTGACCAATGGGCAGATTGTTGGTCCTACAGATGAAGCCAGCGTTCAGGTGAGGTGGGATCAGGAAAATGTCATTGGGGAATTACTGTATAGGACCAATTCAATCCTAAATCCAGACTGCTTTGGTGAATCGGAAGTATTATTTGTGGAAGTGGGTGGAGCCTTTGATGTAGAAATAGGGGAGGTGGAAGATTTAGTGTGTTTTGAAGACAATTCAGGCCAAATAAGCATCAAGGTCTCAGGCGGTGTGGCTCCTTTCACTTTTGAGTGGTCCCATGATCCAACTTTGAATGAAGCCATTGCAACCTCTTTGTCTTCAGGTTCATATAATGTTAAAGTCAAGGATAGTTTCGGTTGTGAATTGCTGATTGAAAACATAGAGGTAAGCCAACCGGATTTATTCAGTGTCAACCGAATCGACAAGATATCTCCAAGCTGTTTTGGGAGAGATGATGCTGAAGCCATCCTGATATTACAGGGAGGTACGCTGCCTTATACCCTGGACATTCCAAATGCAATGGTGGAGGGGAATGAGATCAGGATACTGGATTTACCTTTTGGTTTTCATGAATTTGAAGTTCTGGATGCGAATCTTTGTCAATTACAAGTTTCTTTTGAAATAGAGGAAACTCCCGCTGAAACATTTGAAGTGAGGGTACAGAAACCCACCTGTCCGGGAGAATCAAACGGTGAACTTTTGGCAATACCAGATGCAAGGTTTGGACCCCTGACCTATTCATGGGAATTTGATGGAAGCTCAGATGCATTGCTTGCAGGTGTTCCATCGGGGACTTATGAGGTCGAAGTACAGGACAGCAGAGGTTGTATAAGTGTAGGAATAGGAATATTGCTGGAAGAAGGGCCTAAAGTAAGGATGCCTACTGGATTTAATCCAGAAGAAGGCCTGTATGAAGGGGTATCCAATTGTGAGACTTCCTTTACCATCACCATATTCAACAGGTGGGGCCAGATGATTTTTACTGGTAATTCAGGTTGGGATGGGAAGATTGCTGACAGAGATGCTCCAATGGGTTCTTATTCTTATCTCGTACGATATGATTTTATCCTTAATGGAGAGCAAAAATCTGAGGAACAAAGGGGAATCTTCACCCTTATCCGATAAATTCAGCTTAATAAGCAATATTGAGAACAATTACGCTGCAAATTCATTTTAACACTGATGGTTTTTATTATATTGAAATCATCATTAATGAAGGTGTGATGCTGTGCTAAGTGGCGGTAGCTGAAGAAAATGCGAAGTAGTCTGCAAAAATTAAGTCAATTCCTTATCATACTTGGATATTTCTTGGGTAGTAGCACTTTGACTTTTGGTCAATCCACTACGATTGGAAGGGAATTTTTTCTGGGTTTTATGGAAAATAACCGTACCACTTCACCTGTGTCCAGGCTGGATCAGGCTTCCATAATCATTTCTGCAGAAGAAGATGCCTCAGGAGTAATTCAGTACGAAAGTAACTCTATTCCTTTTACAGTAGAAGCCGGCAAACAATTTATTTACGAGTTTCCTCAAGATGGAATCGACATAATACACAGAAGTTCAAGGCAAATAGAGAACAAGGGTGTAAGTATAGTTTCAGATGGCAATATTTCTGTACACGCTTTTAATTTCCGAGCAAGGAGTGCAGATGGAACAGTTATTTTACCCTTGCCCTCACTTGGTAAGGATTACTATGTCACGGCACATCATGAAAACTTCAACCCTGGCGTTGACCCAGGTTCTAATATCAATTTCGAAAGTACGCTTCTAGTAGTAGCTGTAGAGGACGACACAAGAGTGGAAATTAACATTACAGCGCAATCCAATGATCCTGTACCAATTCCTCAGGGCTCAACAATCTCTGTGGTGCTGAGTAAGGGAGAAAGCTATCAGGTAAAGTCTGTGGGAGACTTGACGGGTTCAAGGGTGAGGGTGGTCAATAGTTCGGGTGATGACTGTAAGAATGTGGCAGTATTTGGGGGGAATAAAATGACTTCAGTTGCACAGGATTGTAATGGGTCTACAGGAGATCACCTTTTCCAGCAGACTTACCCCACATTTGCATGGGGAAAAGAATACGTACATATTCCATTCGCAGGACGTACATCCGGTGAAATGGTCAAGGTTCTTGCATCTGAGAACAATACCCGTGTTTTTGTGAACGGCCAACAAAGGGCTACACTCAATGCAGGGAGACATATTTCCTTTTCTTTTGATAGGGATGAACTCGCCAATATTACCGGAGATAAGCCTATTGCAGTGACCACTTTTGCAAAAAGTTATTTTTGTAATGTACAGTCAGGTGCAGGAGCCAGCGATGGGGATCCTACCATGATTACCCTAAGTCCAAATAATCAACTGATCAGAAGTACAGTGTTTTCAGCCTTGCAGGTTGAGGGAATAGTGAAGCATTTTGTCAATATACTATCCAAAACGGAAAGTGCCGGACAAACAGTTTTAGATGGTCAAAATATAGGAGCACAATTTCAACCCGTTCCCGGTAATCCTACACTTTCTTATGCCAGGATTGAAATCTCTGAAGGAAGCCATACCCTTAGCAATCCTGAAGGGATAGTAGGTTATGTGTATGGTTCAGGATTTATAGAATCCTATGGTTATTCGGCCGGCGCGAGTATCAATAACCTGAATTTTGAAACAGAGGTGGATTATGAATTTGAGGTGGATGGGGAGAATGTTGCCTGCTTGGGAGAAATGGCTTCTTGGACGGTTATTCCCAGAGACTCAAAATTCGTGATTTTTGAATGGCAGTTTGAAAATGATGATGAGATAAAGGAAGGGGCTACTGTTGAACATATTTTTGAAGAGCCGGGTACATTTCAGGTGAAAATTATTGCCATGACAGGTGATAGATCCTGTGACGAAATGGAGGAAGCTACATTTGAAGTGACAGTAGTTGAAACCGATGGACAATTAGAAGGCCCTGATAATGTTTGTCCCTTGATAGACGAGGCAACTTATACTTTTGAAAACCCAGAAAATACTGAAGCTATACTATGGGAAGTGATAGGAGGGGAGGTAGTGGATGAAACTGATTTCTCAATTACAATACTTTGGGGAGAGTTTGACCCTGATGCTAAGGTTGTAGCAATACCTTTGACAAGTGAAGGTTGTCAGGGAAAGGCTCAGGTAATTGATGTGTTTATCAATGATTCCATTGTACCGGGAAAACCGAGGGGTATAGCAGCTGTGTGTTTTGTAGAAGGGGCCTCACAGTTCTACTCAGTAAGGGATAAAATACCTGGAAGGAAGTACCAGTGGTTTGTTACAGGTGGCACTTTTCTATCGGACACAGATACAGAAGAAGTGGAAGTTGAATGGCCAGGTCCAGGTGCTACAGGGGAAATCTGGTATGAAGAAGTCAGTGAAACCAACCCAAGCTGCGGGGGAGAATCCGATAGGCTTGCTGTTACAGTTAATCCTCCTATGCAGGCTTCAGTAGGAGACATTTCAGAATTGATTTGTGCTGGAACCACTGCCGGGAAAATTGAGATAGATGTAAATGGAGGTTCGGGAGAATATACCTTTATCTGGTCTCATAATGAAAGTCTCAATGCAGCATCCGTCAATAATCTAGGTGCAGGTATTTACTCAGTATTGGTAAGAGATGCCGGTGGATGTGAAATATTCCTCGAGGATTTAAGCATAGAAGAAGCTGATCCAATGGAACTTTTGGGTGATGTTCAAGAAATTGATGCGCTGTGTTTTAATTCAGGGGATGGACAGGCTAATTTCTCCATAACAGGAGGAGTAGCACCTTTTACCGTTGATTGGTCAGACGCGCTGATTATAGAAAGGGATTTCCAGCTTTTCGGTCTGGAAAGAGGTTCTTACGATATTACGGTCAGGGACGCCAGCGGATGTGATTTTCCGGTAGCAGTTGAAATAGAGTCTCCTGAACCTTTAGAAACAGAATTTATTCTTGAAAATGTCGCCTGTCCGGGAAGTGCATCAGGTTCTCTTTTAGCAATAAGTAAAGGGGGGCTTGGCCCCTATGCCTATGTTTGGGAATTTGATGGCAGCACAGGACCCCGATTGACAGATGTGCCCAGTGGAGACTA
>NZ_REBN01000099.1 GCF_007692705.1 Mongoliibacter sp.
TGTTGGGATTTGGTTTTATAGAAATCGGAACTTTGACACCGAAAGCACAAGACGGAAACCCCAAACCTAGACTCTTCAGATTACCTGAAGATCAAGCCCTGATCAATAGAATGGGGTTTAACAATGGAGGTGTCGCTGCTGCTGTCAATAGGCTTAAGACAAGAAAATCAAAGATCATCATTGGAGGAAATATTGGCAAGAATAAAGTCACCCCTAACGATAAAGCCGTTGAGGATTACATATACTGTTTGGATGCACTTCATCCCTACGTGGATTATTTTGTAGTCAACGTAAGCTCACCAAACACACCCAACCTGAGAGAACTTCAGGAAAAAGAGCCATTGAAAAAATTACTGACTGCTGTAAAAGAAGCCAATGAGGAGCATCAAAAACCAAAACCGATCCTTCTGAAAATAGCTCCTGACTTGACCGTAGGACAATTAGATGATATTGTGGAAATCGTCTTGGAGACCAAAATAGACGGTGTCATAGCCACCAATACCACAATAGACAGAAGCTTATTGCAAACTTCGCAAGAACAAGTTGCAGCAATGGGTGCAGGTGGAGTAAGTGGTAAAGTCCTCTCCAAGAAAAGTACAGAAGTCATCAAATATATTCATAAGGAATCCAATGGTGCTTTCCCGATAATCGGCGTTGGAGGAATATACTCAGCCCAAGATGCCATAGAGAAAATAGAAGCAGGAGCTAGTTTGGTACAGGTCTACTCGGGCATGGTTTATGAAGGACCAGGTTTGGTAAAAGAAATCAAAAAAGGATTGGCGCATTATTATCGACATCAAAAAAGATAATTTCAGTATATTTCACCTATTCTTGTATAAAAACATAGAGATTAAAAATCGAAAATGGCTTCCGAGAAACCCAGAACAAATACTTTTAGAAAGAAAAACGAGCCTAAGTCAGGAGGAAAAGAGAAAAGCAAAAGCAATTTTTCTCTGGACTTTGTAAAAGACAAGAGAATTCCACTGACCATGGGGATTATTCTTCTTTCTTTATCGGTATTTTTGTTTTTCGCCTTTATCAGCTATCTCTTCGAAGGAAATGCAGACCAAAGCTTAGTGGCTTCCGAACTGGACGAAGACATCCGAAGCACTGCCTCCGAAGCCAGAAATTGGCTGGGTCTGCTCGGCGCAAAAGTCTCTTATGTCATTATTCACAAATGGTTTGGAATAGCAGCCTTTTTATTGCCTCCTTTTATATTTTTGTTGGGATTCAGAATGGCATTCAAAAAATCTCTCTACTCTATATCCAGGTACTTGGTATTTGCCTTATTTTTCACTTTTTGGCTTTGTTTGGTGACAGGATACCTCGTACAGATGTCAACTGGATACAACATGTACGCTGATTTTTCTGGGGGATTTGGATTGGAACTGGGCAAACTCGCTGAAGAGTTTCTAGGCTGGGGAACATTTATACTCATCGGTGGATCTTTGCTGATTTTCACGGTATTCTTTTTCAATATCCAACAGTTAAGCCTTTTCAGCAGCAATAAAAGAGAGGATGAAGACTTGGATGTTATTTCAGAAAAAAAACCCACTGTAAAATCTCCCTTTGATAAGGTAGAAGGTGAACCTGTCTTTGAGGATATCGAAGACTCTATTCACGAGGAAGATGAGATTGAAGACGATGGAAGCTCCTGGACTATCAAAGCAGATGATAAAACCGAAAAATCAAAATCTCCCACTCAGGAACTGGCATTAAATATTGAGAGTACCGTACCAGACAGTACCATTGATGCACCAGCGGAAGAAAAGAAATTCTCAGTAACCAAAACTGATGGAGAGGAAAAAACTGCTGATGAGGTAGAAAACCTAGATCCTTACGACCCTACCTTGGACCTGCCACATTACAAATACCCCACACTTGAATTACTCAATTCTTATGACCTGCAAAAAGTCACTGTTACCAGACAGGAGCTGGAGGACAACAAGAATAAAATCGTAGAAACACTTGTCAATTTTAAGATTGGAATCCAGGAAATCAAAGCTACCATAGGCCCTACTGTCACCCTTTATGAAATCGTGCCGGATCCTGGAGTTAAAATTTCCAAGATCAAAAACCTTGAGGATGATATTGCTTTGAGCTTAGCCGCTTTGGGAATAAGAATCATAGCTCCGATCCCCGGAAAGGGAACAATTGGTATTGAGGTACCAAATAAGAACCGTGAACTCGTACCAGCGCGAGCAGTCATCGGCACAGAGAAGTTTATGAAGAGTGACAAGGATCTTCCGATTGCGCTGGGCAAAACCATTTCCAATGAAGTCTTTGTCGTGGATCTTGCCAAAATGCCTCACTTACTAATGGCCGGTGCTACCGGTCAGGGTAAATCTGTAGGACTCAACATGATCTTGGCCTCTTTGGTATATAAAAAGCACCCCTCCCAATTGAAGTTTGTCTTGGTGGATCCCAAAAAAGTTGAACTGACCCTTTTCAATAAAATTGAAAGACACTTCCTTGCAAAACTACCGGGATCTGAAGAGGCCATTATCACAGACACCAAAAAAGTGATTTATACCCTAAATTCCCTTTGCATAGAAATGGACAACAGGTATGATATGCTAAAAGATGCCGGTTGTAGAAATCTGAAAGAATACAATGCCAAATTTGTAGCAAGAAAACTGAATCCTGACAAAGGTCATAGGTTTATGCCTTACATCGTGCTGGTTATAGATGAGTTAGCTGATCTGATGATGACTGCAGGCAAAGAGATAGAAGCACCTATTGCCCGATTGGCACAGTTGGCCAGAGCCATTGGTATTCACTTGGTCGTGGCTACACAAAGGCCCTCTGTAAACGTCATCACCGGTATCATCAAAGCCAATTTCCCTGCTAGGTTGTCATTCAGGGTTACATCCAAAATAGACAGTAGAACCATTCTTGACACAGGCGGTGCCGATCAACTGATCGGTCAAGGAGATATGCTCCTCTCATCCGGTTCTGAAGTTACGAGACTACAGTGTGCTTTCTTGGATACCCCAGAAGTAGACGCAATTTGTGATTGGATCGGAGAACAGAAAGGATACTCAGATGCCTATTTACTTCCTGAGTTTGAAGGGGAAGAAAGCGACAGCGGATTGGCTAATATTGACCTCGCAGATAGAGACCCTCTTTTTGACGACGCTGCAAGGCTTATCGTTATGCATCAGCAAGGAAGCACTTCTTTAATCCAGAGAAAATTAAAATTGGGATACAACAGGGCGGGAAGGATTGTAGACCAGTTAGAAGCAGCTGGAATTGTAGGAGCTTTTGAAGGCAGCAAAGCCCGCGAAGTATTGGTACAGGACGAAGCGAGTTTGGAACGGTTATTGAACAATTTGTAATTACTTTGAATAGTTTCACTCAAAGCCAAATTGAACCATTAACATGCTTAAGAATTTCACCTTTATCTTATTACTTAGCTTCCTCTTTTCAGGTAACTCTTTTGCTCAAAAAGACGCAGCAGCAAAATCTATCTTGGATGGTGTCAGCCAAAAATACAAATCTCTCAAAGGGTTACAGGCCAGTTTTGAATTTACCTATGCAGACCTTTCTGATGACAGAAGCCAGTCGCAAGCAGGTGAAATTTCCATAAAAGGGGATAAATACCACCTTAAACTACCTGAGCAGGAGATTTTCAACAATGGAAAAACGGTATGGACCTACATTGAATCAGCCGGATATAAAGAAGTTACAATCAATAATGCCTCTGATATGGAAGATGAACTGACACCTTCGTCGGTCTACACCATCTACCAAAAAGGGTACAATTACAGGCTATTGGGAGAAAGAAAAGAAAATGGCACGACCATTCAAGAAATCGAGCTTACTGCTGAAAAGTCGACTGCTCCATTTCAAAGGGTCAAACTTTTTGCTGATAAAGACAAGAAAGATTTGGTTGGCTGGGAAATATATGATGACCAAGGCGGTGTATTCAAATATCGCTTCAAATCTGTCAACACCAATATAGAGCTGAATGACAGTCATTTCACTTTCAATCCTCAAAAATATGGAAAGGTTGAAATCATTGACCTACGCTGATTAACCATCCAAAATCCATCTGGAAAAAATTTTATCCTTACTTTTGGGGAAAACATCCCCAGATGAACCGAAAAGAATTATTTCAGCAGATACAGGATAAGAAATCATTTTTATGCGTAGGCTTAGATACCGATATATCTAGAATCCCAATTCACCTCCAAAAGGAAAAAGATCCTGTTTTTGAATTCAACAAACAGATCATTGATCACACAGTTGACGCTGCTGTAGCCTACAAACCCAATATAGCCTTTTATGAAGCATTGGGCCCAAAAGGGTGGGAAAGCCTTCAAAAGACGCTGGAATACATTCCAAAAGACATCTTCACCATTGCTGATGCCAAGCGTGGAGACATTGGAAATACCTCCAAACTGTACGCAAAAGCCTTTTTTGAATCTATGGATTTTGACTCCATTACTGTGGCCCCTTATATGGGAAGAGACAGTGTGACTCCTTTCTTGGATTTTGAAAACAAATGGGTGATTCTTCTGGCTTTAACCTCTAATGAAGGCAGTAAGGATTTTCAGATGATCCGTTCAGGGCAAGATGAATTTCTTTTTGAGTCAGTACTCAAAAAAAGTGCTACTTGGGGGAATCCTGACAATATGATGTATGTGGTGGGTGCTACCCGTGGAGAAAATATAGCCAAAGTAAGAGCCCTTGTACCTAACCATTTCTTTTTGGTACCAGGGGTTGGTGCTCAAGGCGGAAGCTTAGAAGATGTCGCCAAATATGGCATGAATGACCATTGCGGCTTATTGGTCAATTCCTCCAGAGGGATTATTTATGCAGGAAAGGATAAAGATTTTGCGGAAAAAGCCGGAATAGAGGCCAAAAAACTTCAGCAGGAAATGAGCCGTCTGCTTCAAAAATACTTATAATCCTACCTACTGAGACCAGCCGTTATGTTTTGAAGAAGCTCAATTTTCAAATCCAATAGAGATACTTCACTTCTTTTGATGTCTATAGGTTCCTCAAAAACACGCAACCTGATATCTTCTGGCTTTTCATTTTGGTAATGTTCCATCAGTGCCAGCACTGTTTCCTGATCAGGCACCTCCATCTTAACTTTGACTATTCCGTCCTGAATCATGTCTAGTTTCTTGGCTGCTCCCCTAGAAAGGTCTATACTTCTTTTAGATGATTGCGGTAACCTGTCGTTAATCCTTACCCAAACAGCTTTTCCGTTATTCAGGTTGGTCACTTTCAGCATGGTTCCGAAAGGAAGGTTTTTATGAGCTGCGGTCATCTCTTCCATATTGAAAACCTCTCCGTTAGCAGTTTTTCTGAGGTGAAATCTCTTCCCGTAGTAACTGGCTACCCCCTCTTGGATGATCAATTCATTCCTTTCACCATCATTATGGCTGCTCGAAAAACCCATCATGGGTAAAAGCAAGAGGATAAATAAAAAGGTGATTTTTTGCATGTTCGCTTCTTTAACAATTTGTGTGCCAACCCATTTTTTAACTAGTTGAATGAGGCTGGATACTGCAATAGAAAGTGAATTTTCAAAAACGAGAATGCTAAAATAAGCATTTAATTGAAATTCACCATTTTACTTCTAAATTGTATTTGATGTATTCCATGATCCAGCTTAAATCCGATCGGTTTTTCACTTGTTTACATCGAGCATTTGTGTCCTTTCAGCAAAAACCTTCTATTTTTTTAATTATGATAAACCTCCACACCGCAGACAGCATTTTGGATAGAGTTTCGAAGACTGCCTTATTCCCTTCTAAGTCAAAAAAAAATGCAAAAATGAGGAAGTGAAGAATAAGGATTCTACGTATATTTAAAAAAAGATTACGTGTATGTCCAAAAAACTCACACTCAACGTCGATGAAAATGTCATTGAAAAGGCAAAAATTTATGCCCAAAAAACAGGCAGGAGTCTTTCCGGATTGGTAGAGAATTATTTAAAAAATTTGGTGGACCATCATCATCCTGAAATTACTCTGGAGGATAAGATCACAAGGCTTTCCGGAAAAATCCAACTGCCCGCTGATTTTGATGAAGACAAAATTCTAAAGGAATACTTTGAAGAAAAACATTTAAAATGAAGGCGTTTTTAGACACCAATATCCTTATTGATTTTTTGTCCGAAAGAGGTGCATTTACAAAACATGCCACTGAAATTTTTCTGCTAAGCAGTAAAAATAAAATATCGCTAACCAGTTCTACACATACATTTGCCACCGCCTATTATATCCTCAAGAAGTTCACAGATGAAAAATCGTTGAGGTTAAAACTGCTGGAATTAACCCAAATGGTAGAAGTGTTGGACGTAACCAAATCCCAATTAAAAAAAGCACTTTTGTCAGATTTTAGTGATTTTGAAGATGCCCTCCAAATTTTCAACGCTGAATCAATTACTGGCGTAGATTATATCATAACCCGCAACCTTAAAGACTTCAAAGACTCCCCAATTCCTGCGATTGCTCCAGATGAAATCGTGGAATTGATTGAAAGGTTAAAACACTAAATACATTTCTAAAAGAAACCTCTTTTATACCATGAAAATTCTCCATACCGCAGACTGGCATTTGGGCAAAAGATTGCAGGAATATTCCCGCCTGGAAGAACAAAAACTTGTATTGGAAGAAATCATTCAGATTGCCGATAGGGAATCCGTGGATATGGTGCTTTTGGCCGGGGATATCTTCGATACTTTCAATCCCAATCATGAAGCGGTGGAACTGCTCTACAAAACTCTCAAAAGACTTTCCAACAATGGCCAAAGACCCATCATCGCCATTTCAGGCAACCATGACAGCACACAGTTTGTAGAAGCACCGGATCCTTTGGCTAGGGAAATGGGCATCTTTTTTTACAGCAAATACGACAGCATCATTCCGACCGGAAAATTGGACAATGGTATAGCCATCCTTCAATCCGAGTCAGGTTTTGTGGAAATCCAATTGCCTGATTTCGAATTCCCTGTCCGGATTATCCTTGCCCCTTATGCCAATGAAGTCCTGCTCAAAACCTATTTGGGCGAAGGAGACAGGGAATCAGAGTTCAGGGATATCATGGCGGAAAAATGGGGAACCTTGGCGGAAAAACACTGTGATGATAAAGGTATCAATCTATTTATAGGTCATTTCTTTTTTACGAAAGAAGGGGAACCATTACCTTCGGAACCTGAAAGCGAGAGGCCCATATTGCATGTTGGCGGTACCCAGGCCCTTTTTACCCATAACATCCCCACACAAATCCAGTATGCAGCATTGGGACACCTACACCGTTATCATGCGGTTTCCAGATCTCCTTTGCCTGTGGTGTACTCCTCCTCTCCCCTCGCCTATTCCTTCAGCGAAGCCGATCAACAAAAACAGGTAGTCCTTATCCAGGCCGAACCGGGAAAGCCTGTAAGTTATCAGCCCATAGGTTTGGAAAAAGGAAGACCACTATACCGGAAAACTTTCGAAAACCTGGCAGAAACCCTGGAATGGCTTGAAACCAACCCTTATTGCTTTGTGGAAATCACCTTTATTACCGAGCATTCCATTGATGCGGCCACCCGAAAGGCCATCATGAAAGCCCATGACGGTATCGTCAACCTTATCCCACAGATCAAAAAACCAAGGGGGCAGGAAAATCTCAGTCTCCGCGCAGAGGACCTGGAAAAGGATATGGTCAGTCTTTTTCAGATGTATTTCAAAAGTGAAAGAGGACAGGAAGCCAATGATGAGTTGCTCGATATTTTCAAAGAAGTAATAAGTCAGGAATGAATAATCGAAAGGAATTGATATTTATAGATATTGGAAGAACTCCATGCACCGCTTAACTCATTGTTCTAATTAAATGGGTCCGCAGGATTGTAATATCTCAATATCCCAGCATCAATTAATATCAGTCCCCAAAAGACAATGCCACAAAACCACCACGTTAATTTTTAAATAGAAGAACAATGATTCCAATCAGATTAGAAATAGAAGGATTATACTCTTATAAAGAAAAACAGGTCGTTGAATTTGACCAGTTGACCGCAGCAGGGCTCTTCGGGATATTTGGGGCAGTAGGCAGTGGGAAATCATCTATTTTGGAAGCTATTCTCTTGGCATTGTATGGAAGTACTGAGCGCCTCTCAGACCGGGGTGAAAAAAACAGCATGGTCAACCTTCAGAGCGAAGCTTTGCTGATCAGTTTTGAATTCAAGGCAGGAAAAAACAATGTCAAAACTTATTTGGCGAGGTATAGTGCGAAGAGGAATTCAAAAAACTTCGATGATGTCAAACCCGCCGAACACACTTTTTACTTAAAGTCCGAAGACCATCTTGAACCATTAACCAAAAGGGCGGAGGAAATCGTCGGGATGAAAAAGGAACATTTCAAACAGACCGTGATCATTCCCCAAGGTAAATTCCGAGAATTCATAGACCTCACTCCCGGTCCTAGGGCTGAAATGATGAAGGAACTTTTTGGCCTGGAAAGATTCGATTTGGCAGCCAAAACAGGTTCCCTGCTCCGTATCGTCAAAGATGAAAAGATAAGGTTGGAAACACAGTTGGGTGCTTTGGCAGCAATAACGTCTGAACTCCTTGATGAAAAAACAGCCTTGATCAGGGAAGTTGAAAGGCAAACAGAGGAGAAGGAAAAAACTTTCAGGCAAACTGAATTGACCTTTAAAAAACAGGAAGGCTTACAGGCCAAGCATAAGGAATTGCAGGGCTTTTTGAAAGAATGGGCAGACTTGGAACAAAAAAGGCCGGTGATAGCTGAAAAGAAAACTATCTGGAAAGATTTTCTGAAGGCTAAAACTTACCTCAAACCGATTTGGGAACAGATCAATGAGAAAATAACTGAATTGGAAAAGTATCAGGTAAGTGTTACTGACTGTAGCAGGTTCAGGGAAACTTATATAAAAGAAATCGGGGAACTGGAGGAAGATGAAAAAAAACTCAAGGAAAAAGCCGATCAGAAATCCGAGAGGGAGGCCAAAATCAGGGACTTGAAAAAAGTAGCTGAAATCAAGATCCTGAACAAGGAATTGAAAGATGCCGAAAAGGAAACAGCAAAATTAAGACCTTCCATTGAAAACCAAAAACTAGCTTTATCCGACCTCTCTACCAAAATCAAAACCTTGGAAAAAGAAGCTGAAAATATCCTTATTCCTGACAGCACTACCCTGTCCGACCTGAAAGGAAAAGCAAGGGATTGGAATCTTTGGGAAGAACAATTGGGTAAAATGAAGGCTGAAGCCAAATCCATCTCCGACACAGCTAAGGACATTCAGTTGAATATCAAGGAACTGAAGCAACAAATCCCTTCTGGGCAGTCATCATTTACTTTGTGGATAGCTTCCCAAAAACAGCATATTCAGGACTTGGAAGCTGAAAAAGAAAAATTACAAAGAAAAGCTGGCTTGGCGGCCCATGTCCATCTTTTGGAAGATGGAGAGGCTTGTCCCCTTTGCGGTGCAACAGATCACCCAAATCCATTGACAGCAGCAAAAGATGAAAAGGTTTTGGAGG
The DNA here is from genome assembly GCF_007692705.1 of Mongoliibacter sp. Taxonomy (GTDB): domain Bacteria; phylum Bacteroidota; class Bacteroidia; order Cytophagales; family Cyclobacteriaceae; genus Mongoliibacter. The sequence continues at coordinate 9,507 of NZ_REBN01000099.1, forward strand.
GAAAAAGCCTAGAGATTGATGTTGCAAAAAATCTTTTGGAGAAAATACGATCACTAAACCAAAAGCATGAGGAACAACAGATACGACTGGAAAACCAATTGGCCAATCTGGCCCAAAAAGAAAAGGATATCCAATACCTTGAAAGCCAATTAAAGGAAATCCAGCAGCATCTTGAATCCCATCAGATCACTTCAAAGGAGGACCTAATTTCTCTTATCAATAACGCCGACAAGGCTATCCAAAAAAAAGAAAAGCTGGAAAAAGAAACCAAAGCTTTGAGGAAAAAATGGGAGCAAGACCAGGATAATTATGAGAAAAAGGAAAAAAAGCTCCGGGAAGTCGAACAGCAGCAATTAAGTCTGAACAGCAAGCTCTTGGCAAAAAAGGAAGAAATCAGGGATTATGCTTTCTGTAAGCCTTTCTTTGAAAAGGAAGCGGAACTTATCGAGCAGACCATCCAAAAAGTACAGCAGGATATTGAAGAAACTGCCTTTAAGTTATCCGGAAAACAAAAAGTCCTTCTTGAAACCCGGGCCAAACAAGCGACCAACCTGGCTAACCTGAAACATTTCGAACAATCCATCAATAGTACCGAAAGTAGAATCATCGAACTGAAAAGTGAATTTGAAACCCTCAAAAAAACCCATGGATTCGAGGATGAGGAAAAGCTTGTGGCACTTTTTAATCATTCCCTAGATGCCGACAAGGTAGATGCGGAAATCAGGCAGTTTGAGGACAGGAGTCTTTTGGTCGAAACCAAAATCAAGGAACTTCAATCCGATTCCGGGGTCAGCGAATTCAGTCAGGAAGAATTTGACCTGTTGAATAACAATCTCCAAGAGCAGAAAGAAGCACTTGAAAGCATTAAAAAAGAATTCACGCTTCTCAACCAGGAAATCATCTCCACTAAAGCCAAACTCGAAGAAAAGCAAAAATTGGAAAAGGAATTCGGTCAACTGGAAAACAGAGAGGCTAATCTAAAGGAATTGGAGAGACTGTTCAAAGGAAGTGGATTTGTAAAATATGTCAGTTCTATCTATCTCAAAGAACTCTGCGCGACAGCCAACCTGAGATTTACAAAACTGACCAAAAATAGTTTGAGCCTTGAAATTGATGACAACAACACCTTTTGGGTCATCGATTACCTCAATGGCGGAAAAAAACGTTTGCTCAAAACCCTATCCGGTGGGCAGACTTTTCAAGCATCCTTATGCCTGGCATTGGCCTTGGCAGAAAAAGTCAAATCCCTCAATCAGGCTGATCAGTCTTTCTTCTTTTTGGATGAAGGCTTCGGTGCCCTGGACCGCAACTCCCTCCGTGTCGTATTCGAAACCCTTAAACTCTTACGCCACGAAAACCGCATAGTCGGCATCATCTCCCACGTCGAAGAACTGCAACAGGAAATTGAAGTCTACGCCAAAATCGAACTCGATCCCGAAAAGGGCAGTCAGGTGGAGTATTCTTTTTGAGACGTAATGACCTTTGAGGTTTTCTAAACCTCGAAGGTCTTGGTTTGAAACCTCAAATCATTCAAATCTTCAGACCTGTCTGGTATAGTCGGTTTTGAAAAAATGGAAAAAAACCCTGGATTCGAATCTTCCAATGGCACGCTGGGGATGTATTTACTCTTTTAGGAATATTGGAAATCCATAAGTAATATGATTTTGATGCTTTTTTTCATTATATTAAATCTATGGAAACACCGAAATCCATTTTTTCCGCTGTCCTTTTGTTTATCATCGTGTTTTTTATTGTTGTTTGCTGCCGTCCTAGGGAAGAAAAAATAGAAATGGTAGAAGTCGAAGGAAAAGCCAGCTATTATGCACGTTGGTTTGAAGGTAGAAAAACAGCGAGCGGGGAGGTTTTTGAAAACCAAGAACTTACAGCAGCCCACCGTTCCTTGCCATTTGATACGGAAGTTGAAGTAATTAATCCAGAAAACGGGAAATCTGTATCTGTCCGAATAAATGACCGAGGGCCTTACCGTCGAGGCAGGATTATTGATTTATCCCGGGCCGCTGCACGAGAACTAGGCATGTTAGACTCAGGTATCATTGATGTAATTATCCGTTATCCTAAATGGATAAAAGAAGAAGAAAAGAACAATTAAAATCACCGGAACCAATCGGCCGTGGTTTAGGGATTCAGCCCAATTGGCTCAAGTCTTCAGAACATATATCCAAGAATTCATTGTCTGAAAAACGTACAACCTTATATCAACAGAGAAAGCAACAAAAAAAAAGACAGCCATTACTGACTGTCTTTTTTAAGAAAGCAATTCCATAAAAGCTAATTACACCAATAGGTTTTCATTTACCCAGTCAATTTCTTCTTGTCTGATGGTATGGTTAAAATCTTCAAATATGAGAATTTTCACTTCAGCTCCCTGCTTTTCTAAAAGGGCCTTGGAGTCTTCAATCCTATGTAATGGCACATGTGAATCCTTAAAACCTGAACCAATAAAGATTTTGGTACCCCCAAAATCTCCGGTATATTTTTCAGACCTGATTTTTTCACCTATCAATCCCCCTGTAAATGCGATAACCGCCCCATATTTCTCAGCATGCTGTGCTGCATACTCTAGAGTGAGACAAGCTCCTTGGGAAAATCCTATCAAATAGATCTGATCTGCTGTAAAGCCTCGCTCTTTCAGTTCCTTGACAATACTGTCTATGATGTCCAACGACTGTGAAAAAGAAGGTTCATTATTCTGATCAGGAGCCATAAAACTAAATGGGTACCAGGTGTTTCCCGGTGCCTGAGGTGCCAATAAAGCGAAATCGTCAAGGGCCAAATTTTCATGTAAAGAGAGTATGCTTCCTGCATTAGCACCTCTACCATGGATCATAATGGCAACTTTTTCAGCTTCTTTCAATTGTTTTCCCGAACTGATAACATTACTCATAATCATTCACATTTAAAGTTACTTTCGCCAATCTGGATTCAATTTTGTCACGTTGTGCTTCGGCCCAATCTGGTAATTTCAAAGCTTCTCCCAAATGCGCTTCATCTTCATCTATGGCAAAACCGGGTTCGTCTGTGGCAATTTCGAATAAAACTCCTCCTGGCTCTCTAAAATAAATCGACTTAAAATAATTTCTGTCCTTTACTTCCGTAACATGAAAGCCATTGTTTATCAGTATTTTCTGGATTTCCAGTTGTGTAGATTCATTAGCCGTTCTAAATGCTATATGGTGTACAGTTCCGGCACTCTGAACTCCCTGTCTTCCATTCTTATCCAATACAATATCAATAATATCACCTGGCTTTCCAGCCGTTCCATACCTATATCTACCATTTTCTTCTGCTATGAATTTGTAATCCATAAACTCAGTAAGGAGCTTTTCAGTAAGCTCTTTGGATTTCAGGTTGAGGGTAGCGCCATAAAATCCTTTGATGGCATTTTCACCGGAAATATTTCCACCAGTCCAACCTGTCCTATTATCCTGACTATTTGCAATTAGTTCTATCCCCATTCCATCATGGTCTTCAAATCTGATCACTTTTTCTTCAAATCTGGATAAGGGTGTTGAAGCAGGTATATTGTATTTCGCAAGCCTATCTATCCAGAATGACAAAGAAGACTCAGGAATAGAAAATGCGGTATAGGTCAATTCACCCGTTCCTTTGGTTCCTTTCCTCGCCCCATCAAATGGGAAAGTAGTAAATACAGTTCCTGGATTGCCTAACTCATCTCCGAAATAGAGATGATACACGTCAGGAGCATCAAAGTTGATCGTCTTTTTCACCATTCTTAAACCAAGTACACCCGTATAAAAATCAATATTTGCCTGTGGGTTCCCCGCTATTGCGGTGATATGGTGAATTCCTGTGATTAAAGCTGCCATGGGGTTTATATTTTTATTTTTAAAGAAAACGGGGCTAATAGCCTTGCCAAAAGCCCCGGAAAATTTTATTGCTTTAAAAGCTGCACACTCAAGATCAGTTTAACCTGCTCGCTGACCACCACACTACCGGCCTCAGTCACGGCATTCCATTTTAAACCAAATTCTTTTCTGCTGATCTTACCTTCAATTTCAAATCCGGCTTTGGTGTTTCCGTAAGGATCACCTGCTACACCACCAAAATCAACATCAAGTTCAATTTCTTTTGTGATGTCTCTAATAGTAAGATTACCTTTAAGCTTCTCTCCATTTACTACACCTTCAAACTTCAGATGAGGAAATTTCTCAGCATTGAAAAAATCATCTGATTTCAGGTGTCCATCTCTATCGGCCTGATTGGTATCAATACTGTCTATCTTTGCAGAAAATGAAACTTTCGCTCCCTGAAAATCATCTGATGTGCTTTCTGCAGCACCTTCAAACTCTCTGAAATAACCTGTCACGGTAGAAATTACAAGGTGTTTGACTTTAAAAGAAACTTCTGAATGTGTTGGGTCTATTACCCATTTAGTTGTTGTGCTCATTTTGTCTGGTTTTTAAATTAAATTGATTTTTATTCATTTATACATTAAGTGTATATACACTAATTCTCTGAAAATTTTTTATTCTCTTAGTTTATCTAGAAGGTTGTTCAATAATTCAATTTCCTCCTCATCTAAACTAATCAGTTCTCTGTTGAGTTTATAGATTTTTTCTTCGAGTTGCTTCAGTACTTGCGTTCCTTCTTCTGTTATCACAACATCTACTTGCCTCCTGTCTCTTGGGCATTCTTCTCTCAGAATAAGACCTTTTTGTTTGAGTTTTTCAACAAGTCTTGAGGCATTGGACATCTTGTTAAGCATTCTTTCTTGAATAGAAGAAACTGTGATCGGGTTTCCATTCTGACCCTTCAAAATCCTAAGTACATTATATTGCTCAGGAGAAAGACCAAAAGGTTTGAAAAGACTACTCTGCTTGCTTACAACATAACTTTGGGTGTATAGTAAATTCACCACCGCTTTGTTGTAAATATCTTTAAAAGGTTTTTGCTGAATTGCCTCTTCGATCTTCATATTTTAAGATTTGTTTATGTATTAAATGTATATACATGCAAAGATGTATAAAAGTTTCCATTTTGCTTAAAAATCTTTACAAATGGTAAAATGAATCAAGTTATTGGTCAGTGGTATTGCTTAAAATTTCTTCATCCAATCCGAAATCAACCTATTTACTTCCTCTGGTTTTTCTATGCTACTGCTATGTCCAGCACCAGGAAGAACATGCAATTCTGCATTAGGAATGGACATTTGAATGAACTTTGCTTTTTCTGGCTTAGTGGCCACATCTTCATCACCCACGATAATCATCGTTGGGCATTTGATATTTCTGATTTCCTCTTCTACTCCTTTTCTGAAGATAACAGCCTCTACAGATTTGGTAATTGATTTTCTATTGGATTGAAGTTCTTTAGACCACTTTTTATATTCTGTTTTATTTTGAGGATTAGTCAACCAACTTTCTGAAAACATAATTTTCATCACAGAACTGGCTACAGTTGGGATTACACCAAACCATTTGACTACACCATTTAAGAACTTATACTTTGGTAGATTTTCTACTGGTTCTGGATTTGCAGAAGTTTCTAGCAAAATCAGACTTTTGATCTTTTCGGGATATCTGGCAGCTAAACGCATCCCGACAAAACCTCCCATAGAAAGACCCACAAAGTGAACCGGCTGACCGATTTCTTTTTCTATCAACTCCAATGCATCAAGGGTCAACATTTCCATATCATATAAACCTTGGGTCACTTCACTTTGACCTTGTCCCCTGTGATCATAGGCAATTACGGTGTATTGCTTACTCAGGTGTTTGATTTGAGACTCAAACATCTTATGGCTCCAAAGTAAACCATGAGAAAACATGATGACTTCTTTTCCCTCACCTTCTTTTACGTAGAAAAGTTTAACATTTTTCAGCTGAATGTGTGGCATAACTCCAAGTTAATATTAACGATCAAACATTGAAAAAATCACCAATCTAGGCCTGGCTGTTTGTTTTTACGAGATTCTTCCCTTGCCTTATGCTGGTTTACAATGGTACGAACATCTTCCAACATTTGTTTGGCATCATATACGATTCCATCTTTCACAGTATATTTCACACCTCCTGCCCTATAGGGTTCATTATCATCTCCTATTCTGATAGCTCCTGTACCATAAAGTACCTTGAAGTTTTGGAGTGGATTTTCTTCTAAAATCACAAAATCAGCTATTTTCCCTACTTCTACACTGCCCAATTCTTTATCAACACCCAGTGCTTCTGCTCCCCACAAAGTCGCCGATCTGAATATTTCTAGAGGGTGGAACCCTGCTTCTCTAAATAATTCCAGCTCCCTGATATAGGCAAAACCATATAACTGATATATAAAACCAGAATCAGATCCCGTAGTTACTCTTCCTCCACGGTTTTTATATTCATTTACAAATGTCATCCAAAGTCTGTAATTTTCCTTCCACTGGATTTCATCATCTGTAGTCCAATCAAACCAATAAGAACCGTGAGATTCTCTACTGGGCTTGTAAAATCTCCATAATGAAGGCAAGGTATATTCATCATGCCACTCCGCAGTTCTTGCCCTCATCAGGTCTCTGTTGGCTTCGTAAATATTGAAAGTCGGATCCAAAGTGAAATCCAAATCCAACAATTCTTGCATCACTTTATTCCAATGGTCAGAGTATGGCGGTGCAGCCTGCTTCCAAAGTTTTCCTGCTTCTCCAAACCTATGCTGCTCATTTTGATAGTTATAATCCAGCCTGTAATCCTGAATGGTCCTATCCTCAAATAATGCCTCCGGTAATCCATACCAATGCTCCATACTGGTCAAACCAGCCCTTGCAGAGTGCAAGACATTCCACCTCGCTACATCCATTTGGGCATGGTGCATGGCAGACCTCAGCCCTAATCTTTTGTTTTCTTCCAATGCAGCCTGCATTACTTCAGGTTTGGCTCCAAAAAACTTAATTCCATCAGCCCCTCTTTCCTTATTTTGATTGACCCAAGCTTTAGCCTCTTCCGCATTGGTAATAGGCTTATCTGCATTTTGACCTAAAACAGTATAAGCAAAAATTCTTGGCGCTGTGATGGTATTCTTCAGGGATTTTTCTTTGTGTTCAAGTACCCAATCCAATCCATTTCCCGCTGCAGGTTCTCTAATAGTAGTTATTCCATGTGCCATCCATAATTTGAAAACATATTCTGCTGGTGTGCCCTGTCCAGCACCTCCAATATGGCCATGCATGTCAATGAAACCAGGCAGTAGGTAATGTCCTTCTAGGTCCATTACCTTATCATTTGGTCCAGCAACAGGTCTTCTTTCTTCTTTGATATCTAGACCGGGATAACCTACAACACGTACCTCTTTTATAATATTCTTTTCGACAACAATATCAACTGGTCCTATCGGTGGTGCTCCGGTTCCATCTACTAAAGTTACACCTCGTATAATTAATTTATCGTAAGGGCCTTCTCCTTCAGCTCTATCAGGTGAAGGCATCACTTGCCCCAAAGACAAAAAGGGGATTAGGAATAAAACAAATAAGGTAGGAATCAGGTGGTTTTTCATATGTTTTTTTATTGACAAGCTTAAAATAGCCTAATAAAAAACAATAAAAAAACCGCTTATACATTTTCAGTACAAGCGGTCTTAGTTAATAAATCAAGCAGATCAACCTCCAAATGAATATCGAATCCCGAGATTACCTCTCAATCCAAATCCATTATCTATGAAGAAATTGGGAGTGGCTTCCAAAAGTACCCCGAAGTTCCTGTGCCCCTCGATAGGCTTAATGGTAACACCTAAAGGAAGCCCTGCTCGAACATTCCCAAATTCCATCACTCCCAGCATTACACCCAAATGAATATTATACCAATCAGTGCGTTTCAGATTTCTATTGAAATAACCCTCAACTCCAAAAGGATAATTCAAAACATCACTGGCTGTAAACCTAAGTTCACCGAAATATTGCTTTTCAAAATCTGTCCCAAAAGCAACTTGAGTTACGATCCCTCCCTGGTAAATACCAGCATGAAATGGCTTTATTTTACTTTGGGAAAAAGCTTCTGTAAAAAACAAAAGACAAAAACAGGTAAAGAGCAACAAGTACGATTTCTTCATAATACTATTCTATAATTAAAGTAAATAATGATAGTCAAAGATGAAGGATTTAAGTTACCCTAACAACTATTCTCTTAATATTTCCATCGGAGGCTTTTTAATAATTTTGCTTCCATTGAGCCAACCCAAAAGTACAGTAAGTAGCGTTATTGCAAAATAGACGATAACAGCTTCCTTCACAACTGGTCTAAACGGTAATTGAAAAACAAATTGACTCAAAAGAAATGCCGCTATATAGGAAAGTAAAATACCACTCAATGCCGCCAAAGAGCCTAAAAAGAAATATTCCAAGGTGTTGATAGTTCCTACTTTCCTTGAACTGGCACCCAGTGTTCTAAGTAAAATACTTTCGCGCATACGCTGGTATTTACTTATGATTAATGAGCTTATCAAAACCACTATCCCTGTCGCAATACTGAAAAACGCCATGAACTGAATCACAAAACCAATTTTAGAAAGGATCTCCTCCAAAGTTTCTACAATAGCTCCAAGATTGACCACTGAAATATTTGGATATTCCCTTACAATCTCTGCCTGCACATCTGCCGCCTGCCTGTCATTTTTGGTTTTGGTAATGACTACGTGGAATTTGGGAGCATTATCAAGTACGTTTTCTGGAAAAAGAACAAGGAAATTGGTGGAAACCTGATTGAACTTCACATCCCTGAAGCTTCCTACATAGGTTTTAATAGGTCTCCCTTGTACATTGAAAACAATCTCATCACCCAAATTGACTCCTGTCCTTGAAGCGTATCCCTCGTCAAATGACACAAATATCGAATCCCCAGGATTTTTCACTTCTCGAAGCTCTCCTTTTACCAGCCTTTCCGAACTAATCAAAGAATCTCTGTAAGTAACCCTAAACTCCCTATTGTACAAACCCCTGGATCTTCTATCCTCTTCTGGCAGTGTATCATTCACCTTTCTACTGATTCCATTTATGGATTCCAGCGCCATAGTAACAATTGGCACCTGTTGCAAAATGGGTAAGTCTCTTTTTTGTATAGATGCCACTACTGACTCTATCTGCCGGGTCTGAATATCAAAAAGCAACATATTGGGTTGATCTTCTTTGTCAGCAAACTTCACTTCATCCAATAGTTGGCCCTGAACAAAAAATAAAGTACTTATCATCGCCGTGCCTAACCCTATGGTAGCAATCAAAGAAACTGTCTGGTTATTGGGTCTGTATAGATTAGATAATGCCTGCCTCAATGTATAACGCAAAGAGATAGGTAAAAACCTTCTGATTAACCACATGATGAATAAAGCAACAGACCACAATGCCACAAAAGCAAAGATGATAAAGCCTGTAAAGCCTGCGGCAAATTTCCAACCTCCCAGAAGGAAATAGCTAAAGACATAAATAAACAACAGAATACCTCCTATGACTAGCCATCTCAGTTTATCATTTCTCAGGCTTATGCTGTCACCGTCAGGTCTAAGAGTAGCCATGGGCGAAACTTTTCTGATTTTTAAAAGTGGTAACAACCCAAAGAGAACAGAAACAAATAAGCCAGTAACCAAACCAAAACCGACACTAGACCACGCAATGCCGATACTTACCTCTACTGGCAGGAAATCAGAAAATACAGAGGGTAAAACATATTGAAGTAACGTTCCCAAAAAAGCGCCAAGGACAGAACCAAACAAACCCATCAACAATATCTGTAAAAGATAGATTTTCATGGCTACCCATGAAGAAACACCCAGACATCTCAAAACAGCAACTGAAGCCAATTTCTCTTTAACAAATACATTTACTGCAGAAGCAACACCAACACAACCAAGAAGCAATGCTATAAAAGCAACCAAGCTCAAGAAATTAGCAAGGTTCTCAAATGATCTTCCCGTTTGATTTCTTCTGTTTTCTACTGTAGTGCTGCTGATTTTATCATCCTCCCAGAGCTCTTCAAATTTCTTGACCACTTCTTCAGCGGGTAATGATGCCGGAAACTTATAATATTTCAGATAATTGAGCCTACTTCCATACTGGATTAGACCAGTAGCCTCAGCAAATTCCATAGGTATGTAGACAGCAGGAGCTACAGTTGCCGTAATACCGCTCTGGCCGGGCACTTTTTCTAATTCTCCTTCAATCACAAAAGTAACCTCTCCTACTTTGATACTATCTCCGACTACAGCGTTAAATTGAGCCATCAGAATTTTCTCCACAAGTGCTTTTTTACCACCCTGTCTAAAAGACTTCTCTGCCTCTACAGGTATCGTTTCCAATTCTCCATAAAATGGAAAAGCACCTTCAAGCGCCCTTACCTGAGTAAGCCTACTTTCTCCCGTTGCAGGAAATGCTACCATACTGGCAAAATTGATTTCCTCTGAAATATCTGTAGCCAAGCTGTCCGAAGGCTGTTTACCAATTGGTTGATTATTTCCTAGCACCAGATCTGCCCCTAACAGCTCTTTAGCCTGACCGTCTATATCTTTGCTTAGGTTATCTCCAAAGGAACTGATTGCCACCAAAGCTGCAATACCTACCACCATTGCAGATACAAAAAGCATAAGCTTTGAGAAATTCTTTCGAAAATCTCTCATAGCCATTTTAAAAACCCAGGCATTTTTACCCATTTTGAGCCTCCTGTATTTTTCCGCCTTTGATATTAATAATTCTGTTGGTTCTTTTTGCCAATTCAAGATCATGCGTCACAAGCACAAGGGTAGTACCTAAATCCTGATTCAATTGAAAAATAAGATCTTCAATCATTTCACCGGTTTCAGTATCTAGATTGCCTGTAGGTTCGTCAGCAAAAAGAATTTTAGGCTCGTTCGCAAATGCTCGGGCAATGGAAACCCTTTGCTGTTCTCCTCCTGAAAGTTGCGTTGGGTAATGGGTCATACGGTCTTCCAATCCTACTTTTCTCAATAATTCCGCTGCTTTCTCTTTCGCGTCTTTTCTTTTTTTAAGTTCTAATGGTACCATGACATTTTCAAGTGCTGTCAGTGTAGGTAAAAGTTGGAAGTTCTGAAAAATAAATCCAATATTCTGACTTCGTACTTCAGCCCTTTCATCCTCATTTAGTTTTTCCAAAGCTTTATCTACGAGCATCACGGAACCCAGACTTGCCGCATCCAAACCTGCACAAAGTCCTAAAAGAGTGGTTTTTCCGCTTCCCGAAGGCCCTACAATGGCGATACTTTCTCCCGCATCAACTGAAAAATTTACGTCATCAAGCACGGTTAAGGACCTATTCCCGCTTTTGTATGTTTTTGAAACCTTTGTGACTTGAAGTATTGCCATGATTTAATATTAGATAAAACGATAATTGCCTTTAACCTTAATACTGTTAAATTGTTGATTCAATATAAAGGTTCCTTATTCAAGCAACTATTATATCTGAAAAATAGCTCCACAATTTATTTTCTTCAATAATTATAAATACAGAATGACTAAAAAATTCTCCAAGTATAAAGAACAACTCCAAGTTCTCACTTTAATCACTTTTCTTTTACTTGTTTTTTCTTGTAATACAGAAAAAAACAATGAAAGCACCGTGTTAGATTCAGAGAATGTTACCCAGGAATCAAAGCCAACCATTCTCTTTTTTGGAAATAGCTTGACAGCTGGATATGGAATAGAAGAGGATGAAGCTTTTCCAGCACTGATTGGTGATAGATTAGATAGCCTAGGCTACGAATATAGGATTATCAATGGCGGGCTCAGTGGAGAAACCACTGCAGGAGGACTTAGCAGATTAGATTGGTTTTTGGAAGAAGAGCCGGAAATTTTCGTTTTAGAACTCGGCGGTAATGATGGACTAAGAGGAATCGCATTGGAGGAGACCCAAAAAAACCTTAAAGCAATTATAAATATGGTTCAACAAAAGTATCCTGACACAAAGATACTGCTTGCAGGAATGCAAATACCACCAAATATGGGGCAGGAGTATACGCAGCAATTCAGGGAAATATACCCACAAGTAGCTGAAGAAAGCAGTGTTACCTTAATTCCATTTTTGCTTGAAGGTGTAGCCGGTGACCCTGATTTGAATCTGAAAGATGGGATCCACCCTACTGAAGAAGGGCATAAAATTGTCTTGGAAAATGTTTGGCCCTATTTAAAACCGTTGATTGAAAGATAGTATCAACCACACATTCATCACTTCACGTTTTTCACAAAGTCAGTTTGATTTAAAAAAAAATTTATAGAACTTTCCATCCTATAATAAAAAAATTAGAAAACATGAGCTTTGAAATCAAGTCATCGGGCGAAACTTATGATGTAATCATTGTTGGTTCTGGAGCTGGAGGGGGCATGGCCTCTAAGATTCTTTCCGAAGCAGGCCTTTCAGTGGCCGTATTAGAAGCTGGAAAAGACTTTGACCCAGCTAAAGATGAAGATAGAACACAGTTACGTCCTGCTTGGGAATCTCCTAGAAGAGGAGCTGGAACCAGAATTCGCCCATTTGGAGATTTTGACCAAGCCATTGGCGGTTGGGATATTGAAGGAGAGCCCTACACTAGAGCTTCGGGTACTTCATTTGATTGGTTTAGATCCAGAATGCTAGGAGGTAGAACCAATCATTGGGGTCGAATTTCTTTAAGATTTGGACCAAATGATTTCAAGAGAAAAGATATTGACGGAATGGGGGATAATTGGCCAATCGGCTATGATGATCTCAAACCATATTACGACAGGGTAGATAAACTCATAGGTGTTTTTGGATCAAAAGAAGGTATTTACAACGAACCTGATGGTTTCTTTTTACCTCCCCCAAAGCCCAGACTTCATGAAATGTATATCATGAAAGGAGCTAAAAAATCCAATATGCCTGTTATCCCAGGAAGACTTTCCATGCTAACCAGACCCATTAACAATGAGCGTGGGGTCTGCTTTTTTTGTAATCAATGTAATAGAGCCTGTCAAGCTTATGCGGACTTTTCCTCTGGAACTTGCTTGGTAAAGCCTGCCATGGCAAAGGGCAAAGTTGAACTGTACACCCAAGCAATGGTTAGGGCAGTAACAACGGATAATAACGGAAAGGCAACAGGAGTTTCTTTCATCAGTAAAATCGACATGAAAGAATACAAACTCAAGTCAAGAGTGGTAGTCTTAGGCGCATCAGCATGTGAGTCTGCCAGAATTATGCTCAACTCCAAGTCCAATTCACATCCAAATGGAGTAGGAAACAGTAGTGGCATGGTAGGTAGATATCTGCATGATTCCACGGGCGCTGACCGAATGGGTATTATGCCTGAATTAATAGACAGAGAGAGGTACAATGAAGATGGTGTTGGAGGTATGCATGTTTATACTCCTTGGTGGCTGGATAACAAAAAACTAGACTTTGCTAGGGGTTACCACATCGAATATTGGGGCGGGATGACCATGCCTTCCTATGGCATTGGTTTTTCTATGGATACCATGAGAAAATACCTTAAAGATGAATTTGGCAACCCAAGCCCCAACGGAGGATATGGAGAAGGACTTAAAAAAGATGTAAGAAGAATATATGGTTCTACTTTAGGGATGTCAGGAAGAGGTGAAAGTATTCCACAATACTCCAATTATTGTGAGATTGATAACAATGTGGTAGATAAATTCGGAATCCCGGTTCTTAAATTTCATTATCAGTGGACCGACCAGGAGATCAAGCAAGCCAAGCATATGCAAGATACTTTTGAAGAAATTCTCACCGAATCCGGTGCCACGCTACTTGGCCAAAAACCTGGTCCTGAAACAATGTACGGATTGGCCACTCCAGGAAGAATCATTCATGAGGTAGGCACTACCCGAATGGGTAATGACCCATCAACTTCGGTATTGAACAGTAATTGCCAAGCTCACGACTGCGACAACCTTTTTGTTGTGGATGCAGGCCCTTTTGTATCGCAAGCTGACAAAAACCCCACATGGACAATTTTGGCTTTGGCTTGGAGGACATCAGATTATATAGTCAGTGAATTGAAAAAGAAAAATATATAAATCCTTGAATCATGAACAGAAGAGAAAACCTTAAACTTCTTTTTACAGGCTCTCTTGCCTCAGGATTACTATTTACCAGCTGTTCTCCTGAGGATAAGCAGGCTGATTTGTCTCCAAAAATTTCTGGGGGAACTCCAGGAGGTAGAATAGAAGAGGAAATACAACGGGACCAAAGATTACTTTCTGAGACTTTTTTCACCGAGGAGGAGAGAAAAAAACTGGAGGTTTTGGTGGATATTATTATGCCGGCAGATGAAGAATCAGGAAGTGCAAGCCAAGCAGGAGTTCCAGACTTTATTGAGTTTATGATGAAAGACTCGCCAGGCTACCAAACTCCTATGCGTGGAGGCATGATGTGGCTTGACAGTTATGGCAATGATGTATATGGAAAAACTTTCCTTGAGCTTTCAAAAAAAGAAAGAATGGAGGTAATTGACCTAATTGCATGGCCTGATAAAGCCAGCCCTGAGGTAAAAGGGGCAGTGACTTTCTTTAATCTGCTAAGGAATCTTACCGCTACAGGATATTTTACTTCAGAGATGGGATATCAGTATCTGGGTTATAAAGGAAATACCCCGAATGCTTGGGATGGTGTACCCGAAGAAGTCATGAAAAAACATGGTGTGGAACTTCCTGAGAAATATCTTGCACACTACCTCAAACCTGAAGAAAGAGGCACTGTTGCCGTTTGGGATGATGACGGTAACCTTATCGGATAATTAATAAAAAGAGTCCTCAATTAATAATAAATTGAGGCTTTTTTATTTTACCCCTTTAAAATCAAAATTTTTCAAACTAGTTATGAGCACCTTACAACTAAAGTTTTTTATTTTCTTTTAAAACGCAGTACTAAACAGGCATTTTTACGTGATAAAAAGTAAACAAATTATTTACATATGAGAAAGTTCATAAAAACTACATTCGTATTTCTGATTTTTGCCACATTCTTTTTTCACAATTCTGCAGAGGCACAATTGATCAATAAGTTCGATAACCTTAAAGGCTTCACGAAAACTGAGGATATTGTCATTTTAGATGATTTTAGTGAGGTAGATGGATTATTCAAAATCGGTGAGGCATACTCAAAAGCAAGAGGAGCAACAATGTTTTCAGCTATGAACAGACTTAACAGCCGCGCTAAGAAAAAACTTTTAGAAGAGGCAACTGTGAGGGGCGCTTCCCATGTTTTAATCACCAAAAGGCAACCTGATGACGGTATTGGATTAACTTCCTTTTTTATTGGCCGTCTTTTCAGCTACCAGGCCATTTTA
>NZ_REBN01000131.1 GCF_007692705.1 Mongoliibacter sp.
TCTAATTTTCAACTAGATATGCAAATAATCTATCACTAAGTTAACGCGTATGCCTTACAGGGCTTGTGGCGAGAAGCTTTATCCACATATACTGTTTACCCCATCGGGGTAAAATATGGGTAGCCGTGGGTAAGGCGCAACATACACCTTTCACTGGCTTCAACCTCCTAGCGCCGCAACCCATGGACCAATGTAATCTAAAGGCCATTGCACGGCCGAGGGATAAGTCTTTACAGGAATCGAGGCTCTTGGGCCGTGAGGGGGTCGAGGCGGATACGAGATTGAAATATCGAATAACGAACATCGAATTTCGCCCGCCTGCTTCGGGCAGGAATAATGAAGAGAAAATATCACCTGAAGTCTAACTTGACTGAGCCTCCGGAACTGGCCATGGTCACGGGGATACCTCCGCCATTCAGTTTACCTTTGACAGTGTTCCCTTTGATCTCTCCAATAAAGTTTTCAAGTCTCAATTTGGAAGATGTTCCTCTTAGGTCAAGGTCAAGCCCTTCGCCTCCGGGTAATGTGGCGCTGATACCTCCACCACTGGATTTCAAGCTTACCTGGCCTTCAAGGCTGAGGAGATTTGCTTTTATGCTACCACCAGAAGAGTTGGCAATCAGGCTTCCTGCAATGTCGTTCAAATTCAGTCCACCTCCTGAAGAGTTGATGATGAGGCTTCCTACAAAGTCATCCACTCGGACTGAACCACCGCTGGAACTTACATCCATAGACCCTACAAAATGCTCAACCCTAAAGCTGCCTCCTGAGCTTTTGGCATCAAACTGTCCTGCACAATCCAGGATACTAATACTCCCTCCACTGCTTACTAAGGAATGATCACCATCCAAACCGCTGAGTGAAATGCTTCCTCCCGCGCTTCTCAGGTCTGCAGAAGTTCTTTCCGGCACATGAATCTGAAAAGTAAAACTCAATTGGTTCCTGCCCATGTTCCAGGCAGTCCTTGATTTGCTGCGCATGGCCACAAGGACTTTCTGGTTCTCCTGGTATATTTCAAAATCAAACTCCTCTAATTTCTCCATCACTTCCGGATCATTGACATTGAGCACCTTCCCGTTTCTTGTGACAAAAACCTCCACCAAAACCTGATCATACTCCCATACGTCCACATGTATGCTGGCTCCTGCAGTTTTCATTTCCAACTGGGCAAGCCCATCGATGTCGAAAGTTTCTGAAATATAAGGATCACCCTCATTCAAATGCTTTGCTATGCTGTCTGTTGGCAAAACCAGAAAATAAGACAGAAGGATATAGATAATAGTTTTCATGCGTTTATAATTTATTTTTGGTAATCACCTGCTTTCCCGGCAGTGGATATTTTAGATCAGAATGGTACATCATTTCAGCATTTGTAGCAACAAAAACCTGTATCGCTTTTTGTGCGAAACATGCTGTTGATTGCATACTCATGTCATGAAGGACATTTATATGAATAACACTTTATACGAGTATTGTGCCATTTCGAAAAACATGGCCAGGACTTCTTTATTCCCCTTTTTATAAAAATATATAAGCTATCAAGTGTTCGCTTTTTGTTCGTAAGCGAACAAATCAACTGAAAAAAAGACCACCCTCCTCGAGTACTTCTTTATAACGCTTTTCATCAAATTGATACAAGTAGGGAGATTTGTGTGCCACACCTTTTTTGACCTCATCCAATCGGATGACAATACCCGTTTTCAGGATCTTTTTCTGAAAATTTCTCGGGTCTATCTTCTTGCCCAAAATTGACTCATACATACGTTGCATATCAGGCATGGTGAATTTATCCGGCAGCAGATTAAGGCCTACAGGCTGAAAGCTCAATTCCAGCCTTAGGGATTTCAAACCTTTGTTTAGGATTTCATTGTGGTCAAAAAGCAATTCAGGGACTTCATCAATGTCTACCCATTCACATTTTTCTGTAAAGATATCCGGATTGGGAAATACTTTTTCGTAATCCACCAAAGCATAGTAGCCAACAGAAACCACCCTTTCATGAAATATCGGTTCCTCAATCAGGTGTGACAATTTTTGTCTGATCACATCATTGTCATATCTCCTCACCTTTCCGAAAGTATGGAATTGTCTCAGGAAGATCTTATCCAATGCAGTCCTTTCATTCAGGACCCTCACTGCGGCAGCGTCTATGGACTCAGATTGCTTGATGAACCCTCCTGGAAGACTGTATTCTTCAGAATTTTTCCACTTTAATAACAAAACCTTTAAAGTACTGTCATGAAAGCCAAAAATAACGCAATCCAAACTTAACTGCGGGATGATGTCTGACATACCATCATGAACTGTTTTACTGATTCTCTCTGACATTTCTTCAAATTGAGGCTCTAATTAAAAGCAGA
Source organism: Mongoliibacter sp. (assembly GCF_007692705.1). GTDB lineage: Bacteria > Bacteroidota > Bacteroidia > Cytophagales > Cyclobacteriaceae > Mongoliibacter. Next base: position 2,361 of record NZ_REBN01000131.1, read on the forward strand.
ATATCCATAATTACTAATCAAAACAAAAATATACCATTCAAACATAAAGTAAACCGTCGCATGTGACTTTGGATATATTTGTAATATAACATGACCAACCAATCAGAATTTATGATCAAACACCTACTATCAGCATGCACCCTTGGATTGCTCATCAGCCTTCCCCTTCATGCCCAGCGCATGGACGGCTTTGTGAAATCCAATGAAGAAAAGCAAGAATCCATAGAATCTCAATTTAAGGAAACTGTAGATTTCAGCAGGTTCAAAATTCACCTGGAGGCAATTACATCCGATCCCCATCCTGCCGGCAGTGCCGCCAATGATAAGGTAAAAGACTACATGGTGGCATCTATGGAGAAATCAGGCTGGGATGTAAAAGTATATCCTTATGATGTTTACCTTACTATAGGTCAGGGAGAATCTGCAGTGGAACTGGTCACGCCGATCCGACAGCCACTCAACCAGCAGGAATATGTTCTTCCTGAAAACCCCTATTCCATGCACCCGGATTTGAAAAAAGGGTGGAATGCCTTTTCTGGGACTGGAGATGTGACTGCAGAAGTGGTCTATGCCAATTATGGCACGAAGGCAGACTTCGAAAAACTTAAAAAAGAGGGCATTGATGTAAAAGGCAAAATAGTCATTGCACGTTATGGCGCCAATTTCAGGGGCTATAAAGCCAAATTTGCAGAGGAATATGGAGCAGCAGGCCTGATTATTTATACCGACCCGGGAGATGCTGGCTATGCAAAAGGTCTTGTGTATCCTGATGGGCTATATTACAATGAGAGCTCCATACAAAGGGGTTCGCTTTTAACTGCTCCTTGGACTGGAGATGCTTTGACTCCTTTTGAACCTGCATTGCCTTTGGATGGAAAAACGAAAGTGAAAAGAATTACACCGGAAGAAGCAGGACTGCACACTATCCCTGTAACTCCGATTCCTTACGGTTCTGCCAGAGAAATTTTTGCACGAATGAAAGGAAAGCCTGTCACTTCTGATTGGCAGGGTGGACTTCCTTATACCTATCGCTATGATGGCGGTGAAGAACTTTTGGTGAGGTTGATGGTAGAGCAGGAAAGAGGTTATGTCCGTGCCAACAATGTCATAGGCACACTCAAAGGAGAAACCAATCCGGATGAATGGATCATCTTAGGATGTCACTTTGATGCCTGGTCTTTTGGTTCCACTGATCCTAACTCAGGAACTGCAATGCTCTTGAGCATGGCAGAGACATTGGGCAAAATGGCCGAGCAAGGCATCAAACCAGGTAGGTCTATCATGATTGCACATTGGGATGCTGAAGAGCATGGTGTCATTGGATCAACTGAATGGGTTGAGCAACTGAGAGACGAATTGGGAGCCAAAGCGGTGGCCTATATCAATTTGGATGCTGCAGTTGCAGGAAGAAACTTTGGAGGTTCTGCCTCACCAAGTATGAAAAAGATCATGGCTGATGCGGCCAAGGCGGTAGCTTATCCTGATTCATCCAAAACTGTTTATGAAGTATGGGCTAGAGGTAAGGAAGAGCCTGCCATCGGTAACCTTGGTGGCGGATCTGATCATATTGCATTTTACATGCATTTGGGCATTCCATCTATCAACGCCGGTGCTGGAGGCCCTACACTTTACCATACCAATTACGATGACCTTTATTTTTACGAGAATTTTGCAGATCCTACCTGGCAAATGGGCGGTACTGTAGAGCAGGTTATCGGAGTTATGGCTTTGAGGTTGGCCAATGCAGATATTATTCCTTACCACTTGAGCAGGTATGCCAAGGATTTGGATTTACATTTTGAGAATGCGGAAAAGCAAGTAAAGGAATTCCATAAGGATTTTACCGGCTTTGATAAAGCCAAGTCTACCATTTCCGAGTTGAAGACCAGTTCTGAAGCATTGGAAGAAAAAATCCAGTCTGCAATAGCTTCAGGAAGTTTGGACGGAAAAAAAGCAAAGACTATCAATAAGGAGTTGATGGCTTTGGAGAAAAGCTTTATCGATCCTAAGGGCATGTACTTCGGTGATTGGTACAGGTCGCTTTACGCTTCCACTGACCCTTTCAGTGGGTATGCTTCTTGGGTATTACCGGGTATACAATATGAAGTAGAGATGAAATCTACTGATAAATTGGAAGAATGGGATGAGCGATATGCTGCGGCAATCACTGACCTGAAAAATAAGATGGATTCATTGGCAAATAAGCTTTAAAGGAATTTTATCGCCACAAAGGCACGGAGGCACAAAGAAAACCACAAATAACTTGGCGGATCCTTTGTGTCTTTGTGGCTTTGTGGTTATTCTTTTTTTACCACATATACACAGCGTGCACAGAGCTTTTTCAGATAAAACATTTATTTCCCTTTACCTTTGAACAACTCATATTTCAGGAGTCGGCAATCGATGGTTCCATTGTAGAATTCTATTCTTTGGGAAGTTCTCAGTCCTATTTTTTTGGACAATGGCAGGTTACCCGTAAAAACAAAACCTGTATAACCTGCACATTTTTGCTTCATAAAGTCTCCCATTCGCTGGTAAGTTTCAGGTAATTCATTTTCCTCTCCCAGCCTTTCCCCATATTCGGGGTTGAAAAACAGGACCCCTTCTTTTCCTTCAGGAACCTCTGTTTCGGCAAAATCACATTGTTGGAAGTCTATCAAGTCAGCGACCCCTGCTGTTTCTGCATTTTCCTTGGAAAACATAAGGGCTTGCAGGCTGATATCAGAAGCAATGATTTTCAGTGAAGGATTGACAAATACCTTTCTTTCGACTTTAGCCCTGATTTTTTGGTAAATCTCCTGGTCATACCCCAATATATGCATAAAGCCATAATGGTCCCTGAACAAGCCAGGGAAACGGTCAGTGGCCATCAATGCCGCCTCTATAGCCAGTGTACCTGATCCACACATGGGGTTGATAAATGGACTCTGTCTGTCCCATCCACTTGCATAGATGGTTGCTGATGCCAATGCTTCCAACATCGGTGCATCACCGGGAATTTTCCTGTATCCGTGTTTGGCCAAGGTTTCCCCCGAGGTATTGATGTACAAAGTGGCTTGGGTATCCTTCCAGAACATCTGAAAAACGGCCCCTTCCAAATCAGAGCCAGAATCAGGTCTGATTCCTGATGCCTCCCTAAACCTATCTACAATAGCATCCTTGATCCTGACATTTACAAAAAGTGGATTATCTACCGTAGGATTATCGACATTTGAGATCACTGAAAAATAGGTGGACTCATTGATGTAATCTTCCCAAGGAATGGTCTTGACCCTCCTGTATATATCATCAGCCTTGTGCAGGTAGAAGGACTTGATTTCATATAACACATGACTGGCTGTCCTGAGGTGCATATTGAGAGAGATACAGTCATTCAGTGACACCTCCAAAGTGATATGTGTTCTGTGTACCTCTAAGGGCATAAAACCTAGGTCTATTATTTCCCTTTCCAAATAGGGCGAAAACCTGTCTTTGCAGGTGATTACTACTTTTCCTTTTTTGTCAAAATCAATCATGGGGCAAAACTAAGCAAATGCCATCATATGCCTGTCATCTGAATAAAAATAAGTAGTCATGCCATGCGACCCATACCTGTTAATTAGTGATAAAAATGTTAAATCCGCCGTTGAAGATAGGTTGTGTAATTGAGTAATTGATCTAAAGATTGTTAAGGGTTAAAATGTTAAAGGTTAAAGCGTGGGGGCAAATGAACTTTTAACTATTAATTGATGAATTGATGAACTGGAGAACTGGGGAATTGATGAACTGTTTAACTGAGTCCTGGTGGTCAAGAGTGCTCTTGACTTCGCCTTGTCATTCCGAGATTTTAAAATTTGGTATTTACAGATCATAAAATGACAAAAGGGTTCACGCAGCGGGCGCAGCGAAGCCGCAGCGATCGCCGCGAGAAATAGCTATTTGTCATTGGTACGT
>NZ_REBN01000275.1 GCF_007692705.1 Mongoliibacter sp.
AACTGATGGTATTGATCAGCATTCCCTGATTGGGTATCGCCGCACTTCTTCCCTGCAACCTGGCTATGGCCGCCTTGGCCTCTCCCAATTGCTCGAAAATATCCAAATCCCGGTAATACTGTTCTTCTATAGGGAGTTCCGGAAGATTGTTCCAAGGTTTTGTTCTGTCGGGGTTAATGAGATACGCCATATTTTAACATCAAATTTTGGTTATTTTAATGTCAGAATACAAATGTGGCATTAAAATCTGTGTGGAACAAGTAGGTTGACATTAAATTTTTGAATTTTTAATGTCAGATGAAAAACCTGACATTAACATTGAGGTCAGTTTAAGCAGTTGGCATTAAAAAATGGGTAATTTGAGGTTAGATTTAAAGAGTTAATGCCACGACTTTGAGTCGTGGCATGAATACCTTAAGACCAGAGTCAGAAGCTTAAACGTACGAAAGCCATCTCGTCTTCCATATTTTCAAACACCCAGATTTTGCCATCTTTGGCGAAATGGCGGCTGGGGATTTTTGGTTAGGTTTCCATTGGAGTTTCTGAAAGTAATTGAAAACCCTTGTCCAACACAATTAAATATACTTCAGCGCCAGCGGGTTCCTGCTTTCCATCTAATTCCTTGTATTTCCTAAAGTAGGCAAAGCGGTAGTAAACCTGATTTTCTTTGTCCCATACCGGGGCAGTAAAGTTGATATCCTCTCCAAAATTGCGGTAAATACTAAGTCCGTCACCCCAATCATTCCAAACAGAAAAAAGCTTGATTTTGGTTGGGTGCTGATGGCAAAGGACAGGATTAAATCGGATATTTTTACTAGTACAATAGGTAATTTATCCGATATTTTTACTAGTATACTAGATAAATTATCGGATATTTTTACTATTATTGTTTGGGTAAGCTATTAAGATGAAAAGAAAGTTATATAAAAAGTTATTGCAGCATCTCCCAAAAAAGGAATTTACGATAGTAACTGGTGCTAGGCAAACAGGTAAATCCACCTTATTACATGACCTGAAATCATATTGTAAGGGTGAGGGTATTCCCGAGGTTTTTATTAATCTGGAAAACAAAACTTTATTGGCAGAATTGAATGACAATCCCTTAAATCTCCTCGCATATCTCCCAAGTCAAGAGAAAAAGACTGTTGTTTTTTTAGATGAAATACAGTATTTATCTGATCCCTCCAATTTTTTGAAATTGATTTATGATGAGTTCCATGACAAAGTAAAAATAGTCGCTAGTGGAAGCAGTGCCTTTTATATTGATTCAAAGTTTAAAGATTCACTTGCTGGAAGAAAAAGAATTTTTCATTTGTTGACCTGTGATTTTGAAGATTACTTGATGCTGCAGGGCAAGTCAAACCTTTGGGAGGAAGTAATCAGAATCAAAGAACAGCCTATGGCCAAAAGCCTTAAATTGGACTTGTTGCGCCTGGAATGGGAGGCGTATATGCTCTTTGGAGGATACCCGGCAGTAATCACAGAAACCTCCATTCCGGAAAAGAAAGAAATGCTGAAGGAGATAAGGGATTCGTTTATCAAAAGAGACATTGTCGAATCCGGTGTCCAAAATGAAGCAGTATTCTACCGGCTATTCCAGATTCTGGCATCACAAACAGGTCAATTGGTCAATGTGAATGAATTGAGCAACACACTCAAATCAAGAAACGAAACCATCCAAAACTATCTGGAGGTTATGGAAAAATGTTTTCACCTGACATTGATACGCCCTTTTTATGCAAATATCAGAAAGGAGTTGGTGAAAATGCCTAAGGGATTTCTACTGGATCAAGGATTGAGAAATTCCCTTCTCAATAACTTCAACCCCATTAACCAAAGGTTTGATAAAGGGGAATTGTGGGAACAGGCTGTTTTTAGATTATTGGCAGACAAATTTGGACTAGATGGTATCAGGTTCTGGAGAACAGCTGATGGTAAAGAAATTGACTTTGTTCTGCCTAATGAAAATCCTCCATTGGCAATTGAAGCAAAGTTTGATGAGAGATTGGCAAAAATCAAAAAGTACCAATTGTTTATAAATACCTATCCCGGTTTTAATTTTCAGTTTGCTACCATGCAACCTTGGTCGGAAGATTTTTTCAGGAGATTTATTTAATGAATATTGGACCCATCTATTATAAGACATTCCAAACAGGGTAATTCTTAAATCGTAAATCGTAATTCATCATTCGTAAATCCAAGCATCATCCATCCAACCACTCCTTCAACGCCCCCACCTTTTCCCTACTGACCAGAATATCATTGTCTCCACAATCGGAAAGCTTGATTTTAAGGCGGCTATTGGAATAGGTATGGATTTCGGTAATGGATTCGAATGAGGCGATGTACTTTCTATTAAGTCTGAAAAACTGTTTTGGATCCAACATGCTTTCCAATTGATCCAAAGTATAATCCAGGATATATTTTCTCCCGCTTCTGGTTTGCAGGAAGGTGACTTTCTCCTCACTGAAAAAGAAAGCTGTTTCGGAAGTCTGCACACTCTGGATTTTTTCCCCAAACTTGACCATAAAGCGGGATTTGTATTCCTTATTTTCCTTTTGCAATAGGGATTTCAGCTCAGAAATATCTACCTGCATTCCGATTTTCATCTGCCTGTATTTATTGATGGCTGCCCGGAGTTCCTTTGGATCTATAGGCTTGAGTAGGTAATCAACAGAATTCAGCTTGAAGGCCTTTATGGCGTATTGGTCAAATGCGGTAGTGAAAATAATCGGACACTGCACGGCTACTTTTTCGAAAATTTCAAAACTCAACCCATCTGCTAACTGTATATCACAAAATATCAAATCAGGATGGGGGTTTTTCTTAAACCAATCAATCGCCGATTCCACAGCATCGGGGTTTCCTACTATTTTGGCTTCCGGCATCTGTTCCAAAATCAGGTTTTCCAGTCTTCTAAATGCCGGACCTTCATCTTCTATTATCAGTATTTTCATTTTCCTTCCACTTTTAAAAGGGGTAAAACCACGATAAACTCAGTCGAGGATTCCCTGATTTCCGGCTTTTCCTTACTCAAAAGAGCATAGCGCTGCCTGATATTTTCCAATCCAATTCCTGATCCTTCATCGCTTGGGGAATTCTTAGGCTGGAGAATATTTCTGACGATCAAACGGTTATCTTCCTTTTGAATCATGATTTTCAAGGGCTTTTCTTTGCTGGCAATGTTATGTTTGACTGCGTTTTCTAACAACAGTTGTAAGGAAAGTGGCGGCAGGTAATAGCCTTGGGTCTCCTGTACATCGATAAAGTATTCCAGATTTTTCTCAAACCTGAGCTTTTGTAAACTGAGGTAATTCTCAGCAAAAACCAATTCCGCATCCAGATCAACCAGTTCTTCCTGCTGTACATCCAGCACATAGCGGTAGATTTTCGCCAATTGCTGTATAAATTCTGCAGAACGGTCGGCACTTTCATAGACCAGGTTACTCAATACATTGAGCGAGTTGAATAGGAAATGGGGATTCAACTGGTCTTTGAGAGACTGGTATTGACTTGCGAGCTTTTCGGAACGTAATTTTTCAGCTTCAATGGCTACATTTCTCCATTCCATCAGCCATCCTCTTGAAATAAATATGGAAATGATTATAAATGCGATAATGGTAGGCATGATAGTGTTTTCCAACATTCGAGACCAAGAAATATTATGGATATTGACTTCTTCCACAAGAACCAAAACCATACCCGAAATGAGGATAAAACTCACCACAAAGGAATAAACCATATAGGTAATTACAGTCGCCAAGAACCTTTTAAAGGGTTCCTTGATCCAAGAAATTCTCCCCTCAAAAAAATGGTCAACATAATACCCACCAAAACTTAAAGCTGATGACATCAAGAAAGAAAAAATCAGTTCATTTCTTCTGGAAACTAAACCCTCCCAGGAAAATAAGCAGGAAGGGCATTGAACTATAAGCAGTATGAAAACAATGCCAATATTCAACAAGATAAATTTCCAGAGTGACCTGAAGATACTATCGGAACTGAAAAGAGATTCTTGTTGCATGTTATGAGGCTTTTTTAAAGCTATTGAATTAGTTTATTGTTTCCAAAATTCCAGACCTGCCAAGTATTAAAAATCTGGCAGGTCCTTCCTCCTTAAACTATTGACAGGTTTCCTTTATCTGAAGCGCCATTTCCTTTCCCCAAGTTGGCAAAAGCGTCCCTTCTTCTTTGATAGCCCCTTCTTTCTCAAACAATTCCAAACTGGCATTGATCAAACCGCAGGCTTTTCCAGGACCCTGCCCAAAGAACTGCGCCATTCCCAACTCCATCTGACCAAGCATCATGATGGCCCTTGGGTTTTGCCTGTTCAAGTCAACGGCTTTGCCAAAAGTTTGCATGGCCACGCCAGACAAATGCTGCCCACGGGAGTTGGGATCAGCAGATAATTCACCCATGGTGACAAACCCTTGTAAAGCTACTATTTCAGAATTATTGGGAGATATTTTTGCTGCTTTATCCGCATGCTTTTTGGCTTGTGCAAAAAAGGCATCCTTTTCTTCCAATTCTCCTTGACTTCTGAATCCTGCGTTCACCAAAGCCAAAGCAGCATAGTAATCAGGCAACCATTCCTCAGGCACCATTTCTGAGATCCTGGAAAAGCCATTGGCTACTTTTTGAAGGTCTTCCGGACTTTTGGCAACTTTCATTTGTTGCAATTCTTTTTGCATTGCCTTTTCATAGGCTTCATTGGATGCTTGAGTTATCAAAGAAATAAGCATCATGACGATGAATGCTAAACTGTACTTTTTCATAATTTTATGGTTTATAAGTTATTTAAATTATTTGCGTTTTTGTCTTTGGAAAGGGTCAGGAAGATTCCCAAAAAAAGAAATCTAGGTGCCTGAAGCCTGATGGGCATGCCTTCATAAATTCCGTTTTCATTGATTTCATTGGCGTATTGGTATCCGAAAATATTGTCTCTCCCCAATACATTAGAGCAGGCCAAGTGGATAATCAAATTAGGTCTTGGCAGGTAACTCCAACCCAAACTCAGGTCTTGAAAGCTTTTCGTCTTGGCATTCATCTGTCCCGGCAGGTTAGGATTATCGTAGGTATAGCCATCGTTGAAGCTGAAGGACACGCCCAACTGGGACTGTAAGGGCTGAATGAAATGCTTAACCACTACCGATCCATTATGCCTTGGCGCAAAGCCCGGTTGCACCATTTCAGTAAAATGGGCAAACTGCCTCTTGCTGTCCACAAAGCTGTAAGTCACCCAGTAATCCGTGTTTTTGAAACTCTTCTGGTCTCTGTAAAAAAAATCCATGCCCCGAGCATAACCCTCACCGTTTTGCTGAATGTTGTCGAAGCCAATGGGCATAGGAAATAGTTGGGCCACTTCATAAGTGATGAGTTCCTTATAGTCTTTGTAGAATGCCTCAGCACGAACTGTTCTTCCATTTTTACTCAAAAAGTAATTCAATATCAAATGTTCAGCACGGGTATTCTGCAGGCTTTGATCCAATATGCGCAACTGCTCCACCGGCATCTGACTGAACTGTCCGGCAGCCAAGGAAAGTTGCCCCTCATGTTTAAATTTATACGCTATGGAAATTCTGGGATCCAACCAGGTTTGTTCGGCAAGGCTGCTGTTTCCAGCCCTTAATCCACCTCGTAAAATCAATTTATTGGACACATAATAATCTGCTTCTGTGAATAAAACGGTGTGGTGATCCTGAAAATCCCTGCTTAAATTCTCGGATTTCAATTGTTCTTCATACCTGTATAGGTAGGATTCCAAGCCTGTTTTGATGGAGAATTTATCCGAAAATCCTTTTATCGCCACCGCCTTGCTGTGCAAAACCTGGTTTTGGTTACGGACATTCAACTGATCCAATTCAAAGTCATCCACATTGTTGGAATAAGAAATCCCCCCATAATAGCTCCAATCATTTTTACCAACCTGTTTGAAAGACCCCTGACCAAAAGTGTAATGGTTTTGTACACCTACCAATTGGCCTCTGCCTTCTGAGCCAGGCATGGGTTGCCAGATTTTCATTCCACTGGATTCTGTATGGAGATAAGCTTTGACGATTCCGCTTTTTCCCCATCTCTGTCTGCCTGATACTTCCACATCCCAACCATAGGGAGCCCTTTCCCAATCAAAATTCTGCTTGATCAATGACTGATAGGGTGAAAGGTCAAAGTAATTGGCAGAAGCTGTCAAGCTGCTTTTTTCTCCGGCTAAGGTTTGGGTATATCCCCCACCAACAGACATAAGGCTGATATCACCTTGATTTCTTAATGGAAAGTC
>NZ_REBN01000266.1 GCF_007692705.1 Mongoliibacter sp.
CTCCACCTCTTCTGTCAGAACCCCTGTATGTAGAAGCTGAAGCCCAAGCGGTCTTAACCATTTCATCCACGGACAAACCTGAATTTAAAATAGCTGTTTTCAATTGCGTAACATCTTGCGCATTTACCAAATCATGATTCACTGCAGGAATCGGGTCTTGCCAAATCAGATCCTCTTTAGGCGCTTCAGGACCAAGATAAGTGGTCGTTGGACCCATATCTCTGTGTGTTAGTTTAAACCATGCTTTGGCAAATGCCTTGTTAAATTCCTCTGGATTTTCATAAAACCTTCTTGATATCTCCTCATAAACAGGGTCATATCTCATAGAAAGGTCAGTTGTCAACATGGTTGGCTTATGCTTTTTCTCTGGATCAAAGGCATCTGGATAAAGCACTTCAGGATTTTTGGCTACCCATTGGTGCGCACCTGCGGGACTTTTGGTCAGTTCCCATTCATGTTCAAAAAGACTTTTAAAGTATCCTTGGCTCCATTCTACCGGAGTTGCTGTCCATATTACCTCCAAACCAGAAGTAACAGCATCAGGTCCTTTCCCAGAACCATAACCACTTTTCCAACCAAACCCTTGCTCTTCAATTGGAGCCGCTTCAGGTTCAGGACCTACTTTATCAGCAGGTCTTGCTCCATGGGTTTTACCAAGCGTATGACCACCTGCGATCAATGCCACCGTTTCTTCATCATTCATCCCCATTCTTCCGAATGTCTCACGGATATCATGCGCAGCCAAAACAGGATCAGGATTACCATTCGGACCTTCTGGGTTCACATAGATCAAACCCATCTGTACGGCTGCAAGTGGATTTTCCAGTTCTCTGTCTCCACTGTAGCGCTCATCGGCCAACCATTCTGTTTCTTTTCCCCAATACACATCCAATTCAGGTTCCCATGAATCCTCTCTTCCTCCAGCAAATCCGTAGGTTTCAAATCCCATAGATTCCAAAGCAACGTTTCCTGTCAACACCATCAGGTCAGCCCAGGAAATTTTATTACCATATTTTTGTTTTACTGGCCAAAGTAACCTTCTCGCTTTGTCCAAGTTTGCATTGTCAGGCCAGCTATTCAAAGGGGCAAAACGCTGCTGTCCCGAACGGGATCCACCACGTCCGTCACCAGTTCTGTATGTTCCTGCACTATGCCATGCCATACGAATAAACAAACCTCCGTAATGTCCATAATCTGCCGGCCACCAGTCCTGTGATTCAGTCATAACCGCTTCAATATCTGTTTTTAAAGCTTCATAATCCAAGCTGTTGAAAGCTTCTATGTAATTGAATTCCTCACCCATTGGGTTGGATTTTTGGGAATTCTGACGAAGCATGCTTAAGTTAAGCTGATTGGGCCACCAATCAACTGTTTGTGCTGCACTAGCTGCACTTGGGCTTTTCTTGGTCGCACCGGACCATCCATCAGCCTGTTCGGGTTTACCCGCTTTTTCTTGTGTCCATCCTGTAGATACCACAGCAAAAATCAGCGCGATGCTCATTAATAATTTCTTCATATGTATGTTAATTTGATGTAAGGGTGATTTAAAGAATAAATCAAAGATAGCCCCTATTGTTTCTTGAAAGAAATTGATAAAATCTATGATGAATTGAGAAAAATGATGTGAAAATTAAAAAATTGGTTGAAAAGGCTGGTGCTGAAAAGCTTAACTGATTCAAATGCTGATCAGTTAAATGAAACAAGGAGGCTGTCTTTTTATATAGTTTTTCTAGTTGTCATGGTTATGTTGGTTTAATTATTTCGCAATGCTTCAATAAGCTCTTTTTTGTCCATTTTGCTTCTACCTGCTATACCTACTTTTTTAGCCTGCTCATAAAGTTCTTTTTTTGTCCGTTCTTCATAATCACTTGCTTTGCCTCCTTTTTTCCCCGACTTGGGGTCATTGGCAATCCGGGCAGCCTTTTCCTTACTCATGCCCTGATCCCTAAGAGCTTCGTATTGTTCTTCATTTTTGATACTTGGTCGCATGTCCTTGGCCATAGCGTAGTATTTTCTTGTTAGATTTATTTAAAAGTCCTTTTTGATAATAACTTCATCAAACTATCTGTAAATTGGATGTAGTTAGAGTCCAAGACTAATGCCAAAGGTGGATGATTGACCAGATTAAGAAATTGAGTAATCTAACCCTGAACTTTGTCTACAGTGCTGAGATTGAAAAAAGTTGGTGATTATATCTCTCTATTATTTTGTATCCAGATCAAATTGCACATACTTAAATGTATGCGTTCCATCTTTAAACAGCTCAAAAAAGCCATAACCTTTATGGGTGAATTCATAAGGTTCGTCATTCCACCAATTTCCGGAAACTGCTCCACTGCAATGGTAATGCACATCATTGTACAGCAGGGATTCTAGGATATGAATATGCCCACTGATGCAAATTTTCACTTTTTTGTGCTGGTGAAATAGGCTGATTAAGGACTTGGCATCAGTATGCATCCATGCACCTGGCACAATCCAGTCACCTGATCGGGCATTGTCTCCATCTAAAAAAGGGGTGGCTCCTAGAATAGGTATATGTGAAATAATGAGGGTGGGTTTGTCTGCCGGGATTTTAATGAGGGTATCTTCCAACCATTCCCTTTGGGCTGAGTCGAGTTTGGCGGTGTACCAGCTGTCATCTTCTTTCTGATGGGTGCTGTCCAAAACAATAAAGTGCCAACCATTAATATCAAAAGTATAGTATGGATTTTCTAATGCATGTTCCTTCATGGCCCATGCCTTACCAGGAAATGATTCTCCTTCTGGTGCAGCTCCCCAGACATCATGGTTGCCAATGCAATGATAAAATTTAAGTTCAGGATAAGCAGCCTTGATTTTTCTCCATACAGCCCATTGTGCTTCAACGCTTTCTTCATTTTCTCCCAATGCGTCCATGATCACATCTCCCCCATTGATCAAAAAATCCACTTTCTTTTCCTGTTGAATAAGATGGTCGAGACATTTTCTCAGACTGGCTTCTGAAATACCATCGGGCCGGAGATGGATGTCTGTCAGGTGTGCAAACCGCAAGATAGGCTCATTTTTAGATTTTAGATCTGGTTCAGCCAAGGTCACTTCAAAGGGAATTGCTGTAGCCATGGTGCCCAAAGCAGCAGCTTTCAGCAGTTTTCTTCTTGAGATTTTGGATTTTTCAGGAGACATAAGAATCAATTGTGCAGGCGTCTATAGACCACTTAAAATAAAGGATTTTCTCTTTAAAAAGAATTTTTTTCTGACCAGATCACTTCAAGCTTCATTTAAGAAGGTGTATAGCAGATGCTTTGCAAAGCTGGCTATCTATTTTGCGCAATCATTTCCGTTGATTTTCTTTGAATCATTCTGAAAATTAAAATAGTCCAATTAATTTAATCTATTAAAAATAACAAGAATTTAAAAAATACTTTTCGGACAATAAAAGCGAAAGTCCAAAGAAGAAACAATACAACACGATAACCAAAACATCCAAAAACATGTCCACTAATCGACGAGACTTTCTGAAAACAGGGGCTACGGCCGCTTTAGGCTTAACAGGTTTTAGCATCATTACTCCCAAGGTACTAGGTAAATCGATGGGCCATATAGCCCCATCAGATAAAGTCAACCTTGCCTGTGTAGGTATAGGAAACAGAGGAAATGAAATCATCAAAGCCCTTTATGGAACTGGTCTTTGCAATGTAGTGGCACTATGCGATGTGGACATGGGAGCTCAGCAGACTTTGGAAATCATGAATATGTTTCCAAAAGCAAAACAGTTTCAGGACTTCCGAAAAATGTTTGATCAAATTGGAAACGAGTTTGAAGCCATCAGTATTGGCACTCCGGATTTTTCACATTTTCCAGTCACCATGCTGGCTATTGCCGAAGGCAAACATGTATATGTAGAGAAGCCAATGGCAAGAACTTTTCAAGAAGTGGATTTGATGATGGCCGCAGCCAAAAAACATCCAAAAGTAATCACCCAAATGGGCAATCAAGGCCATTCAGAGGCCAATTATTTTCAATTTAAAAGCTGGAAAGATGCAGGCATCATCAAAGATGTCACAGCGATCACTGCACATATGAATGCGAGACGTCGCTGGCATGGATGGGATACTGAGATGACAAGATTTCCGGATCCAGAGCCAGTCCCATCTACATTGGATTGGGATACATGGCTCAGTCAGGCTCAGCCAAGAGAATTCCATAAAGATTTTCACAATGGACAGTGGCGGTGCTGGTACGACTATGGAATGGGTGCCTTAGGAGATTGGGGTGCTCATATCATCGATAGCGCGCATGAATTTCTGGACTTAGGGTTGCCTTATGAAATCAACCCGGTAAAATTGAGCGGGCACAATCCTTTCTTTTTCCCCATGTCCACTACTTTGGAATTTAAATTCCCTTCCCGTGGAGACATGCCTCCATTGACCATTACCTGGTATGATGGACTTGACAATATACCCCCGGTGCCGGATGGCTATGGCGTATCCGAGCTGGACCCCAACATTCCGCCACCAAGTACAGGTCAAATTCAACCTGCCAAACTCAATCCAGGCAAAATCATTTACAGCAAAGATCTTACATTCAAAGGAGGATCACATGGGAGTACCTTGTCAATAGTACCTGAAGAAAAAGCCAAGGAAATGGAGTCAAAGCTTCCGGAAGTGCCGGAAAGCCCATCCAATCACTTTGCTAATTTCCTAAAAGCCTGTAAAGGGGAAGAAAAGACAAGGTCTCCATTTGAAATAGCAGGCCCACTCAGTCAAGTTTTCTGCTTAGGGGTATTGGCCCAACAAATGGGTGTAAAGCTGGAGTTTGACCGCGAAAAAAGACAGATCATCAACAATCCGCTTGCCAATCAGGTGTTGGCAGGCATGCCACCAAGAAAAGGTTGGGAGGAGTTTTATAGGGTTTAAAAAGGAGGGTTAAGTTAGTCGGCTTCCAATCTATATTCAGTTTACAATTACATGCTTCGTTATCCATAATGATACAATTTGATACGTTTGGATTTGATTATGATACGAAAATTGTAATTATTTTCTATTGTCAAATTCTATTGCAGTCGAGCTTCTTGCACTATAGTTGGATTAGATCAAGAAAACAAATCGAATATCAATAGGTGGAGATATATGTAATAACTCGATTTTTTTAAAGATACAGGCATCAAAAAAAGCTGCAGCCGATCAAAACTTCACTTAAATCAAACTGAAGAGGTATAAAAACAAAAAAGAGGTCGCTTCTGCCCTCTTTTTTAAACTGGCTCCTCTTATTTAATTTTTTTCCATAAATTTAAAATTCACAGCACCTACTAGCAAGTATGAATTTTGATAAAATCTTCGACCAACTTTTTGATAAAGATAAAAGAAATGTATTTCTAACTACTGGTATTAATTCTTTAGATAAATTCGTTCATGGAGGGTTTCTTCCTGAGTTGGTGATCTTTTCAGGTAGGCACAACCATGGGAAGTCAACTATTCTTCTAAATTTTGTTGCGAATTTTTCATATTACCAAGAGTTTAAAGGTATGTTGGTTGTTCCAAAAACAAGTTCCAAGCCTTTAATTAGACGTTTATTGTCGATAATTGAGGGTGATGAAATTGATAACTTGGGTGATGAGTTGATTTTTGAAAGACTCATGGAAATAAAAAAAACACTTTTGAGTAGAGTTCAAATTGAATATGATCCAGTTAGTATTGATGACATTTTATCTAATGCCCTCCAGTCAAAAGTTTCTTACTTGATCATTGATGACTTCCAATATCTACTCGAATCACATTATTTCAGCAACAAATTTGTGGTTGAGACTTTAGTCAAAATTAACAAATTTATCAGAGAAAACGGAGTACCTGTATTTCTTGCTCTTCCGGCCTTAGCATCCGCTGAAAAAAGATACACCGATCAAATGCCAAGATTGATGGATTTATACAGGTCAGATTTGATTGCGAATTACGCCAATAAAATATTCTTGACTTATAGAGCGTATATTGTCGGAATCGATTTGGATGAAAACGGAGATGAGACAAAAGAAATATTGGAGATTTTTTTGGAGAAAAATTCAAACGGGAAAAAGGGGAATTTGTCTTTGAATTACGATGAGTTTGGTCGAATTTCCTGATCCTTATTTCTTCTTATAATTAAACCACTGTCAAATTAAAATTCCATGTTAAATTAAGTGAGTGATATTTTTTAAAACGCAAGTCTAAAATGAAATATAATTTGTTGAAGTCAGAAAATATATACCCTTTGGTGTTATTACCAGATGTTGTAAAAATATTTCTCAGAGAAG
>NZ_REBN01000142.1 GCF_007692705.1 Mongoliibacter sp.
CCAAGTTACAGTCAATCAGCCTTTAGCTGATCGAAATGCAAATGTAGTGGTTCCTGACGGTTCAGGCGGTTGGTTTATTGGAGGGTTAATGAGGATAGTTGACGGAGTATCACGGCAAGGGATTGCCCATATCCTCAGCGATGGAACATTAGACCTCGAATGGAATGCAACACTAAATAGTACTTCTATTGTCAATTCTATTGCAGTTTTAGAAAACGAAGTGTATGTGGGTGGAACGTTTACTTCAGCAGGAGGAATAACTCGAAACAGAATAGTTAAATTAAACAAGACAACAGCCGCAGTTGATCTCGATTGGAATCCAGATATTAATGGAACGGTTAATACTATCACTATCTCGGGAAGTGATATTTATGTGGGGGGATCTTTTACCACTGTGGGAGGAATAACTCGCAATAGTTTAGTCAAATTGAACAATACAAGCGGTGCGGTAGATATTTCTTGGAATCCTAATTCTAATGGTGTCGTTCAAAAAATCGCTATTTCCGGTGATGATATTTATGTCGGTGGTACTTTTACTTCAGTCGGAGGTCAAACTCGAAATAGATTAGCCAAATTAAATAATAGTACAGGTGAAGCAGATGCCAGTTGGGATCCTAATGCTGATGCTGCGGTTCAAACTTTGGCAATTGCAGATAATGGGATATATGTAGGAGGGAGTTTTACTTCGCTTGGAGGAGAATCATTCCTTCGATTGGCCAAATTAAACAACACAACTGGAGAAGTTGATCCTTCCTGGAATCCAGGTGCTGATGCTAGCGTTAATTCAATTGAAATAGCTGGAAGTGATATCTATGTAGGTGGGGCCTTTACTACGATTGCCGGTCAGAGTCGTAACCGTTTGGTGAAGTTAAATAATATCACTGGAATTGTAGATCCAAATTGGGATCCAAAAGCTGACAATACTGTAAACTCCATAGCGATTTCTGGAATTGATGTCTTTTTTGGTGGAAACTTCACTGTTTTGAAAGATATAACTAGAAATAGGGTTACTCGAATTTCCAAAATAACCAATGAGATAGATCCTGATTGGGACCCAAATGTTGACAATTATGTCAACACGATAGCGATATCAGGTGGCGATATTTATTTGGGAGGGAGATTTACAAGCGTCGGAGGGCAATCGCGCAATAGACTGGCAAAGGTAAACAATACCACAGGAGCCTTAGATCCCGATTGGAATCCCAATGCTGGTAATACTATAAATACTATTACAATATCTGGTAGTGATATCTATGTAGGTGGCGCCTTTACTACGGTAGGTGGCCAAATTCGGAACCGAGTTGCAAAGTTAAATAATACTTCAGGGGATGCAGATTCCAATTGGAATCCCAATGCTAATAATATTGTTCAGGCGATTGCGATATCAGGTGATGCTATTTATTTGGGAGGAAATTTTACGACCATGGGAGGCCAAACTCGCAATCGGTTGGCAAAGATAAGTAAAACGACAGGAGAGACAGATTCCGACTGGAATCCCAATGCAGGTTCTACAGGTGGTAACAGTGTCTCTTCAATTGCTATATCTGGAGATGATATCTATGTGGGGGGTGAATTTATTGTAGTCGGAGGACAATCTCGGCTTCGTATCGCTAAATTAAATAATACAACAGGAGTTGCAGATGCCATTTGGAATCCAAAAGCTAGCAATACTGTCAGTTCCATTGCTATCTCTGGGAGTGACATTTATGTCGGTGGAGGGTTTACAACTATTGGAGCTGCATCCCGTGAAAAATTCGCCAAACTTAACAATACGGATGGCGCTGCCGATCCGATGTGGATTGCAGATGCTTCATCTCCTCCTCCCAGTACGGGTTCGGTGAGTACTGTTGGTGTTTCTGGAAATTACATTTATGCAGGGGGATCTTTTTCTTTAATCAACGGTCTGAGAATACCTAGGTTTGTGGTCTTTAAAAATTCACCTGTTGCCCCAAATGCCCCAACTGACCTAGGCGCAGTTCGTAAAAATGGAGCAATTGATATTACTTTTACTGCTGGCTCAGACGGTGGAGGTGAAATTTCAAATTATGAATATTCAATGGACGAAGGAGATTCCTGGATTCCATTGAATCCAACTCAAACTTTTTCACCAATTACAATCACCGGGCTTGACAATATTGTTTCTTATACTATCCAAATTCGTGCAGTCAATGCCACAGGAGAGGGAACTGCGAGCAGTTCAATCGTTGTACCTGCACTTTTTGCAGGTGGAACAGGCAGCACAGATGATCCTTATCAAATTGAAAACTGGAGGCAACTAAATAACATAAGAGAGAATTTGGGGGGATATTATCTACTGAACAAAAATATAGATGAAAAATCAACAGGCTACGAAACATTTGCTTCAGCTTCAGCAAATGATAATCATGGCTGGATTCCATTTGGAAAATTTACAGGTCGCTTTGATGGGGAAAATCACTTCATAAAGGGGCTAACAATCAATAGACCTGAGACAGATTATGTGGGACTTTTTTCTGAAACAGAAGGAGGCCAGGTAAATAATTTAGGACTTATTGATATCTCCATTGTTGGGAAAGATTTCGTAGGAGGTTTAATCGGTTCAAAAATAGCCGGAAATTTTTCCAAGTTATATGTGACAGGGAGCGTTTCAGGGGTAAACCAAGTTGGGGGACTTGCCGGTCGACAACATAGTGGAGGTTCTTTAAATAATTCCTATACAGACGTTGAAGTCTTCTCTTCCGGAATTCATCTTGGTGGGTTTATTGGATTAAACAATGATGGAGGAACGATCAATACTAGCTACTCTGTAGGAAAAGTAACAGGTTCTGGTTCAGGAATAGGTGGCTTTACAGGTGTGATGAATAATGGCGGACGTACGCAAAATTGCTTCTGGGACACCGAAAGCTCAGGTCTTTTATCCAGTGCTGGTGGAACCGGAAAGTCTACAGCCGAAATGAAAACTCTGACGACTTTTACAGATGCAACCTGGAATTTCACTGCTTCTACTGGAATCTGGAAAATCCAAGCTGGTGATTATAGATCTTATCCATACCTGCAAAATTTCAATTACGATGAGCCTGAAGCTGAACCTGGAGTCAATCCGATTCCAGGATTGGTACCAAATCCGCCGTATGCCGGAGGTACCGGCACTGAGCTCGATCCTTATCAGATCAGTGATTGGAGACATTTGCACAATGTTCGATTAAACCTTTCGGCTTATTTTGTACTAAATAATAACCTTGACGAGACATCTTCAGGGTATGATACTTATGCTTCTGCTACTGCCAATGAAAATACAGGATGGTTGCCGATCGGAGGTTCAGTTAGATTTTCAGGCAATTTTGACGGCAAGAATTATACTATTAAAGGACTAACAATCAATCGAAGTAGCACAAACGATATTGGACTATTCGGAATTATTACAGGGTCTTCGGGGTCTAATATAGTCTTGAAGAATGTAGGGTTAATTGATGTCTCGATAATTGGCAATATAAGAGCTGGAGGCTTGATCGGTCAAAGTATCTCGTATGTAGAAATTTCGGGAGTGTATGTAACGGGAACTGTCAAAGGAGTAAGTGATATTGGAGGACTTATAGGACGAACTGGAATTATAAATATTTCAAATTCTTATACAGATGTTGCTGTTGAAGCTTCACATATCACTGCCCCACATGTTGGTGGATTTGTTGGACGTTCAACTACGAATAGTATAATTAGGTATTCTTATTCTAAAGGATTTGTAAAAAGTCCCACCACAAATACTACTGGCGGATTTATAGGGTCAGGAATTGCTACTGTGAGTGATTCTTATTGGGATACTGAAACTTCCGGTATGGCAACTAGTGCAAGAGGTACAGGTAAAATTACGGCTGAAATGAGGACTCAGTCGACTTTTTCAGGATGGGATTTTACTCCTAATACAGGCATATGGAATATTAAGCAAGCTGGTACAGACGAGGGACTGATGTCCTATCCTTATTTGCAGGGATTTGAGTATGATGAACCTGAGACAAATCCGGAATTCAATCCGATTCCGGGATTGGCACAAATTACTTTACCTGAATTAACGACTGCAACACCTCTTGATGTGACTACAGTTTCTGCTACACTTGGAGGGGAAGTTACTTCAGACGGTGGGGCAGTAGTGACTGATCGAGGGATAGTATGGTCCCAATCTAGCAATCCGACCATTTCAGACACTAAAGTTGAAATGGAATCTGGTACTGGCACTTTCTCAGGTACTGTGACAGGACTGCTGGCTGGTTCTACGGTTTATGTGAGAGCATATGCTACCAATTCAATAGGAACGGCTTATGGTGAGGAAGTTTTCTTTGATACTCAATCACCTTCTCCTCCGTCCTTCAACAGTTCTCCGATCACGACCATTCCCTATGACAAGTTTTACAATTACACTATTGAAGGGTCGGTAGAGAATGATTTAGAAACAACAATCAGTTCACCTACATTGCCAGCATGGTTAAGTTTCAGCGCAGGTGAGTCCGGTGTTGCGTCTCTAGCGGGTACGTTACCTGATGGAATTCGACTTAGAGGTGCAACTGCGGACAATGATGGAAATATTTATACAATTCGAACAGATGGTACTCAGATCTTTAAAATCACCCCTGATGGTACCAGCGCTTCTTGGAGGTCAGGAATACGTGGAGATGTCTTCTCACTGCATATTGCTAATGGTTACCTCTATATTTCAAGAAATAATAATATTTCAAATGCCATCACTCGAGTGCCCTTGAATAATCCGTCAGCTGAGGAAGAGGTTTTCTTGTCAAGATCAGGTGGAGTCATCTCCTTGATAGATAAAGATGGCTTCATCTATGCTGCAAATTATCCTTCAAGTGAGATTCTAAAAATCAATGAAACTACCAAAGAAGTTTCAGTTGTATTGAGTGATCTGTTTTCAAATAGTCCATTTGGATTGACAATTGATAAGGACAACAATTTATTTTTTGCAGCTCATGAAATTAATTCAATCCTTAAATATGATGGAATTGAGTTAATTACAGTTTTATCCGACTTACCGACGGGACCAACCTCCATCACAACAGACAATAGCGGTAATTTTTACATATCAATGGAGAATGGAGGTATAAGAAAATACAACTCTGATTTTTCATCTTTTGAAGTAGTGTCCGTGGGTGCTACAGATGATATTTGGAGTTTATCGCTAAGTTCTAGTGGTCTTTTGGTATATGCAAAAGTCAACACCAATGAAGTTTATCGTCTTCAGACAAGGGATGTATTGACAGGTACTCCAGCCAAATCAGATGTTGGTAACCATCCGGTTACTCTCCGAGCTACAAATGATGCAGGCTTTACTGACCAGGAGTTTACCATTACAGTCACTGATGAAACAGGCCCTGTTGTTTCCACATTTGCTCCTACTCACAACGCAACTGAAGTGGAGTTCAAGCCAAGCTTGTTTATTACTTTTGATGAGGAGGTAGTATTGGGAAATACCGGAATACTTACAGTTAATAGTGGATCTACAATTTTAAGGCAATATGACCTTTCCGTACCAGCGGATCGTGATGAGATAGGTGTTTCAGATGATCATTTAATTCTTTCTATTGACCTGGATATCAGCCTTCCTTTTAATACTGATATTACGGTAGGAATTTCTACTGGGTTTGTTGAAGATCAGGCAGGAAATGAATTTGAAGGTTTTATCCCAGAGTCCAATACCTGGAAATTTACCACCATCAACAAATTGAATCAAACGATTACATTCTCTGAAATTGATCCAAAGACTTATGGAGACGCTATTTTTACTTTGGGAGATACAGAAACTGATCAGGGGTTGACTGTCACCTATACAGCTGATGATCCATCAATAGTCACTATATCGGGTAATCAAGCAACTGTTCTGAAAGCAGGTAGTACGACCATCACAGCCTCGCAGGCAGGAGACGATGTGAATTTTGCCGCTGAACCAGTGGAAAGAACTTTAACAGTGAACAAGGCTGCCCTTATTGTCACGGCGGACTTAAACCAAGGAAAATTATATGGTACAGCAGAACCTGTTCTGACTTTTACAGCAACCGGTTTTGTAAACGAAGATGATGAATCTATCATTTCAGGAACTTTGATCAGGGTTGAAGGTGAAGAGGTTGGTGCTTACGCCATCAGCCAGGGAACACTTTCTGCCGGAAACAACTACAGCATCGAGTTTACAGGGGATGATTTCAACATCACGCCGGCAACCATTACCGGAATCGAGTTTAATGATAACAGCTTTGTCTTTG
>NZ_REBN01000267.1 GCF_007692705.1 Mongoliibacter sp.
GGGATGCAGCAGAATTATTATTGCAAAATGATCCCGAACTTACAATGCCTGAAAATGCAATGGTACTGCGCCAGATCAAATCCCACAAAAAACACCAAATGAATTGGAGTAGGATATCTTGATTTTATTTAAAGCTTATTTCAAAAATTCTGTTTTTGAGCGATTCAACTGGACTAATTTCTTTTTCGATATGGATTGATATTGAGATATTATTAGATATCAGGCTTCTATATATTCTTACAGGTTAGTTGCTTCAAAAAAACACATATATTTGCTTTAAATATAGTTTAGTTTTAAACTTCCCAGACTATGAAAAATATAAATCTTTTTGCCCTCTTTTCTTTACTTCCTGTCAGGAAAAAGAAGACCTCGTTCCGGAAAAATTGATAGGTGTATGGGAATATGCGACTTTAGACTCCAATAGTCAGTATGAATCAGTTGTCCGCTATGTTATAAAACCAAATGGTTCTTTTTCTTTTGAGTGGCCATATCGGGAACCTGGAAGCAATATGGATTTAGGTTACCAATTGATTTGGGAAGGAAATTTCAAGGTAAATGACAACCAAGTCACCTTTACTTTAAGGAACACATATAACCCAAGTGAATTTAATCAGCCACCTTTTGGACCTAAAGAGGAAATGAATAAGACTAGCATTCCTAGCAGTCAACAAACTTATCGATTTGCCTTATCTGAAGACGGTAACGAGCTCACCCTATTTGATGATGACCCAATGGCAAGTGACCAAGTTTACATAAGAGTGCAGAATTAAAACTAAATCAAAGGTAGTTTCAAATATTCAAAAGCGGCTATCCCAAAATCCATAACTCTTGGTAAAAATCCATTTGAAGAAATCTGAAGTATCAACGATAAATTACTTTTCATCCCTGCGAATAGATTAAGATAAATCCAAAAATAGACCCGCCAGGTTTTCAAAATCTGGCAGATCTGTATTGGTGCGGTCTGGGTTCTTGGTTCTATCCTCTTTCCTTCAGCCTTCAGCCTTCATCCTTTCTAGTCTCTCGCTAACTAAATAAAAATCTTCGGGGTCTATTATTTCATTCCCTTTCCTTTGGGATGCCTATGGTAATGTATGTTTATAGCAATGTAGAAATGATAAAAAGGTGGGCTCTTTCGGGGTTGTCATGTAATAATCTATCAATTAATTCTTATATAGATATAGACCTTTCAGTATCGGATAATTCGCTAATTGATCCCAAGGGGATCATATGTCTATAAATAGTTTCCAGAGATGAATAATGGTACGACCCCTTTGGGGTCGAATTGAATTGTATCAATTATATTTCCTCTATAAACATATGACCTCTTCGAGGTCAGAATCTTCATGCTTTCGATTATTATTTTTTGATCTCAACGGTGTCATATGTTTATAGCAATATCTCGACGATAAATGGTACGGCCCATTCGGGGTCGAATGGGCCATGAAAGGATCTTTTTCTATAAACATATGACCTTAGAGGTAACAAAAACCTCAAAGGTTAATCTCACCACAGTCTTGTCTCTCCGATACGGGCCAGGCTTTGATTCTTGTATCTTGGCTCTCTTGCCTCTTGTTTCTTTTATCCTTCCTCCTTCATCCTTAAATCACCACCTTCTCCCCTGTCTCGGAGGATTCCAATATGGCTTGGACGATGCGGATATCCCTCAATCCTTCTTCTCCCGGTACAGGCATTGGTCTCCCTTCCATAATGGCTATGGCATCCATGTCCATTTGATTGGCTTGTTGCCATGGAATTTCATAAGGGTAATTGATTTCTCCTAGTGGGCTTTTCCCCTTGTTCCCCGCATAAGATGAAAAGGGTTCCATTTCAATTTTACCTTCTTCACAGGTGATATTTAGAAAATTTGTGTTTTCATAAAAAGAAGTTTTGATCTTGCCGATGACTCCACCAGGAAATTCCAACTCAGCTTCCACCACTTCTCCCAGTCCGTCTTGGTATATTTCAGGTCGCTCTGCCCATATTTTTGCTGAGTTCACTGCTATGGGTTCCATATTTGATCCCAATCTCGCCCCCTGAATGGAGTATACACCCATGTCATAAATTACTCCGCCACCCATTTCTCTTTTTTGCTTCCAGTGGTCGGTCCTGTTTTCCCTGTAACCCGCTGCACAATCTAAAGACAGTACTTTTCCCAGTTTTTCGTTTTTCACAATATCCTGAAAAGCTAAAGTATTGGGCTCATGCTGACATCGGTAACCTATAGAAAGGCTCACATTATTCCTCTTACAGGCATCAATCATGGCTTGGCATTCTTCTACGGTAACTGCCATCGGCTTTTCACACCATACATGTTTGCCTGTATTTGCAGCTTTGATGGTATATTCCATGTGCATGGATGGTGGAAGAACAATATAGATTACATCAATGTCGTCATTTTCTGCAATCCCATCCATATTTTCATAATTGTACACATTGGCTTCCGGAATATTATATTTCTTTTTCCACTCATCTTCCTTGGAAGGAGTTCCTGTAACTATTCCAGCCAAGTAGCAATTTTTTGTCATTTGTAAGGCTGGGGCCAAAAGGTCAGAACTATAATAGCCAAGTCCCACTAAGGCGACACCAAGCTTTTTTTCTTTCGGAGTATCATTACATCCAAAAAGAGAAAAGGGGGCAAAAAGTCCTAGCCCTGTTCCCAGGGTTATGGTTTTCAGAGAATCTCTTCTACTTAGGTTTTTCATTTTACAATGATTTTAGGTTTTGAAAGATCTTATGATTTGAATTTAAGGTTTTTGAGCAGGGCTTCAAAATAATCGTTAAATTAGAATTTTAAGAAAGAACCAAAACCAAATAAAAATGAAGTCTTTTCTCCTACTTATACTCTTAGTGGCAATCACCACCACAGGATATTCCCAAAGCACACAGCCTTATCTCAGTTTGGCAGAAGCCAAAAGAATCGCAGATGCGGCAGAAGCAAAAGCTATAGAAAATGAGTGGACGGTTGTCATTGCTATTTTGGATGCTGGGGGACATTTAATTTTACTGAGAAAAATCGATGGTACACAGATCGGCAGTGTGGAAGTAGCAATGGAAAAAGCCAAGTCCGCTGTTTATTTCAAAAGGAGCACAAAAGTATTTGAAGATGCAGTAAATGAAGGAGGCTTAAGGCTTTTATCCCTTCCTAATGCTATTCCTGTAGAAGGAGGAGTTCCGATTTTCCGTGATGGCCATTGTATAGGCGCTATAGGAATTTCGGGCGTAAGATCAGACCAAGATGGCATCATTGCCGAAGCAGGACTTTCGGTATTGGAATTAAAATAACTTAAGGCACATGAACTATAAATATTTAAATTACATAGGGGTTTTATTTGCACTCCTCTTTATTTTCTCCTGCGGGCAGCCTGAAATCAAAAAGCTGGGTACAGGTGAAGGTTATGTGGAAGTCGAAGGGGGTAAGGTATGGTATGAGGTGGTTGGAGATGGAGACAAATTACCGGTTTTGCTGCTTCATGGTGGACCGGGTGGGACCAGCTTTGGTTTTGAGCCCTTGAAGGAAATGGGCTATGAAGGGCCCCTTATTTTCATGGATCAATTAGGCTCAGGCAGATCTTCAGCAATTACAGATACCAGCCTCATGACCGTTGAACATTATGTAGAACAAGTTGAGCAATTACGGAAGCATTTGCAACTGGATGATTTTGTATTATACGGTTCCTCTTGGGGAACTATGCTGGGAATTGCCTATTACAGTGAATACCCTGAGGCCGTAAAAGGAATTGTATTCAGTAGTCCTCTTTTCAGCACTGATATGTGGATTGCAGATGCAGATACTTTGATTGCTACATTACCTGACTCTGTGCAGCAAGTCATAAGGTATCACGAGGAAATGGGGGAGTTTGACCATCCTGATTATCAGGAAGCTGTGAATCTTTATTACAGTCTATATGTTAGAAGAAAGGAAGGGCCAAAGGTAGATAGAAGTCACATGGATTTGGTTTCTGGGAAGCAAATTTATGAATACATGTGGGGTCCAAGTGAGTTTACTTCTACAGGCACATTACGCACATTTGACAGACTCAATGATTTAGGAAATATATCGGTTCCGGTATTAATTTTCACAGGGGAATTTGACGAAGCCAGACCAAGTACTGTGCAGTTTTATGCCAGTTTGATTCCCGACTCCAAATTTGTGATGATTCCAGATGCTGCACATGCGACCCTGAATGACAATAAGGAATTCACATTGAAAACCGTGCAGGAGTTTTTGGATGAAATTAATAAATAATTGAATCCGATAAGCCTAAAGAAAAAGCCATTAAATCAGGCTAAGCAATACAGCTACTCATCAATTAAATCAAGGATTTTTAGTTGGATCTTCTTATATTAGAGAATTAAGTAATAGAGTAAAAAACCAATTTCATAAAGTTTTTATGCAGAAAGAGAAATTAACCTTTGAGCAGATCGCCAGTATGGATCTGCCCAATATCATTCTTTATGCTGCTCCTGTGATGATAGGCCTAGTGGCCTTGGAGTGGTATCTTTCATACAAGCACAAAAAGGATTTCTACGACGGTAAAGATTCCGTTGCCGCTTTGGTAATAGGCTTGGTCAATGTAGGAATGAGTGCAGCAATAAAAGTGGTTACTTTTGGGATCATTTTGTTTTTCTATAACCTCGTCCCATGGACAATTCCAATGACTTGGTGGTCTTTTGTACTTTGTTTGTTTTGGTTGGACTTCTGGAGATATTGGGCACATAGAATAGCCCATGAAAATCGCTTCTGGTGGGCAACGCATGTAACGCATCATAATTCTGAAAAATACAACTGGTCAGTTTCTTTTCGCCTGAGTTGGACACAGCATATCAAGATCATATTCTTTATTCCCGTGGCTTTGGCAGGATTCCACCCTGTTGTATTCTTTATTGTACACCAAATTGCGGTCTTGTACCAGTTTTGGATCCATACCGAATATATTGTCAAATTGCCGAGACCGATTGAATATTTCTTTACTACCCCTTCCCATCATAGGGTGCATCATGCTACAAATGAAAAGTACCTGGATAAAAACTACGGCTCCACCTTTATCATTTGGGACAGGATGTTTGGCACTTTCCAGCCTGAAGAAGAGCGCCCGAGTTATGGGCTTACCAAGCAGGTGAAGTCATACAATCCTATCACTTTGAATTTTCATGAATGGTCTGATATCGTAAAGGATGTAAGAAATTCACGCTCACTGAAAGAAGCTTATGCCATGGTATTTAGCAGGCCAAGTGAATTGGAAGCTAGGAAAAAGGTGTTTCAGGAGGAATATGAGAAAAGTAGGGTAAAGGTGAATGGGTAAGGAGTCTTACTTATCTTTTGAATAGGTTGTTTTAGATACTGATTGATATTGGATATTAAGATATTGATCTGTCAACATCATTTGTCATTTAGGATGTTCAATTGTTGAAAAATAATACCTGAAAGTTTCACTTGAGCTTTCAGGTCTTTTTTATAATACCCAGTCAAGAAAATTACTATTATCTACTTTATTCCAATTGGCATTAGGGTACGCCTTTTCAAAAGCCACAGGTATTTTGGCTTTTCCATTCCCCAACTTGCATTCCAAAGCCTGCAGATTTTGAGAGCTGTCCAATTCGATCAAGTCAAATCCCTGACCATCATAAGTTCGCCAAAAATAATTTTCCCGATTAATTGAACGGGAGGCATTGAGCTTCATTCTTTCGGTAAAGATAAACTGTCCCCACAAGTGCCCTACGTCATTTTTTAGCTTAATTGATATAAATTAGGCTAATGAATTAGCGTAATTAACAAAAAAATGGGGCTTTTGGCCCCACCTCTTTCAGTTGAATAGGTTTATTTTTTACCGTAAAAGCTATCGTGAAATTTATAGCGCTCATCGGCTTTTGCTTTTTCTGCCTGGGTATTCACATCAATATTAATGAGTGAAGGCGTCCAGGTATCCTTTTCTGCTTTTGGCCATTCAGGTAAATCTTTTCCATTGGGATTCCCCGTTTTGACAAAATTGGTGAAATAGTTGAACATGGTTTTGGATACTTCCATATCCTCAGCAGCCCATTCGTAGTCCTTGATCAAATGTAGGTTACCCATGGCATATTCAATTTCCATGGCATGTGGAGCGCCAACTGCTTTTGGAGCTGGAATAGGGTTTTCTGACCTTACTGTCCCGCCAGCAAAACCTGAACTGAGTGACTTATCCACCAAAGGAGGTCTTAATTTGC
>NZ_REBN01000271.1 GCF_007692705.1 Mongoliibacter sp.
TTCTCTTGCATGGCTTCCAAAAGTGCCGATTGAACCTTTGCTGGAGAACGGTTCACCTCATCTGCCAAAATGATATTGGCAAAAATAGGCCCTTTTTTTACTTCAAAATTAGCCTCTTGCTGATTGTATATCATGGTTCCGACCAAATCTGAAGGTAAAAGATCGGGAGTGAATTGAATCCTTTTAAAATCAAGGTGCAATACCTTGGCAAGTGTGTTTACTGTTAAAGTTTTTGCAAGTCCGGGAACACCTTCAAGCAGAATGTGGCCATTGGTAAAAAGTCCGATCAACAGCCTGTTGACCATCCTGTCCTGACCTACCACGATCTTCTTTACTTCTTGAATGACCTGTTGGATTTTTTCCTGATGCATGTTGTTAAAATTGATATACAGTTGAAATATAAAATTAATTATCAACTGTGGTTATGGTTTCGGTAACCTATATTCTTATTTATTTGAATGATATACGGTAGATATATGGTTGAAATAAATGGATATAATATTCAGCATTCAACCTTCATTTCTTACCCTCTTGGAAATTTTTTTTATTGATGACTCTAAGTTACTTAAACCAATCCCTTAGAAAGTACCTTGTACCCGCCCGGATGACTCCAGTCGGACGGGAATCGTTAATCATCATTCGTAAATTATTTTCCTAGGGCTAAATTATAATAAAATACCCTGTATCCCAATTTCTGATTTTTCTAAATGATAAATGGCAAAATCAATTTGCTGTTTACTTCCTTCTTTTAACGGATGGTCTTGAAAAAGATTTCTTGTCTGATGTTAAACTTTGTTGTTGAATGTTTCTGGGGTCTAGTTTGAGTAAGTTATAGATTTCCTCCTGTATAAACTCCCTGACTTCTCCGACTTCAAAGCCTTCAATATTTAGGTTTTCCATGGAAAAACGTACCAACCTCAAAGTAGGATAACCAACTGCCGCGGTCATTTTTCTCACCTGCCTGTTTTTGCCTTCTTTTAAAGTAAGTTGAATCCACGTATCCGGAACGGACTTCCTGTACCGAATTGGCGGGTTTCTTTCAGGAAGTACAGGTGCGGGATCAAGTAAGCTAGCCTTTGCTCTTTTGGTATAATAGTTTTTGCCATCCACATTGATTTCCACCCCATTTTCCAAATCTCTGACCGCCTTCAGGTCGGGAATACCCTCCACTTGAACCAAGTATGTCCTTTCATGCGCAAACCTTGGGTTGAGTAGGTAATGGTTGAGGGGTTTATCGTCAGTGATGAGCAAGAGTCCTTCACTATCCTTGTCCAACCTTCCCACTGGATAGACTTCCTTTGGAAAATCATATACCTCTTTCAACGTATTTTGATCACCGCTAAATTGGCTAAGGGTTCCAAATGGTTTATATAAAACAAAATACCTGCTGTTCATGACTGGATGGGTTATTGAGAAATTAAAAAAAGGCTTCGTCATTTGTCTTGAAAACAAAAAAAGAAGCCTGGGTATAAATTTTTGATTGATCAATTTAGCTTCCGCAGCCGAAACAATCAAAATGACTGTCTATGGGCTTAACCCCTTTCAGTTGCATTTCCAGGTTGTGGATCTTATCACGGGTTTCCATGTCTTGAAACATATCTCCTGTAAGTTTGGCTTTTAGGCTTTCTACCTCTTTCTCAATGGCGGTCTTTTGTTCGATTGTCATTTTTAAATGGGTTTAGTGGTAAGCATTTTTCAATATAAAAAAGTTCTTGGTAAAATATAAGTGACTTGAGGATCAGGATGAAAAAAATACTGCCTTAACCAAATGAAGCTGTAATATGTAAGCATAGGAACGATCATTGTTATAAATTTGTGGAATATATTGATCATTAAAACTGATTGACTCACTTAACCCCTTTTTAGATGAATAAATCCGAACTCAAGCAACTCATAGATCTTAGAAAAAACTTGCACCAATATCCTGAATTGTCAGGAGAAGAAAAGGAAACGGCCAAAAGGGTACTTGAATTTTTTAAATCGCTGAAACCAGATGAGCTTATTGAGGAAGTAGGTGGTACTGGTCTTTTAGTTATATATCAAGGAAAGGAAGAAGGTCTAACGAGTATGTACCGTTGTGAACTGGATGGTTTGCCTATCTGGGAGGATAACAATATTCGACATATCAGTAAAGTTGATGGTAAATCCCATACATGTGGGCATGATGGGCATATGGCGATAATCAGTGGTATTGGTATGAAGCTTGCCAAAGAAAGGCCAAAAAAAGGCAAAGTAGTCTTACTTTTTCAACCGGCAGAAGAAACCGGTGAAGGGGCGGCAAATGTGGGCTCAGATAAAAAATTCCATAAACATAATCCGGATCTAGCTTTTGCTTTGCACAACCTGCCAGGGCATGAGAAGCATCAGATAGTCATCAAAAAAGGAGCTTTTGCAGCGGCATCAGTAGGTATGATTATCAAGTTGAAGGGTCGGAATTCCCACTCAGCTCACCCTGAAGCGGGAAATTCACCAGCGGAAGCGATGTGCAAGTGTATAGTGGCATTGGAAAAACTTCCAGATGCCATGAAAAAATTCACGTTAGTTACTGTCATCAATGCCCAACTTGGAGAAATTGCTTTTGGTACCACTCCTGGACAAGCTGTAATTCGAGCCACACTTAGGGCCTATGAAAATGAAACCAGAGATCTTTTGGTCACTTACGCTGAAAAACTCTGTTCTCAGATTGCCAAAGAATATGGCTTGGAGATTGAGTTTGACTATATAGAGAGTTTTACCGCAACACATAATGACCCTGAAGCCTGGGAATATGGGAATGAAGCAGCGAAAAAACTTGGATTACAAGTCAAACATATACGTACTCCTTTCCGCTGGTCTGAGGATTTTGGGCATTTTTCATTGAAGACAAAAACCCTACTATTTGGTTTGGGATCCGGAACGAATCAACCCCAGTTGCATGAACCAAATTTTGATTTTCCTGATGATTTGATTGAGACGGGAGTAAATATGTTTTGGGAAGTTATTCAGAAAATACACTTTGAGGATTGACCTTAATCTGAAATATGTATTAGACTTTCTATGCTTCGGTGTGCGTAAACTATTCCAGAATGATCCCGAGCACTCTGGATCAGAATCAGACGGTTCACTTCACTTTTAGACTTCATTACTAGGTACTAAGTCTCAGTCTATTAAATGACTGATTCCTTTGTATTTTCAGTCTTTATTTAGAAATCTAACCTACAATCCAAGGTGTATTTTATTTCTTTTTTTCTAAAAAAGAGCCTAAGGATTCTGTAGGGTCTTTTCCGTTCAGATAGGTTGAATTTTTTTACAAAACCCTAAATATCAGGCGTTATCATGGTAAAAAGCTGTAAATTCAAATCATGAAGCGCATTCATCTTTTTGAGTTCGAAGATCAGCCTTGGTTCCCCGATTGGTTAAGGGTACTGATGACCCGCTATATCAGTCGTTTTCATCGAATTCTGGATTCTGCTTCCATTATGAAGCCTTTAATTGAAAAAGGACTTTCTCTTACCAAGGAAAATGTCATCATCGATCTTTGTTCTGGAAATGGAGGTCCCATGCCGGAGATTTTTCACTCCCTGAAAAACAAAAGACCAGAGCTTCAACTGCTATTGAGTGACCTTTACCCCAATTTAAAGGCAGCTGAAAAGTTCAATTCAGACAAGGTAAACAATATACAGTATCTCACCACTTCATTGGATGCCACTAAAGTGTCTCCTGAAATCAGGGGCTTGAGAACTATGGTCAGCAGTATGCATCATATGAAACCTGATATTGCGCGTGCAATCCTCAGCAATGCCAAGGATTCTCATCAGCCAATCTTGATCTATGAAATCAGTGACAATTCCCCTCCTATCTTTCTTTGGTGGCTTGCCATACCTTTTGCATTGATTGCTACTTTGATTTTGACACCGGCAGTGAGGCCATTGACTTGGCAGCAATTGGTCTTTACGTATTTGATTCCTATACTTCCTTTGTTTATTGCCTGGGATGGCGCAGTATCCAATGCCCGAACCTACACTTTAGAGGATATGAACCAATTGATTGATGGTTTATCTGATGAAAACTACATTTGGGAAATGGGAAAACTTAATGGAAAAGGAGGGAAGAAGCTTTATTTGATGGGTAAGCCTCAAAAGGTTTAAAGCTTTGATCGATTGTTTTCAAAGATTCACTTTCAACCCCAGAATATTTGCCTATCCTGGAAGCCGAACAGAAATTGGTTTCGGTCTGAATTTCAATTATGAAGACCGAAAAGGAGGCAATATGGCATTGCTGAGGAATGAGTCAACGGTTAATACCTGTTCTTTGAATACAATGAAAGTGGAAGACTGAGTTCTCAATTTACCCTTAAACATGTCATAGATGAAAATCAAAAGTTGTAAGTAAAAAATGCTATAAACTATTTTGAAAGAACTCTTTCTACCAACGCATTTATTTTTGATGGCACCCAATTATCCAGTTTCTCAGAGCTTAATTACCAGCTCAAAAAAGAACGTATGGACTGTGTATTGATCGACATCAAATCATTTAAGGTTCTGTTTCTTACAAAGTTTTCTTCTCTGAGTTGGTTTTCGATCAGCAATGCCATAATGGAATCCTGAGTATATACCCTGTTGGTAAATCTTTCGAGCAAAAACTTCTTTCTGATATTTCTAAAGATTCTCGACATGTTCACTGTAGATATAAGTTTAAAAAGGAATCCTTTGCTAAATGAGTTGATTGTAGCATAAAGTTAAAGGAATCATGAAATTCTCAAAATTTTTCCTTTTTTGGATTTCCTATTTGTCTTCTAATATATAGAATTCGTCGATGTTATGTAAGGATCTGTCAAGTAAGACGATTGGGACATTAAACCTTCTGTGATCAATTCTTTCTAACATACGAAATCACAAAATTAGAAAGACATGAAAACTTTGAATTTTAGAGCCATCACGATTTACATTTTTCTGTTTACCATACATTATGCAGCTATTAGTCAGACTCAACCAAGTCTTGAAAAAAACCAGGTTACTGGTAAAGTGGTTGAAAAAAGCTCCAGCGAACCTGTAGCCTATGCTAGTTTGTCCTTGATAGATTTAGCTACTGCGAATAGCGTAGCTGGCGCCGTAGCAGATTTAAATGGAGAGTTTGTTTTTT
This sequence comes from Mongoliibacter sp., assembly GCF_007692705.1. Lineage (GTDB taxonomy): Bacteria > Bacteroidota > Bacteroidia > Cytophagales > Cyclobacteriaceae > Mongoliibacter. The sequence goes on from NZ_REBN01000271.1 coordinate 5,122, forward strand.
CGTTGGTGAAAGAGGGAAGGTATTATATCCAAATATCATTTATGGGATTCAGAGATTATGTTTCTGAGGAATTTGAAATCGATGAAAGTCAGCCCTCAATGCGCTTTAATGCAATTTACCTAGAGCCTGAAGACTTGGCGCTAGAGGAAGTTACTGTATTGGGTCAAAGAGATCTGATTGAAGAAAAAGTAGATAGAACGATATACAATGCTGAAAATGATAACACCATTGTTGGTGGAGATGCTTCAGATGTAATGAGGAGAGTACCCATGCTATCTGTTGATATGGATGGAAATGTTTCTATGCGTGGCAGTACCAATATACTTGTTCTTATTGATGGTAAGCAATCAGCCATTGTAGCATCCAATATTTCTGATGCACTTAAACAAATCCCTGCGGAAGAAATCAAAGCCATTGAAGTCATTACTTCTCCTTCGGCCAAGTACGATGCAGAAGGTACAGGTGGCGTGATCAATATTGTAACCAAGAAGAATAACATTCAGGGTGCATCACTCAATATCAACACGACTGTTGGGTGGAGAGCATCCAATCTAGGGTTGAATGCCAGTCTAAAAAAGGGGAAAATGGGTTTTACTTTAGGAGGTTTCGGTAGAGCAGGATACAATATCCTTGGTTCTTTCGAAAATCAGCAACTCGTGACCAATATGGACGGCAGTACTTTAAATATTCTTCAAAGTGCAGATACCAGAACCAATCAGATATTTGGTAGATATAATTTTGGATGGGATTATGAAATTAATGATTTCAATTTTATGACCGCCGGTGTCAGCTTTGGTTTGAGAAATAGAAATACCTATCAAGATGGACTCCTAACAGAAACTTTTATGGGTGAAATGTTGCAGTCTGCTGTATTAAGAGATGTGGAGACAAACAATCTTTCCAATAATATTGATATCAATTATAATTACACAAAGACATATGAAAAAAAGGGGAAAGAGCTTAGCATATCATCTTTGTACTCTCTTAATAACTTGACAAATGACTTTATTAATAATGTTTACACAGGAACTTTTGAAGATATCGCAAGCAGAGTCAAAAATAATAACCTGGGAA
>NZ_REBN01000107.1 GCF_007692705.1 Mongoliibacter sp.
CGGTTTTAGTGAATAATTATCAACTCGAGAAGAAATAATCCTTTTTCATGTGTTTATAATTTGTTTTTCAATTGCCAGATAGCCTGTCCCGAATTTATTCGGGAGAATCTTCGCATTTAAGAATCATCCCAGTGTGTGGTCCAATAGGTACGGGATTATGCCCGCCTGCTCTGGGCAGGCTCGATTTCATCTGATTTTCACCATGTTTCAATCTTTGCTCTAATCTTCATCTTTTCTTTTACCAATCCTAAAAAGCAAAGCTTCAATTCCTTATTTTTGAGCTATGACTTTGACCAAACCTAACCTATTGCCTGCCTTGGAAAAACTAAAGCAAACCCTGGCAGGAGAGCTTAAATTCGATTCCCTTACCAAGACACTTTACGCTACAGATGCTTCTGTTTACAGAGAAGTGCCGCTTGCAGTCGCTTTTCCGAAAACGGATGAAGACATCATGCAACTAATCAGCTTTGCCAAATCCCATAAAACTTCCTTAATTCCGAGGACAGCAGGGACTTCTTTGGCAGGACAATGCGTGGGAAATGGTATTGTGGTGGATGTATCTAAACATTTTACCTCCATTTTGGAATTCAATAAAGAAGAAAAATGGGTAAGGGTGCAGCCTGGAGTAGTGAGAGATGAATTGAATAGGTTCCTGAAACCACATGGACTTTTTTTCAGCCCCATTACTTCCACTGCCAATAGGGCAATGATCGGCGGTATGGTAGGGAATAATTCCTCCGGAACTACTTCCATTGTATATGGAACCACAAGAGATAAGGTGATGGAGTTGAAAACCATACTTGCTGATGGAAATACAGCTGTTTTTGGGGGATTGTCAAAAAAGGAGTTTGAGGAGAAGTGTATGTTGGAAGGACTGGAAGGAGAAGTTTACCGGCAAGTCAAACTGGAACTATCTGATCCAACTGCCCAAAAAAATATAGAAGAAAACTTTCCGAAAAAAAGTATACACAGAAGGAATACGGGCTATGCCGTTGATGCATTGCTGGATACTGAGATTTTTAAGGAAGATGGTTTGCCTTTTAACTTTTGTCAGCTTTTGACAGGTTCTGAAGGTACTTTGGCATTTACTACGGAAATCAAAATCTCCCTTGATCCCCTGCCTGACCCCATAGAGGTAGTAGTGGCGGCCCATTTTGAAAGCATTAATCAGAGCATGCTAGCTGCTCAGGTAGCCATGAAGCATCCGGCCACTGCGGTGGAACTGATGGATAAGATTATCCTGGACTGCACCAAGGAAAGTATAGAATACAGCAAAAACAGATACTTTGTTGAAGGTGATCCAATGGCTTTGCTGATGGTGGAGTTTACCGGTAAAACAGAAGCTGAAGCTAGGAGCAAAGCAGAAAAATTGATCCAAGATCTGCAGCAAGCTGGTTTGGGATATGCCTATCCCGTGATTGGCCCCGACCTGGTTAGATCTGCTTGGGCCTTGAGGTCTGCAGGATTGGGACTCTTGGCCAATATTCCCGGTGATAGAAAGGCTGTGGCTTGTATAGAAGATACGGCAGTAGATATAGAGGACCTGGCATCCTACATAGATGAGTTTGATAAAATGATGGAGGCCTACGGTCAGGAACCGGTGCACTATGCCCATGCCGGGGCAGGAGAGATACACCTGAGGCCCATTTTGGATTTGAAGAAAAAAGAGGATCAGGAAGCCTTCTACAATATTTCGCTTGATGTAGCCAAATTGGTCAAAAAATATAATGGATCCCTTTCCGGTGAACACGGTGACGGAAGGGTGAGGGCTCCATTTATTCCCCTGATGGTAGGAGAGGAAAATTACCAGCTCTTCAGAAGGATCAAGTATACCTGGGACCCTGACAATATTTTCAATCCCGGAAAAATTGTGGACACCGCACCAATGAATACTTTTTTGCGGTATGAAGCCGATATGCAAACTCCAGAACAGGAGACCTTGATTGACTTTGGCCACGTTGGGGGATTTTTGAGAATGGCAGAGAAATGCAATGGTTCAGGAGATTGCAGGAAACTACCTGCTTCAGGTGGTACCATGTGTCCGAGTTATCAGGCTACCCGCAACGAAAGAGATACCACCAGAGGCCGGGCCAATACCCTGAGGGAATTTTTGACCTTGGATAAAAAACCCAATCCATTTGATCATCCTGAGATTAAAGAAGCTTTAGACCTTTGTCTTTCCTGCAAAGGCTGTACTTCAGAATGCCCTTCCAATGTGGACATGGCATCCATGAAGGCCGAGTTTTTATACCAATACCAAAAACAGCATGGGATTCCTCTGCGCTCCAAGGCTTTTGCACACATCAATGACCTCAATGGCTTGGCTGGGATTTTTCCAGGGCTTAGCAATTTTGCTTTGAGTAACGGACTGACCGGAGGTTTGATGAAATCTATTCTTGGTGTGGCACCAAAAAGACAGCTTCCAAGTATTCAAAAAGTGAATTTGAGAACATGGTATAAGAAAAACTATGCTCAGCTTCCTGTACCGAAAAAAATCATCAAGACCATTTATTTGTTTGTCGATGAATTCACCAATTTCAATGATACGGAGATAGGAATTACCGCAATCAAACTACTGAGAAAACTAGGTTATGAAATCAAAGTGGTAGACCACCAGGAAAGTGGTAGGTCAGCATTGTCAAAAGGTTTGCTGGAGAAAGCCAAAAAACATGCAGATGCCAATGTGAAAGTGTTCAAAGAGCTTATTGATGGGAATACCCCATTGGTGGGGATTGAACCTTCAGCCATTCTGGGTTTTAGGGATGAATATCCCAAATTGGTCAGTAAGGAATTGGTCGAGGATGCCAAAAAGCTGAAGTTTCATACACTGTTGATAGATGAATTTATAGGGAGAGAAATTGTTGCTGGAAATATCCCAGCTCACCTTTTTACCAAAGAAAAAAAGAAAATCAAACTGCATGGTCACTGTCATCAAAAGGCACTTTCTTCCCTTTCTTGGACACAGAAGATGCTCAGTCTACCCGAAAATTATGAGGTAGAAACGATTCCATCAGGTTGTTGTGGAATGGCTGGGTCTTTCGGTTATGAAAAAGAGCATTATGAGCTCAGTATGCAGATCGGGGAAATGGTCTTGTTCCCAGCTGTCCGGGATGCTGCTTTGGATACATTGATCGCTGCTCCTGGAACTTCCTGCCGCCATCAGATAGCTGACGGTACAGGTAAAAAGGCCAAGCATCCGGTGGAGATATTGTGGGAAGCGGTTTTGTGAAAGGGGAGACACAAGACACAAGAATCAAGAAAGGAAACCCTAGAGTTTTTAGTTGTGAGTGACACTCACAGCGGCGTTAGAATCGAGCAGTAAATGATATATGCTCTACCTGTCGCTAGACAGGTTCGCGATATATATAGATATAAGCCTTCGGCGATATATTGGCAGCGCTGGTTTATGAAACTAAGCTCCTGTTAAAAGTGTCAAGTATAATCAGGGCATGAACAATTTCTGTTTATTCCGAATAAAATGGCTGTGAGTGATGACACTCACAGCGGCACGGAGGTGCTAGCTATCTCTATCAGTTAATCAATTAAAGGCACGGCGGCGCTAGCTATCTCTATCAGTTAATCAATTAAACAATTAACCAATTAAACATTCATAAATTAACTAACTGTTAACTATTCACTACTCATTAAACCTCCCACTTCTCCAACCTATACGCTGAATCCCAAAACATCCACTCCAGCTTACTTGCCATTTCAAAGGCCTTAAACATTTCTTCTTGGGCTGAAGGACTGGCTTTTTCTGCCAATTGATCAGTGATATCTATTGCTTTGGCTACGGATTCCGCAAAGTCTTCACCGGAATAGGTGTCAATCCAGTTTTTGTAGGGATTGTCCGGGAATTTATCCTGCTGGGCATAAATATGATCACCTACTTTCTTGTAAATCCAAAAGCAGGGAAGGACCCCGGCAACTGCCGTTTCCACATTTCCATAAGCAGCTGTTTTGAGTAAGAAATTGGTATAAAGGAGACAGGTCGGGCTAGGCTGTACTTCTTCTGGTAGTCCCAATTCTACGAAATAGCTTTCGTGTAAAGCCCTTTCTACCACAATGGCTCCTGAAGCAAATTGTGAAAATGCCAGTACTTGGTCCAATTCTTCTAATCTCCCTGAAATGGTACTCAGGGCTTTTCCAAATTCTCCCAAATAATAAGCATCTTGAGCCATGTAAAACTTAAACTTTTCTTTAGGTAAACTCCCATTCATCAGCTCCTGGTTGAAGGGCATTTCAATTATTTTATGATACAATGGACCGATTTGTTTCCATGCTTTTTCACTCCACTTCATTTATAATTTGTTTTTGAGGTTCATAAAAATGATTTAATGGTCCATGTCCAGTTCCGGTGACCACGTCTTTTCCGGCTGCAATTGCACCACTGATATAAACTTTGGCATTTTTTACAGAGTTCTCCAAGGACTGCCCTTTGGCTAATTCTGCAGCAATTGCGGAGGACATGGTGCAACCTGTGCCATGAAGGTTTTTGGTAGCTATATATTCACTTTCAAAAGAGATGATTTTTTCATCTTTTTGAATCAATAAATCCTTTACTGTTTCTGCCTTTAGGTGACCGCCCTTTACTAAGACAGCTTTACAGCCCATTTCTATGATTTTCCGTCCTGCCATTTCCATAGAAACCTCATTATTGATATCCATGCCTGATAAAATACTTGATTCATCCAGGTTTGGAGTCAGTAAGCTGCAGAGCGGGAAAAGGGTGTCTTTTAAGATTTGAATGGTATCAAACTCAATCAGTCTGTCTCCAGAAGTGGCAACCATCACGGGGTCAAATACAATGGGGATATCGGGAAGATGTTTCAATATGTCTGCGAGAGTCCTTGCTACTTCAGGCCTATTGACCATCCCTATTTTAATGGATTTTGGGACAATATCCTCCAAGACAGTTTCCAGTTGTTCTCGGATATGCTGTACAGGGATGGCATGGACTGATTTTACACCACGGGTATTTTGAGCAGTGGTAGCAGTGATGACGCTCATTCCGTAGCAGCCAAATGAGCTGAAAGTTTTGAGGTCAGCCTGAATTCCGGCCCCACCACTGGAGTCTGAACCTGCTATGGTCAGGACGGGGATATAAGATTTTACCATGTTGTTTGTGTTAGACCTTTGTCAATTTGCTTTTTAAATGACTCAGCAGCATGGGCAGGGGAGTCAGCGGAACATATTTGAGATACTACTGCCAGACAATCTGCTCCATGACTTATGATTTCAGAAGCGTTGGAAATATTTACCCTGCCAATGGCCACAAGTTTTTTTGGAGTTTTTTTTCGCAAAATTGCCAGTCCTTCTAAGCCCCATTCATACAGGGTATCCGTTTTAGTTGGGGTAGAATAAATAGGGCTAACCCCATAGTACCAGGCCAGTTTACTTTGAGGATTATCCAAATCAGAAAGCTTATCCAAAGAAAGTCCTACTGGGTAATCTTTACCCAGTACTTCTTTGGCATCCTCAACTGAACTGTCACTTTGCCCAACGTGAAGTCCATGGGCAGATACCATTTTAGCAACATTTACCGCATCATTGATTATTAAAGGGACCCTATATCTATCACATAAGGTTTTGAGTTTCTCAGCTTTTTTGCAAAATGCTTCATTATCCAATTCTTTTTCCCTTAGCTGCACAATATCTACGCCTCCTTTGATGGCTTCCTCTACCACCCAAAAAAAGTCCCTGCCCAGACAAAGTGCCTCGTCAGTGACTAAGTAAAGTCTATATGGAAAATCCTTTTGCATCAACCAATCTCTACAATTGCTTTTTCAGCAAGTAATTCAGGGGTCAATTGGTAAAGTGCATCATAGAAATGAAGTTGCAAAGTGCCAGGACCTTCGGATTTTTCTGCTGCCATGTCTCCAGCAACACCCATTACAGTCATTGCTGCGATTGTTGCGGTAAATAAATCTTCTTCCACCGCGGCAAATGCGCCCACGATTGCAGAAGCAGTACAACCCATTCCCGTAACTTTTGCCATCATGGGGTTGCCATTTTTCACTTTGGCGGTTTTTTCCCCATGTATGATATAATCTACTTCTCCGGAAATGCAGACAATAGCCCCTGTTTCGTTTGAAAGTCTTTTTCCAGCATCCAAAGCCTCATCAGATGTATTGGTGCTATCTACACCTTTTGTATGAATGTTTACTGATGCAAGGGACATGATTTCTGAAGCATTGCCTCGGATAATATTTGGGCCAACTTGGATGAGTTGGGTAAGTGTTTGGTTACGGTAAGCAGTGGCGCCAGCTCCTACGGGGTCGAGTATGATTGGCTTGCTGAGAGATTTTGCTTTTTCTGCTGCCAGTAGCATACTTTCAACCCAGTATTCATCCAGTGTACCGATATTGATTACCAGTGCCCCTATGATACTGACCATGTCCTCCATTTCAGATTTTGCATGTGCCATAATCGGGGAAGAGCCCAACGATAACAAGGCATTGGCTGTGTTGTTCATGACCACATAGTTGGTAATGCTCTGTACAAGTGGGCATTGATGCTTTACCTTTTTGAATGCATTGGTTATAGTCTTCATATTTTGAAAATGAATTATTGATTAATGAAAAAACTTTAGGAGCATACTGACCAAAGAATGGACAGACGGGACTTTTTCCTTCGCCGGTACTAACCGTTTCAGGTTCAAAGGGTATGATCTCAGCCCGAATGGGCACCCCTAAAGCTTCTCAAAGGTAGGAAATTGGAAGGCAAAAAAAAACCGGTTCGAAAGGAACCGGTTTGTGCATTAAATATTGATTTAAAGCTTCACTTTTCCTTTAGAAACTTGGTGGGCCAATACCAGAGCATTATACACATTTGCAACTTTACCTGACACTGAAATTTCACTCAATGTATAGAGAGCAGATAGGTCGCCACCTACTCCTACTTTGACTTCTGGACTGATACCAGACTCCATGATAATTTTTTTAACTTGTTCTGCAGTCAATTTGGGGTAATATGACCTGATCAATGCTGCTAATCCGGCAACTGCAGGAGCTGCCATGGAAGTACCACTTTGGAAAGTGTAATCGTCTTCGGGCATGGTGGAATAGATCTGTGCGCCAGGAGCAAATACATCTACATTTTTAGCACCATAGTTAGAAAACGGGGCAAGCATCCTGGCACCATATTCAGAACCAATGGCGCCAACTGTGATGACGTTATTGGTGAATTCTCTACCATTATCATATTTGTGATCATTTGGGAAATTGGAGTTTTCAGGATCGTCCAAGTCCAGCGCATCATTGCCGGCGGCATGCACAAAAAGCACATCATTGTCAGCAGCATACTTCAGTGCGTCATATACCCACTCAGGATTAGGTGAGAAAGATTTACCAAAACTTGCGTTGATCACTTTGGCGCCATTGTCCACGGCATACCTAATGGCCAATGCAATATCTTTGTCATATTCATCTCCATTAGGCACTGCCCTAATGGCCATAATTTGAGCATTATTGGCCACGCCATTTATGCCCAATCCGTTTGCTCTATTGGCTGCAATGATCCCTGCTACATGTGTTCCGTGACTTTCGTCTGTTACCCTATGGATGGGATTCCCGTTGCCATAATCCTGATCATTGTAGTCATAAGGATCATCTCCCACTACAGTCCTGCCGTCAAACTCTACATTGAGGTTGTATTCCAGTTGTTTGGAGTAGTAATCATAAGCGCCTGATAAACTTTGCTTCACTTCGTCAAGATCATCGGTTCGGCTTAACATTTGGCTCAAAAAACCCACCTGCATGGAAAGTTGACCGCTGGCTTCTATACCCTTTAGATCTTCCAAGGTATACTCTTCTTTACCAAGCTCCTTCCGTACGGCCATATCTGCTTCCTCTAAGGCTGATAACATGGGCTGAATTTGAGAGATAGTTTGGGTAACTTCTGTCATTTTTTCATCCAGCTTGGCTCTTGCCTTAGCTTGATATGCTTCATCGCCAATGCCCAATCTTAAAATCCTTGTAAATTCCAATTGCTCATTGTAGGATTCTGCCAAAAAGTTGTATCCATGTACATCATCAACGAAACCGTTACCATCATCATCATTCCCTGTGTCTGCACGTTCTCCTGAATTTACCCATAGGATATCATTTAAATCTTCATGGTTAATATCTAAGCCTGAGTCAATCACTGCAACGATCACAGGTTTGCCCTTTTTCTTCTTGATGATATCATTATAAGCCCTGTTTACACTCATACCAGGTACAGTGTCCTGAAGAAGGTCCAGGTGCTGCCAGTTTTTCCTATCATCTTCTGATAAGGGAGTACTTCTGGATTCTACAGCCGGACTTGCTACCAACATGGTTGATCCTGGTTTAAGGGAGGCACAACCACTTGTCCAAGCAGCAAGGCTGATTACAGCAAACGTTATAGCTGGTCTGGATAATTTTTGGATTAATTGTCTTTTCAAAATCATTAAATTTGGATTCAGTTCCGATTTAGGGAGTTTTTTGAATTTAGGCAAGAAGATTTACTTAAATAGTCAGGATTTAACTCCTCTTAGGAGAATTATTGTGTTTTTTTTAAATGTATGATTGGGTTAAGCCTCGACTCAACTTGATATTTTCTTGGTGTAATTGTCCGCTTTCTTACCAGTAGAATCTTCACAATGAAATTAACCTATGATTCCAAGCCAATATCAATGAATAACTTGTTCCGAGACTTCGGAATCCAATTTGCCTGCGGCAGGCAAGTATCTATTAGTATCGGGTTGTTCCAAGACCATTGTTTAATTGATAAGTGTTGCAATTGCTTATATACATTTTCTTAGATATCAAGTTGATAATTGAAAATTTTGTTCATTACCATTCTGTTTTTACTGGATTCAATCAAAAATATCAAAGTCGCAATTGTTTAAATCCGGATTATAATCCATCAAATAAAACAAAGCTTTCGAGGTACTCCGGTACAATAGTATTCCACTCCAATTCATCTTTCAGCCTTATGGACAATGCCTCTGAAGCTTCCTTTTCCCCATGCACCATAAATGCCATTTTAGGTTTTGAGACAAAGCCTTCTGCCCACTCCATCAATTCCTCTTGGTCGGCATGTGCTGAAAGTCCCTCTATATAATAGGTCTTAGCTTTTATTGGTACCTCAACCCCGTACATGCGTGAGGTTTTTTCTCCATCCAAAATTCTTCTCCCTCTAGTACCCTCGGCCTGATAACCAACAAAAATAACACTGTCCTGCTCATTGGGAAGTCTGTTATAAAGATGATGCAGGATACGTCCACCTGTAGCCATGCCGCTTGCAGAGAGGATAATAGCATCACCACGAATGGCATTTAGAGAAATAGAAGCTTCCTGACTTTGATAATAATGAAGGTTTTTGTTTAAAAAAGGGTTGCCGCCGTCATCTTCAAATGTAGCCCCTAACTTATGGTACTTATTGAATTGTTTGTATAGCTTGGTCACGTCAATGGCCATTGGGCTATCAACATAGATTGGGATATTGGGGATTTTCCCTTTTTGCTGCAATAGATGGAGGTAGTACAATATCAGTTGAGTTCTGCCCACTGCAAAGGCTGGAATGATAGATACGCCTCCATTTCTGTAGGTTTCACGTATTGCTCTCCCCAATTCTTCTTCAGGTTTATGGTGGGTTTGCTTTCGGTTGCCGTAAGTAGATTCCATCAATAGGATATCAGCAAATGGCAATCTGTTTGGAGGATTGAGGATAGGGTCATGGTACCTGCCCAAATCTCCTGAAAAGACGATTTTCTTTTCCTGACTTTCACCCTTAATTTTCATTTTAACAATTGCTGCACCCAAGATATGTCCCGCATTGTAGAAGGAGACTTTGATGTCATCAGTCAGCTTGATTTCCTCTTCAAAATCCACACTGTAAAACAAAGGGAATACTTTTTCTGCATCTTCTCTAGAATATAACGGTTGTGGTTTTTCGTGCTTGGAATAACCTTTTTTAGCCGCATACTGCGCTTCTTCCTCCTGCAGTTTTCCAGAATCCAACAAGAGAATTTTAACCAATTCTGTAGTAGGAGTGGTACAGTAGATTTTTCCCTTGAAACCCTCTTTGACCAGTTTTGGTAAATAACCGCTATGGTCAATATGGGCATGAGTGAGTATCACAGCATCAATTTCGGAGGGACTTAAAGGAAAAGCGTCCCAGTTTCGAAGTCTATAATCTTTCAGTCCTTGAAAAAGGCCACAGTCTACCAAGATTTTGTAATGACCTATAGAAAGTAAATACCTGGATCCAGTGACTGTTTTTGCTCCACCTAAAAATTTGATAGTAACTTGCATGGTTTTTTGGGTTAGGCTTAAAAATAGCTTTTAATTTTTAAAGACCTTTCAACACCCTTCAATAAAAAATAAAAAATACAGCCCGGATTGCCGGGCTGTAAGGTAGTTGGTTTAATTTTCAGCAGAGCTGCTGATATTTTCCGGAGATTTAAATTTTTGAATAGATAAACTATCTGCTCTAGACAGCTCCTTGGTGGAGGTGCAGTTCAGGCATAGCAACCCATCCTCATTGAAGACCCAATGATTTTTTGCATTGACATCCCGTGTACGGTACCCATTTCTATAGAGGGTATTCCTGATAATGGGCAGGATGGATTTATCCATGATAAAAGGCTTATCGTATGGAATTTCCAGTGTTAGTTTCAGTCCTTGCCCTCTAAATCTATCCAGTTTGTTCAGGTCTATGCCCCTATCCAAAATCACTATGCTATCCAAAATGGAATAGTTGTAAGAGATTTGTTTCGCGTTGTTGATGGCATCATCATAATTTTTGCCTTTGGATTTGAAATCTTGTACAAGAACTACTTTCTCTCCATCTATGCCGCTCAATTGGAGGTTGACCATTTCAAAGATCCCTTTGTTTGAAGTGTAACCTTCGGAATTAAGGATGATTGTCCCTTCTCCTAAGTCCAAAGTACTGTCCAATGTGTAGGTGGCTTCATTCTTGAATTGAGCGATGGTACTTGGTAATTGGAAAGCAGCAATTCCCAAACTAAGTAACCAAATACCCAGTATCACTAATCCAAACCTGCCTTCAATAAGGCTTTTTTGAATGATCACACTGATACCTAAGAGCAGTATGACAATACCTGGAATCATAATGGCAAAACCTGTTGAAATTGCCAGCCAAACTGGAAGAATATCTGTAATCCATTGTGCAGGGATATCATCCAAATAGAACTGATTCCCGGCAAAAGGGAGAAGCTCGAAATAAACACCCAATAATATTAAAGGAGTAATGGTAATGGCCATTCCAATCAGGAAAATGATCAAGCCAAACCCCACCCTCACTACAGAAAGCAAAAACTTACCAAATGGTCCCAAAGCCATACCTATGCCTTCTATAATCTTTCCCAATACCCTGAATGGGGTCAGCAAAATCCTTCTTGCCTGACTTTCCTCTTTTGGAGGCAATGGATTCATATTTTCCTTTATGGTGGACTCTATGTTGTCTAAGGTAATGGCACCACCTTTCATCTGGATTCTTTCTGTAATGGATCTGGCCTGTGGCGTAATGATCCATAAGATAAGGTAGATTACAAAACCTGATCCTCCTGCAAACATCAACCCTACAAACAACAACCTTACCCATATGACTTCTATATTAAAATAGGCAGCCAGTCCACTTGCCACTCCTCCTATAGTTCTGTCATCGGGATTTCTGTAGAGTTTTTTGATGTTTTTGTCTTCAGGTTCGTCATAAGATACTGGCAGTACTATCCATAGGACTATATAAGCAATCAAAGCCCACGCTCCCATAGAGAAATTGAAATTGAAATTCCCCGGGATGAAATCCCAGCCAGGTCTTCCAAAGTTTATTCTACCGCTGAAAAGCAATAGTATGGCTACCAATCTGGTCCATAGTGGATCTACAGCCAGGTAGTGCGCTATTCCAGCGCATACACCGCCCAGAATTTTCCGGTTTTCAAGACGGGTAAGTTTCTTATATCCTTTCGGATTCTCTCCTGGGGGTGTGATGTATTTATAGAAGTCATTTTCTGTAGTAGTTGATTTTTCTTTGGAATCCTTTTGAGTCTCCTCTTCTTCTTCTATAGCTTTGAAATCAGCAATTGTCCCCATTTTCTCAATGAGCACACTGACATTTTCGGCTGTAATGACCTGCTTGTTGTTTTTCAGGTTGCTTAGGAAAATCTCCGCAATGCGGTTTTCTATATCAGAAATGATTTCCTGATTGTCTTCATAATGGGAAAAATGCCTGTTGATAGTCTCCAGGTATTTTTTCAAGGTTGCATAGCCATCCTCTTCAATGTGAAACAAGATGCCGCTGATATTGATACTTATGGTCTTTTTCATTGGATTAGTGCTTTGAGGTGATCATTTGGGTGGAGGAAACCAAAGAGGCCCAGGTGTCATTTAAGGAATCCAAAAAGCCCTTACCTTCCTCTGTGATGGAATAGTATTTTCGTGGTGGTCCTGACTCTGATTCTACCCATTTGTATGTAACTAATGAAGCTTTTTTAAGCCTCTGGAGTAGAGGGTAAAGCGTACCTTCTGCAACTATCATTTTGGCATCAGTCAATTCTTCCAACATGTCCGAGGCATATACTTCACCTCTGGCGATGATATGGAGAATGCAGAATTCCAAAATTCCCTTTCTCATTTGTATTTGGGTGTTTGAAGCATTCATTTTTTTCTTGGTATAAAGGTTTTCGGATACTGCTATTCTATTGAAAGCTGACTCCTCATGCCAGAATGAAAGAAAAATTGTACCAAAGTAATGTTGGTATATCGTAGAATACCCACTACTAGGTTATAAAAGGTACTGTTTTTTGTACATTGAATAAAAAAATCTTCATTTATTTTGAATTAAAGCGATTTTCAAATTTTTTTGACAAAATCGAAAAATCTTAGAATGAGCGACAGATTTCATTTTTGGAAATAGCTAATGTCAGGGAAGCGAACATAAAAGTGTACGCTTTTGGACATTTTGGCTTGGTTTGAAAGCTTTTGATTTTTTGAGATTTAGCTTTTTAGTAAAGTATTTATTTTTACTTTGCACTGGTAATTTCTGCAAAAAACATGAGTGTTTTTCGACTGTTGATTTGTATTCTTCTTTTTGCATTTTGCACTGAATTAAGTGCACAATCAATCGCGCCTAAATATTCCAATGAATTCATGAATATAGGTATCGGAGCTAGGGCCCTGGCAATGGGTGGTGCTCAGGTATCTTCTGTAAGAGATGTGACTGCTGCTTATTGGAATCCAGCGGGATTGATCGGTATCAAACATGAACATGAGTTTTCATTGATGCATGCTGAGTACTTTGCCGGTATTGCCAAATTTGATTATTTGGGATACAGCACAGCCATTGATGCTGACAATCAAATCGCCGTATCTGTCATCAGGTTTGGTGTAGATGACATTCCGGATACCAGATTTTTGTATGACGCCAACGGTGCTTTAAATTACAATAATATTCAGTTTTTTAATGCGGCTGATTATGCACTTTTGCTCTCATACGCCCGTGATGTAAGTGATAATTTCAAATTTGGAGGTAATGCCAAGATCATCCACAGAAATGTAGGGAAATTCGCTCAAGCCTGGGGTTTCGGTTTAGATTTGGGAGGAATTTATTTGATGGACAAATGGAGATTTGGCCTTATGTTACGCGATGTGACTTCCACCTTCAATGCGTGGTTTCATAATGCTGAGATGGTTAGGGATGTTTATTCCCAAACCAATAATGAAATTCCGGTAAACAGTTTGGAATTGACCTTACCTAGGGCAATTTTCAGTGTAACCCGAGATGTGGAAATCAATGATGACATCAGCATCCAGGGTGTTCTTGATCTGGATTTCACTTTTGATGGCATGCGGAATACAATTTTAAGAACCAACTTGGTGAGTTTTGATCCTAGGGCAGGAGTAGAGGCAAATTACAAAAACCTTGTTTTTTTAAGAGCAGGTGGAAGTAATGTACAAAGGATTAAGGATTTTGATGAGACATTTTATATGGCTTGGAAGCCAAGTTTCGGCTTGGGTTTATTTCTCAATGAAAAGTTTTATATTGACTATGCATTGACTGATATTGGCGGAATCTCCCAAACACCCTATTCACATATAATCAGTGTAAAAGTGAGTTTAAAAGAACATGGCAACAGGTTTAGGTTGCATAAAGGCTGGAACGATTGATGAACAGGAAATTTGTCACCATAGTATTTTGTCTATTGATTTCGGTTGCCGGCCTGGCTCAATCCAATTGGATCAATTACGGGCAGGCTTATTATAGAGTAGCTACGGCAGAAGACGGTGTCCATAGGATAACTTTCACTTCCATGTCTGCTTCCGGTATCAACCCGAGCAGTATTGACCCTCGAAATATTCGAATGTTTCACAGAGGAGAAGAAGTTGCTATCTATGTGCAGGGTGAACAGGACGGAAGGTTCGACCCCAATGACTTCATAGATTTTTATGGAAAAAAGAATGATGCCGAATTGGATAAGAAGCTTTTTTCAGATCCTGCACACAGGGGTAATAGTATGTACAATCAGCATAATGATTCAACAGCATTCTTTCTAACCTTTGGGAATTCACCGGGAAAAAGGATGGCTTCCAGACCGAATCCCAATAGCTCTAATCCTGTTTTGACTACTTACCAAACGCAAGTCAAAGAGGTGTTTTCCAATCAATACAACCTCGGAAGAACATATAATCCGGGGATACGCTTAGCAGCATTTGAAGAGGGTCAAGGTTGGATGAGCGCCCCTATTCCCAAAAACAATCCTTTTCTTCTAACCCTTACCGATTTGGGGCAAATTGCTTCCGCTGGTGCAGCAACACTTGAAATAGGTTTGGCAGGAAGATCGGCGACACCACATTTAACAGCTATTTCGGCTGGCCCTACCACAGGCTCAGTTAGGGAGATAGGTAGGTTTGAATATGAGGATTTTCAGGTGATCAACGAATCATTGACACTCAATGCATCTGATTTCAACCCGGATGGCAGTCTCAGTATTCGGATCACTTCTATGGGTAGCGGTAATGTAGATAATGTCTCCATAGCTTATGCAAGATTGACTTACTCCAAGCAAGTACAGAATGGGGATTTCAATGCTGAGGTTTTCATGCTTGAACCACAGAATTCAGTCATTCAAATCGATAACACCCTTTCCAATTATGTGGCCTATGATATTTCAGATCCTATTAACCCGGTCAGGATCCCTGTCAACAAATCCGGAAACCAAATCTCTTTGACTGGCGGTTTGCAGGGACAGGAAACAAAAATTCTTGTAGAAAACCAGCTTAATGTCAGGGAAATCAGCATTATGCCCAGGGTCAACTTCAGGAATCTACTGGGTAGAAAAGCGGACTTTATCATCCTTAGCCACAAAGCGCTAAGGAAGCCCACTTCTTCTTACGCAGACCCTGTCAGTGCTTATGCTGCACACCGCGCTTCTCCGGATGGAGGAGGTTATGACACTTTGGTGATCAATATTGATGAATTGTACGATCAGTTTACCTTCGGTGAAAAGACCCCTTTGGCGGTATATGAATTCTTGAGGGAATATTATCCGCGACATAAGCCCGAATACATGTTTTTGATAGGAAGGGCGATGGGAATGTTCACTACTGCCAGACAAAACAATGTAACTTATTTCTACAGACAAAGACCTTCTATTTTTAATTTTCAGGACTTGGTTCCACCGGCAGGCTATCCCTATGCGGACAATAATTTTTCTATTGGTCTGGATCCGGATAACCCATTTGTGCAAGCCGTTCCCACTGGAAGAATACCGGCAAGAGTGCCTGAGGATGTAGCCAATTACCTTGATAAAGTAAAAGAAAAGGATGCAATGGGGACATCTGAAGATTGGATGAAGGAAATTATCCACCTTAGTGGAGGGGTTTCAGCTTTTGAATTGACCAGGTACTTTAATTTCCTTAATGGTTTTAAAACTATTGCAGAAGGACCATATTTAGGTGGGAATGTCACTACTTACAGAAAGAGATCTAACTCTACTATTGAATTGATTGATATTTCTAAGGACGTAAATAGGGGGACTAACCTGATAACGTTTTTCGGCCATGGGGCACCCTCTGTAATTGATATAGAAATCGGTTTCGCCTCAGATCCTACCTTGGGTTATAATAACCGTGGAAGGTATCCCATGCTCTTGTTAAATGGCTGTGATGCCGGGAATGCTTTTGGTAATGCTTATACATTTGGAGAAGACTGGGTATTGACCCCTGGGAAAGGAGCTACTAATTTCATGGCTCATGCCAGTATAGGGGTAGATGTATACTTGAGGAGGTACTCTGAATCTTTTTACACCGTAGCCTTTTCGGACTCTTCCAATATTTATAGACCGGTAGGTAGGGTGATCCAGGAAACCGAAAAACTGTTTTTCCAAAGATATGGTACCTCAGTAGTCAATAGGGCGCACGCAGAACAATTGATCATGTTGGGAGATCCTGCGGTCAGGTTGTTTCCTGCTGACAAAGCTGATTATTCTATAGAGGCTTCTGATGTGACCTTGGAGGGATTTGATGGGGAAACATTCAATGCACTTTCTGATTCCCTCAAATTATCTTTTGTGGTGAAAAACCTTGGGCGAGTGGATTTAGATTCTATCAACTTGAGGGTAGCAAGAAGGCTACCGGATGGGACAAATATCACCTATCCTGTTAAAAGTCTTGCTCCCATTTTCAGGAAGGATACCATTGATTTTTCAGTACCAAATACAGGACTTGCAGCATTTGGGGAAAATATTTTTACCATAGAAATCAATCATGACAGGATTGTGCCTGAAATGACTTTCGCTAATAACGCAGCTACAGTGACTACTTTTGTGCCTTTGAGTGGGACCATGCATATACTTCCTGCTGAATTCGGTATCGTAAATGAGCGACAAGTAGAGCTTCTTGCCCAGATTCCGGGGAAAAATGTAGAACCCAGAAATGTTATTATGCAGGTGGATACCTCTCCAAATTTTTCCTCATCTGCAAGGAGAGAAAATAGGACAACCACCTCCAACCTGATCCGATGGGAAATTGATTTGTTTCAGAATACCAGCCCAAGAGATTCTGTTACCTTTTATTGGAGATCAAGGTTTTCAGAACCGCGGGAAGGTGAATCAGACGATTGGACAGTTACCTCTTTCAGTTATATCAATAATGGCCCTGAGGGATGGACACAAAGAACTTTACCTCAATTGGAAAGTAACCTTTTGAATAACCTGGAAATAGATCAGACTCAGAGAATCTGGAAATATCCGGATACCAACCTGAATATTGAGGTGTTCACTTTTGGAAACCAAACAGACAGCCTGACTTTTAGGAACACCCAATTTTATCTTGATGGTGTTCCTTATATCATTGATAATGTCAACAATGTCAATAGCAGGCTCTGCCCAAATGGTTCCTTGGGTTTGGTGGCATTTGAGCAGAGGTCATTGACGCCTTATTTGGTTATCCCTGTTCCTGGGTTTGATATTTTGGACGGAAGATCCTGTGGAAGAGTACCTCAGGTCATACAGAGTATCCGAAATGCCTGGATTACCCAGCCCGGTCAATCCATTCTCATAGACTACATTGACGGTTTGAAAGATGGAGACTATGTGGTGATTTTCTCTGTTGGGGATGTGACCTTTGAGCAATGGCCTGATCAGGCTTTTGAGAAAATGAAGGAGGTCGGAGCCAATGAAGCCTTATTGCGAAACTTAAAGTCAGGAGATCCTTATATTCTTTACGGAAGAAAAGGCATGAGACCAGGTGAAGCTGTTGAGATAGTGGCCCAAAAGAATATAGAACTGGAAACGAATCAACAGATACTGCAGTTTGACACTGATCTGGAAGGTTATTTCACATCAGGAAGTATCGTTACTCCAAGAATAGGCCCTGCCTCAGAATGGAAACTTTTCTTCAACAAGGTCAATGAAAGAGATTGGTTCAATGAAGAGTTGGCTGTTTTTGACATTATTGGAGTCAGACCTAATGGAGAGGAACAGACGCTTTTTACAAGTTTGAGGGATCCGAATTTTAATTTGCAGACGGTCAACCCAAGTGCTTATCCTTATCTCAGGCTCCGTTATGCCATGAATGATCAAGAGTCCACCGCTCCTTCCCAACTGGATAAGTGGCAGGTGAATTATACGGGTGTTCCAGAGGGTGTATTGTTGTTTAAAAACAGGGAGGAAAAGGTAACCTTACAGGAAGGGGAAGAAGCGGAGTTGAAATTTGAATTTGTCAACCTTTCAAGGCATGACTTCCTGGATTCCATTACCGTGGAATGGACATTCAACAATACCACCCAAAGGCGTAGAGAGACTTTTTCCAAGAAAATCCCTGCCTTGCCGGCTGGAGAAAGTCACGAGTTTTTGATCGATTTCAACTCTATTGGAAGAGGGGGTAATATTGAAGTGGAGGTATTTGCAAACCCTAGGATACAGATGGAGCAAACCTTCAGAAATAACCTTCTCGATCTGGGGCAATATTTTGTTGTCATTCCCGACAATAGTACCGCTATCCTGGATGTGAATTTTGATGGAATTTATATCATGGATGGTGATATAGTGTCCCCTTCTGTGATGATCAATAGTATTCTCAAGAATGAACAAACACTGATTTATAAAAAAGATACTGTTGGTCTTGATTTGTTCCTCAAAAAGCAATGTGAGGGGTGTCAGTTCGAACGGGTGAGTTTCAGTAGCCAAAAGGTAAATTGGACTGAAGCCTCTGAAGACTCAGATTTCAAAATAGAACTTCGGCCAGGCCCATTGGAAGATGGTATGTATACTTTTAGGGTAGTGACAGAAGACCTTGGAGTAGATAAACCTTATGAAATTAATTTTGAAGTGATCAACGAAGCCACAATCACAAACTTTTACCCGTATCCCAATCCATTCAGCAGTTCTGTAAGGTTTGTTTTCACAGTGACAGGCTCGGAAGTGCCTGACCAAATCAAAATACAAATAATGACCGTCACAGGGAGAGTAGTTCGTGAAATCCTCCAGGATGAGCTTGGTCCTATCAGAATTGGAAATAATATTTCTGAATATGCTTGGGATGGTAGGGATGAATTTGGAGACCAATTGGCAAATGGTGTTTATATTTATCGAACATTGGTTCGTAAAAATGGGACTTTCGTAGAGCCTAGAGCTACTGCGGGAGATAAAGCATTCAAACAAGGCTATGGTAAAATGTACCTGTTAAGGTAAATCATGGATATCATTGTACAAACAGAGCGACTGCTCATCCGGAAATTGGTTCTTGAGGATGCTGATTTTATCTTAAAACTACTTAATACAAAAGGCTGGCTTGAACATATAGGCGATAGGGGGGTGAGGGATATTGAAGATGCTCAAGAATATTTGGAGTCCGGTCCATTAAGAAGTTATGGGAAATACAGCTTTGGGCTTTACTTGGTTAGTTTGAATACTCCTGCTGCAAATAAAATTGGCTTATGTGGTTTTCTTCAAAGGGTGGAATTGGATGCGCCCGATATTGGCTTTGCTTTTTTGCCTGAATACGAGAAGAAAGGATTTGCTTTCGAAAGTGCCAAAGCTTTGGTCGATAATGCTAGGGAGCAAAAGCTTTTCTCCAAGCTTTACGCCATTGTATCCAAAGAAAATATCAGCTCTCATAATTTGTTGGTGAAATTGGGGATGGAACCACAAGGTGATTTTTATATGGATGGCAAAGATGAAGTATTGGATTTTTATCTCATGCTGATATAGGTTTTTTGGTGAAAAAACGCCAGATGCCCCATACACTCAATATCAACAAACCCAGAATAATCAGGACCTCTTCTTTTCCCCCTCTTTCGATAATTGCAGCGTAGATATTTGCAGCCATTGTACCGGAAAAAAATACAAACAAGGTTCGAGGCAACATGCCTAAGGTGCCAAAAACCACAAGTTTCCAATATCCTGACCGCATTAATGCAAATAGCAGATTTGACATGGCAAATGGAATGACCGGGCTAAGTCTTACAAAAAATATCAGTTCCCCGATATTATGTTGTTTCTTTTCAATCAGCACCTCCGCTTTAGGGTACTTTTTCAAAATTAAAGAAAGGCTATTGCCACTCAGACCTTTTCCCCAAGCATATCCCAAAACGGTAGCCAAGGTATACCCCAAGACCAGCCATGGGAATGCCTGCCATCCCATAAAAAAACCGGATAAGGCAGCAATCAGCGTAGTAGGCATCAATGCAAGTCCCATTAAAAGAACTGAAACTATTAGGCCCAGCAAGATGGTTATGCTGTTGTTAAACTCAAGCTGATTCATCCAAGTGGAGTTGGATAAGGCCCAAGGGACAAAAATAAGACTGCCTATGGAAGGCATTAAGGTCACCCAAAGAATTGCAAAGGCCACTGTTGGATTATTCTTACAGGCATTTTTGAATTCCTTGAATATACTTTGCTTTTTCTTCATCTTTGATTGCTTGATCACAAAGGAAAAAAATAAACCAAACAAACCCGCTTAAATTTTAGACTAAAACATATGAAATTCGGAACAAAAACAATACATGCCGGTATAGAGCCGGATCCATCCACAGGAGCCATCATGACACCGATTTTTCAGACTTCTACCTATGTGCAGAGGTCCCCAGGTGACAATGATGGGTATGAATACTCCAGAAGCCACAACCCAACGCGTACCGCCCTTCAAAAAAACTTGGCAGCTTTGGAAAATGGGAAGCATGGATTATGTTTTTCATCCGGGATGGGTGCTATTGATGCCATTATAAAATTGCTGAATCCAGGAGATGAAGTCATCAGTTCAAATGACCTTTATGGAGGTTCTTACAGGATTTTTACTAAAATCTTCCAGCGCTATGGGATAAAGTTTCATTTCATTTCTATGGAGAAACCCGGTAACATTGAGGAATACATAAATGAAAAGACAAAGTTAATTTGGGCAGAGACACCTACCAACCCAATGATGAGTATTATCGATATTGAGGGTATAGGTGTTGTTGCAAAAAAGCATAAAATCCTATTTGGTGTAGACAATACTTTTGCTACTCCTTTTTTGCAAAATCCACTGGATCTTGGTGCAGATATCGTAATGCATTCAGTCACCAAATACCTCGGAGGCCATTCCGATGTGGTAATGGGTGCTATCATTGTCAACGATGACCATCTGGCCAAACAGTTGGCCTTTATACAAAATGCCTGCGGTGCAGTCCCTGGTCCTCAGGATTGTTTTTTGGTGCTCAGGGGCATCAAAACCCTTCATATCAGGATGGAGAGGCATTGCCAAAATGGAAGAGCAATAGCTGAATTTTTGAGAAAGCAGAGTGCTGTAGATAAAGTGTACTGGCCAGGATTTGAAGACCATCCCAATCACGATATTGCCAAAAAACAAATGAGGGATTTTGGAGGGATGATTTCTTTCACTTTAAAGGGAAACACTATAGAGTATGCCAATAAGGTTCTTGAGAGCCTGCATTTTTTCTCGCTGGCAGAATCTCTGGGAGGGGTGGAATCACTTTGCGGACATCCTGCAACGATGACTCATGCCAGTATTCCTAAGGAGGAAAGAGAAAAAGTAGGTTTGGTTGATTCCCTGATCAGGTTAAGTGTTGGGATAGAGGACGTGGATGACCTGAGGGATGATTTGGCTGCTGCACTTTCCAAACTCGCTTAGAATTTATGTCAGATAAAAACCTTAAAGTGAATAAACAAATCCCGATAGTGGATGTGCTTATCCCTGCGTTTAATGAAGAAAATTCTGTGGCTTTGGTTATCAGGGATATTCCTGACTTTGTCAGAAATGTGATTGTTGTCAATAATAATTCCAATGACGATACAGTTAAAGTAGCTCAGGATGCAGGTGCCATTGTGTTAAATGAACCCCAAAGAGGGTATGGCAAGGCTTGTCTCACTGGGATGAACTACATTGCTGAACAGGCTATCGAACCGGAGATATTGGTGTTCCTTGATGCTGATTATAGCGATTATCCTGAACAGCTGAATGACCTTATCAAGCCGATTTTAAAAGAGGGCTATGACATGGTAATAGGCTCCCGAGCTAAAGGACATAAGGAGTCAGGCTCCATGACACTACCACAGATTTTTGGCAATTGGTTGGCGACTTCGCTGATGGGTATGATTTATAAGACAGATTACTCAGATTTGGGTCCTTTTAGGGCTGTCAGGTGGAATAAACTGAAATCACTTGGCATGAAGGATGAAACCTACGGTTGGACTATTGAAATGCAAATCAAAGCAGCCAAGTCTAACTGGAAGACAACTGAAATTCCAGTAGACTATAGAAAACGTATTGGGGTATCAAAAGTCAGTGGAACGGTTAAAGGTGTATTTGGTGCGGGTTATAAAATTCTTTGGACCATCTGGAAGTATAGGTAAAATAACTCGAGTGAACCTAATATTATGTCATTTTCCAGTTTTAAGATGGGTTTTTTGATTAGGGTATTTTTTTGTGTTAGAACAAGCTAGAAAGTGTTTCTCTTTTTTATTCTTTTGTCACTATTGTGTATCATAATTTAAAAACTCACTCTTCTATTGGATAGTATTACTCCTAAGCTTGGGTAAATCCACTATGGATTGCTTAATTTTGGTGAAACCCAAAATGATACCCTATGAACCGAGTTTTTGTCTTTTTTACCCTGATAACTTTCTTTGCAATGACAGATTTTTTACAAGCCCAGACAAAGTTCGTCATGTCGGGCCTGAGTCACGGGCATTCTCACTGGATTTTCCAGAAAAGCTTCCAAGGTGATTTCGAGTTGGTGGGAGTACATGAGGATAATAAGGAATTGATAGCATCGTTTATCAAAAACTACCAGTTGGATGAATCTCTTTTCTTCGCTAGTATGGAGGAAATGTTGGATAAAACAGATGCTGATGGTGTTCTGGCTTTTGGTCCTGTATCCCAACACCTGAATGTAGTCAAAGCAGCGGCTGTCCGTGGCATACATGTGATGGTGGAGAAACCATTGTCCTTTAGAGCTTCAGAAGCCAAAGAAATTCAGACTCTCGCAGAGCAGCACAATATCCATGTCCTTACCAATTATGAAACATCTTGGTATCCAAGTACAGATGCTTTGTCTTTTAAATTGCGTTCAGAAGAAGAAGCTTTTGGTACTATCAGGAAAGCAGTTTTTCACCACGGACATAGAGGACCTCAAGAGATAGGTGTAGGTAAAGAGTTTTTCGATTGGTTGACAGACCCGAAACAAAACGGTGCCGGAGCATTGGTGGACTTTGGTTGTTATGGAGCAAACATCATGACTTTCCTCGTAAACGGTCAAGAACCGCTATCAGTCACTGCTGTGACGCAAACGAATAAGCCGGACATTTACAAGCAGGTAGATGATGAGGCGAGTATAATACTTACCTACCCAGGTGCACAGGCGATCATTCAAGCCTCCTGGAATTGGCCTTTTGACAGAAAGGATATGCAGGTTTATACAGAAAATGGTTATCTTCTCACAATGGATAAGGAAAGTCTATACAGCAGGGTAGGGCAAGAGAAGGAGGAGACTGTTCAGTTTTTGAGCAAGGAAATGACCGGAACTGAGACCAATCCTTTCCAATATTTCGCAGAAGTGATTCAAGGTGAGATCCAGGTTCCCCCTTATGGATTATATTCCTTGGAAAACAATATCCTAGTGGCCAGGATTTTAGAAGCAGCCATTGAGTCAGCCGAATCCGGAAAGACCGTTTATTTTGAAAAATAAAATCATATACAAATGAAAAAATTAATTTTTGGACTTTCAGTTTTGACCCTTTCTTTTGCTTGCAGTAAGCCACAAAGAGAAAATGTGGATTTCGATGCATGGGGGAAATATTGGTTTCAGGGGCAGGCTGAGCTCAGCAGTTTTGAACTGACCCAATACAGATATGAAGAACCAAGGGAAGGGGAGGCAGTTCTGATTTTTGTCACGGAAGATTTTTCCAGGAAAAAGCAGGTCAAGTTGGATAACCCTGGTGAGGCCGGCAGGGACAAGCAATCGGTGATCAAAATGAATCAGACCAGAGACTTTGTCACCGGGATATACCCTTATCATATGATGCTTTCTGCTTTTACCCCAACCAAAGAGCAGTCAAATGGGGTCAAGTTCACGCTTTCCTCTCAGGAGTGGTGTGGTCAATCTTTTGCGCAGCTCAATTTGAAAAGTGGTGAAAGCTACTCAGGGAAACTGTTCTCGTATTTTGAGCAGGAAGGCGATGAGACGTTTTCTTTTAGCGGCATGGCAGAAGATGATCTTTGGAACCTTATCCGTATCAACCCTAACCAAATCCCCACTGGAAGTGTGCAGATGTTACCCTCACT
>NZ_REBN01000097.1 GCF_007692705.1 Mongoliibacter sp.
TCTGCCTCATAGATACCCTTTCCAGCTTTTGGATAAAATAATTTACCTTGATGACACAGTTGTTGCGGGTGTGAAAAACGTTACGATCAATGAGCCGTTTTTCATGGGACACTTCCCAAACAATCCTGTAATGCCAGGTGTGCTCCAAGTTGAGGCCATGGCACAGACTGGAGGTATTTTAGTTTTGAGTACTGTAGATGATCCTGAAAATTATTGGACTTATTTTCTTGGAATCGAAAGCTGTAAGTTCAGAAAAATGGTGTTACCAGGTGACACTTTGGTTTTTAAGTGTGAATTATTAGCACCAATAAGAAGAGGTATTGCAAAAATGAAAGGAGAAGCTTTTGTAGGCAACACCCTAGTTTGTGAGGCTGTAATGACAGCCAGTATTGTAAGAAAAGAATCATGATCAGCAATTTATCCCATATAGGAAAAAATACAGTCATCGGAGAAGGTGTTCATATTGACCCTTTTACTATGATTCATGAGAATGTAGAAATCGGTGAAGGAACTTGGATAGGATCTAATGTAACCATTTTCCCCGGAGCTAGAATAGGCAAAAACTGTAAGATATTCCCTGGGGCAGTCATTGCAGCTATACCTCAAGACCTGAAATTCCAAGGAGAAGATTCAACTGTGGAAATAGGTGATAATACTACCATAAGAGAGTGTGTCACTATAAGCCGTGGTACATTAGATAAAAGGAATACCAAAATAGGTAACAATTGTTTGCTGATGGCATATGTGCATATAGCGCATGATTGTTTTGTAGGAGACAGTGTTATTATAGCCAATTCTGTTCAAGTGGCTGGTCATGTCAATATAGATGATTGGGCCATCATTGGAGGAAGTAGTGCCATTCACCAATTCGTTAAAGTAGGCATGCATGCCATGATTTCAGGCGGTTCATTGGTCAGAAAGGATGTTCCTCCTTTTACTAAAGCGGCACGTGAACCACTTAGCTATGCAGGTGTTAACAGCCTCGGATTAAGAAGACGTGGCTTTTCCAGTGAAGCCATCAGCCATATCCAGGAAGTCTACAGGTACCTTTTCTTAAACAGTATGAATAATTCCAGGGCCTTGGAAGAAATTGAAATCAACCTACCTGCTACCAAAGAAAGGGATGAAATCGTCAATTTCATACGTTCCTCGGAAAGAGGCGTTATGAAAGGGTATATTTCCTGACAATGTTGACTTTAGATTTTATTAATGCAGGTAAAAGATTCCAATATGATTGGATTTTCAGGAAACTGACCTATCACATCCCTCCCGGGACCAAATGTGTAATCACAGGTAGCAATGGTTCTGGAAAATCCACCCTGCTCAAAAGCATTTCGGCCATACAGCCACTCACTGAAGGTAATATCAAATATACTTTCCAAGCACATGACGTGGCAGAGGCTGATTTATATAAATATCTTGTTATCAGCGCACCTTACTTGGAATTACCAGAGGAGTTCACACTCTTGGAGTTATTACATTTCCATTTCAAATTCAAAAACCCAATCCCGGGTATAGGATTTAGTGAAATGATGGAAATCATGTATTTAGACAACCAGCAACACAAGTCCATCAGTCAGTTCAGTTCCGGAATGAAACAAAGACTTAAAATAGGACTTTGCGTTTTTTCAGATGTCCCTTTAGTGTTATTTGATGAGCCTACTTCCAACCTTGATCAAAAAGGTGTGGAATGGTATCTAAATATGGTAGAGGCATATTGCAAAGAAAAAACACTGATCATATGCAGCAATGAACCTAAAGAATATGTGTTCTGCAACGAAAAAATCCATATTGAAGATTATAAGCTAAAATCAAAACTTTGAAAATCGTTGTGATTGATTAAATTTAACCTTTCCAAAATCTATTACCTCTATGCGAAAATTATTTTTACTCCTACTGATAGCGTTTTGCTCAAGCCTAGTTTTGATTTCCTGTGACAGAAATGGAGACGATGATCCAGAACCGCAGAAAACTCCGGCAGAACTGGCAACTGAAGACCTTACTGGTGGTTCTTCACAAGTTTGGACCCTGGAAGGTGGTGGTTCAGTAGTAAGAGACAATAGATCAGAAACCGCTAATTACAGCGGATTTGAACTTACTTTTGCTGCCAATCAGGATTCCAGAACTTATACCACTGTAAACAACAACGACCTTTTCGATAGCAATGGAAATTGGAGTTTTGTAGGTGATAACCTGGATAAAATAACACTCTCTGGTAGCAGACCAGCTGCTAATCAGGAAATCTCATTTACCCGAACCGGAGGAGATCTAAGACTTCAGTTTACCATACCCATGCCAAGCAACGCAAGGGTGGAAGCCGTGGCAGGAAGCTATACTTTCAATTTGAAAAGGAAACAGTAATTAAAAATAATTACCGATCCTTCAAAGATTTTAAATTAGGCATTTATCGTTCTTATACCCTTTTTCCAGCTGATATTTATGGATATTGAATGGATATCAGGATACTATTCCTTCTAACATCAGGATCATTTCTAAAAAATAACCTGAATTTAACTCCTCAGAGTCACTAAAGTAACGCCAGATCCGCCCCTATCGGCATGTTCGTCTTCGGTTTTGGCTACCTGTTTCATACTTCTCAGGAGGTTCCGGGTAATTTCTCTAAGTATTCCATCTCCTTTACCATGAACAACCCTCAAATCCTTGAGGCCCAACATATACCCATCATCTACAAAGTTTTGGACTAGGGTTAAGATTTCTTCTCCTCTTTTTCCTCTGATATCCAAGTTTGGAGAGAAATCCATCATTTTTGAAGTAGTGTCAAAACCTGATCTTTTGGCTACAGACTTTTTCTCCTTTTTCATTTCCGTTCCGGAAATTTTCTCCAATCGATTAAGTTTCACTTTTGATTTCAAGTCTCCAATGCTGATTTCTGCCTCTTTTTTCCTAATGGCCAACACCTCCGCCAAAGCCCCATTATCCTTGACTCGAACAAAATCTCCAATTTCAATATCACCTGCAATTACCTTTATTTCCGGCTTTACATATACTTTCTTTTCTGGCCGGACTTTGGTCTTTACCTCTTCAATCTCTGCCCTGATTTTTTTAGTGATTTCTTTATCAGCTTTACTTTCTTTGATGGCTTTAATGGAAGCTTCTATCTTTTTATTTACATCTTCAAGGAGAATTTTAGCCTCTTCTTTAGCTTCTTGAAGGTATTTCTTCTTATTGTTTTCTATGGTCTCTTTCAGGTCGTTGTATTCCTTTAACCTGATTTCCAAAAGCCTTTCCTTCCTTTGTGCCTCAGATATCACCTGCTCATACTTGCTCTTTTCATTCTCCAACTTGGTAAGCATACGGTCATATTTAACCCGCTCCTCCCCTATATTGTCTTTGGCATATTGAATGATATCCTTTGGAATACCTATTTTAGAGGCTATCTCCAAGGCAAAAGAACTGCCTGGTTTGCCAATTTCAAGTTGATACAGTGGTTCCAATTTATCCACATCATAACGCATCGCTCCGTTGACCAAACCTTGATTTTTGGAAGCGACCTGTTTTAGGTTTCCATAATGGGTAGTAACCACTCCGTAAGCTCCACTCCTGTTCAATGCCAATAAAATCCCCTCAGCTATCGCACCTCCAAATAAGGGTTCTGTACCTGTACCGAATTCATCAATAAAAAGGATAGTCTTTTTGTCAGCGAATTGGGAAAAGTATTTCATACTCATCAAATGTGAGCTGTAAGTACTCAAGTCATTTTCTATATTCTGTTCGTCACCTATATCAATGAAAAAATTATCGAATAAGGTACAAATGGATGCTTCATTTACCGGTATTAAAAGCCCACATTGAAGCATGTATTGAATTAAGGCTACAGTTTTTAATGTAACCGATTTACCTCCAGCATTGGGTCCTGAAATGACTAAAAGCCTGCGGTTATGGTCTAGTGATATATTGAGTGGGATCACCCTCTTCCCTTGTTGCTTGAGCGCAAATTCCAAAAGTGGATGTCGGGCTTCCGCCCAATTGAGTTGTCTCGCTTTTTCTATTTTAGGCCTGTTGGAAGTTGTTTTGATAGCAAACTTGGCCTTTGCCCTAATAAAATCCACCATTCCAAGAAAGTGGAAAGCCCTCCTGAGCTCAGGTATATATGGGCGGAGCTGGTCTGTCAACTGCGTAAGAATCCTCTGAATTTCCCGCTTTTCCATATAAGCTAAGTCCATCAAATCATTATTGATGTCCAAAACCTCGGCAGGTTCCAAAAATACCGTCTGCCCTGTAGCTGATTCATCATGGATAAAACCCTTGATTTTCCTTTTGTTTTCAGCCAAAACAGGTATCACCATTCTTCCACCTCTAATGGTAATCGAAGCATCATCCGGTGTAAAGCCCTTTCCTTTAGCTTCACGGAAAATCCTTTCCAAAACCTTCCTGAGTCTATTCTCTTCGTAAAGAATCTGAGACCTGATCAGAGAAAGTTCTTTGGAGGCATTATTTCTTATTTTACCTTTTTCATCGATGATTCTTTCTATCGCCCTCAACAAATCATTATTGAGATTCACTAAACCCAACAGTTGAAAAAGCTGCGGATATTCTTCCTCATGATCCAAAAAAAACGCAATACAGCTGCTGAGGGTACTCAGGGAAAGCTTGATTTCATGAAACTCGTCCTCATAAAGAAAAGTACCTTCAATTTTAGCTTTTTCGAGAAAAGGATGGATGTTGGTGAAATTAGAAGCCGGGAAAAATTCCCCAGATTGGATGATTTTCCTAAATTCTTCTGTTTGATCCAGTAATTTATTGACGAGGTTATGGTCCTTTGAAAAGGACATTTTTTTAACAAAATCTGCTCCTAAAGAACTGCTACACTCTTCTACGAGCAATTCCCTGATTTTGGTAAAGTTGATTTTGTCCTCCAGGTTATCGGGGTATCGCATCATTGGCTTTTATTTCCTTCTTTTTCTATTACATGCAAAGAGTCAATCGTACGGGCGTATAACCTATCCATAAAGCGAGCATCTCTCATGTAATATTCAAGGCTTTTTAGGAAAACCGAATCCGACAGCTGATGTTTTTTAAAAACCTCTTTTTCAAACATGGGATACAAAACCCTTGAAGAATCATAGTGAATGGGAAAGGTACTGACCAAACCTTCAGTAAGGTGTATATCAATCATGACCTCAACCATTTTTTCCTCACTAAGGATTCCCTCGGGTAGCTTGTCATTACCACAGGCATAAAAAGAAAAGGTGATGAGAATAAGGATTATTGTTTTTTTCACGAAACAAAATTAATAATATTCGAAGGAATCAACGTGTCTTCTGATAATTTTGATGCCAATATGGGTATACAATTACATTCTTTTGCGTTTGATAATAAAATCTTACGCTCAAATCACCCAATTGACAAATATTAACTACCGACCAAAGTTATTGCATTTTATAATTCAAAAGACTGCCTTAAATTAGGCATCCGAAAATCATCTGAATGAACCAACTACTCAAAAAACTCCGCAGATACGAAATTATGATCCGGAAAGTGGCTAACAACCACCTTCAGGGTGATTACCAATCCATTTTCAAAGGAGCTGGTTTGGAGTTTGACGACTTGAGACCTTATCAATACGGAGACGACGTAAGGACAATAGAATGGAAAGTTTCGGCCAAAGGTCACGGAACATTTGTTAAGACATTCCGTGAGGAGAAAGACCAATCCGTCTATTTTCTTTTGGACATATCTGGCTCGCAAGATGTGGGGGACGTACTCAGAAAGAAAATGGATGTAAGCAAGGAAATTGCAGGAGTACTGACATTGGCAGGAATATTTGAAGGGAGTCAGGTTGGCTTGATATCTTTTTCTGATCAAAAAGAAAAAATAATATTGCCAGGAAAGGGTCCCAAACAGGGAGTTAAAATTATACAAGCCATTTTCAATCATCAAAACAAATCTCTCAAAACAGACTTGAAGGAATTATTCAGCTTTGCACTCAACCTTATCAAAAAAAGAAGTATCATTATTGTGATTTCAGATTTCATTGATGAAGGTTATGAGCGCCCTTTCAAAGCGCTTGCTGAAAGACATGATTTGGTAGCCATTCAAATCTCCGACCCTAAAGAAGCTGCTTTGCCTTCTTTAGGCATAATACCTGTCTATGACAAGGAGGAAGGCAGAACCACTTGGGTCAATACTGCCTTTGGTTCATTTTCAAAAAAAATAGCTGATACTTTCACTTCTGAAAGAACTCACCTGCAAAATGTATGTAAAAAGAATCAAATCAATTATTTGGGAATCAGCACCAAAGATGACATTGTATTGCCACTGATAGAATTATTTAAAAAACGTAACCGTTCAATGAAACGTGGATAAGGTATTGAAAACATATTTATGTGCATTGTTGCTGATGACATTCAGCCTCGCTGGCAATAGCCAGAATATCGAGGTGGAAGGATATTTTCTGCAAGACTCCGCCAAAATTGGTGAAAGGGTCCCTTATATCCTGAAGGCCAAATATGGAAAAGGATATAATGTTGTCTTTCCTGATTCTACTTTCGATTATAGCCCTTTTGAGCTGTTGGAAAAAAAGACTTATATCACTTATACCAACGAAGGCGTAACAATTGACTCTGCTGTATATTACATTTCAAATTTTTCTCTTGACCCAGTTACTGAATTTTCCCTTCCTGTCTTTGAGATATTCAAATATGATAGTCTGGAACACAGACCAAATGAAGCGGGACTTGCCCTTACTTTAACTATTGATCAAATTCCACAAGAGCTTTCATTCAGGGAAAATAATGTTTACCAGCCCATTGAAATGGAGTTTAATTATCCACTCTGGATTTCAGTAATATTAGCTGTTCTTGTGTTAGTTGGGTTGATTGCTTTCTTCTTTGGCACTACACTTCGAAGAAAATGGGAAATTTATCTTGAGAAAAAGAAATACAGGCGGTTTATCAAAAGGTGGGAAAAAGCAGAAAAAGCTTTTGCCAGCAATCCTGACATGGATCATGCTGATGAGCTTTTGGGTCTATGGAAAACTTACATGGAGCACTTGAAAAACAGACCTTTCCGCGATTGGACTACTACAGAAATATCAGATTTCCTTAAGAACAAAGAGATCATCAAGGATTTCAGGGAAATCGAAATGATTATTTATGCTGGCAAAGAAGGTCAGGATCTTCCGCAAGCCTGTCAAAATTTAAGAAATATCTGTACGGATACATACAACCAAAAAATTACAAGCCCTGATGAGCGCGAATAGTATAGTCGATTTTTTCTCATTGTATTGGTTTTGGCCCAACACGCTACAATCTTTTGACTGGGAAAATCTCTGGGCACTACATCTTCTATGGATTGTCCCTTTATTGTTAACTTTAAGGAAATTTATCAAATTCCTTAAAAACCCGGTATTAGAGCTTTCACTTCCAGGGTCCGTATCCCAAAGCAACCCCTGGACCTATCTCAGGCTCATCCCTGGGCTTTTCTTTATGCTCGCCTTGCTTATGATGGTAATTGCTTTGGCGAGACCACAGCGCACCAATGAGCGTGTAGAACAATACACTGAGGGCATTGACATCATGATGGTGTTGGATATTTCAGAATCCATGGATTTACAGGATTTCAAACCAAATAGACTTGAAGCAGCCAAAGAAACGGCCATAGAATTCATAAATGGCAGGTTTGGAGATAGAATAGGCATGGTCATATTTTCTGGAGAAGCCTATTCCCTAGCTCCTTTGACGACAGACTATGTGCTTTTAACCGATTTGGTAAAAGATATTTCTTTCAATATGATGGATGCTAAGGGAACTGCCATAGGGAGTGCCCTTGCAGCAGGTGCAAACCGTATGCGGGAATCAGATTCTAATTCTAAAGTAATGATCCTGCTAAGTGATGGAGAAAACAATGCAGGTAACATTGATCCGGTATATGCAGCCCAGCTTGCCGCTGCCCTTGATATCAAAATTTACTCCATAGCAGTGGGAAAAGACGGCCCTGTACCTTATGGTACTGATTTCTTTGGACGCCCTCAAATGATAGAAAGTTACCTGGATGAAACCACTTTGAGAGAAATTGCAGAAATTGGAGGTGGCAAGTTTTTCCGTGCATCTGACGGTAACGCTTTAGAGCAGATTTTTGAACAGATCGACGAAATGGAAAAGGCAGAAATTCTCGAAAACAGGTACAAGGAAACTGTAGATTACTACAGGGCATATATGTTTTGGGGAATGATCTTTTTCTTTGCTTGGCTGGCACTGAAAAGTACCTTTTTCAATAATTTCTTATTGGATTGAGCCGATCACTTCTGTTTTCCACGTTTCCAGTCTTTTGTCCATAACCCTAAACCATAAAGGTGGGACAAGTGCAAGAATGATCATCGCTGAATATCCTTGAGGCAACTGAGGGCTGTCGTTGTGGTGCTCTAGGATTTGATACGGTTTGTAAGCAAAAGCATGGTGATCAGAATGTCTCTGCAACTGAAAAAGTAAAAAATTACTGACGGTATGACTGGCATTCCAACTATGCAATGGAGTCACTCTTTCGTACCTACCATTAGGAAGCTTCTTTCTTTCCATCCCATAATGTTCTATATAGTTTACCAATTCAAGGAGGCTAAAGCCCAAGATACTTTGCGCAAAAAAGAAAACAGGTATTTCCCAAACCACCCTTGATTGCGATAGCGAAAAACCAACTGTGAATACCCCAACAAAAAGTAAGGGAAGGATGGTAAACAAAATCATATTATTTCGAAAAGACCAAGTCTTTGCATTTATTTTTTCCAATCGCTGCTGTTCCAATTGAATTGCGGATAGATAACCATCACTGACAGACCTCCACCAAAAAGAATAAAAGGACTCTCCTCTTCTACTGGTAGCAGGATCATCAGGAGTAGCTACACGGACATGGTGGCCTCTATTGTGCTCTACGATAAAATGCATATAACAAACTGTCATCAATAGCACCTTGGCATAAAACTGTTCTAATTTCCCTGCTTTGTGTCCAAGTTCATGCGCAACGGTAATGCCTACACCTCCTGTCACCAATGCCATCCCCGAAGAAAACCACAACCACTCAGATAAACTCAGCGAACGATTGGCTATGACGAAAAAACCCCAAACCAATACAGCAAGCTGCACATAAACCCAACTGAAAATGACCAGTTTGTAAAACCTCTCTTTGGTCAAAATGGGAATCTGATTTTCAGGAACATTCTCCTGGTCTTTTCTGATAAAGAAATCCAAAACAGGAACAAGAATGAAAACAAAAATATGAATCAATGAAAAACCTATACCTCCAAGATAAAACCCAGATATCAAGAGCAAAGGCAACACAAATGCCGAATAAAATCCCAGTTTCTTCATCACATTCATGCTTTCAATTTAGTCAAAATGTTTGAGAAAATTAGCCATCCAAAAAATCACGTCTCATCTGAGAAAATATCTTCCGTAAGGTCTTCAAATAAAATGTAGGTCGCATAATAGGAAATAGGAAGGGTGAGAACCAAGCCAAACAAAAAGAAAAGGGCCCCAAGAACATTAAGGATGATGATAATCAGAAACAGCAATGCAAACTTCCACCAGCGAACTGTAATCAGTTTACGGCTTTCTTCCAATGCATTCCAAAAATCAAATCCTCCAAAAATTGCCATCAAAACCGCAAAGTTATAGGCAACTGCCAGGTAAATTCCAGGAATCACAAAAGCAAAAATGCCCAATGCAGTAATGATCTGGCCAATAAGCCAAATTGAAAATATGGGCATGTAAAATGAAAAGCCTTTGAAGAAATCAGGATACACGACATGTTCGCCCTGACTGTATTTGTTGGCCACGAAATAAAAGCCGGAAAAAAGGTGCGGGGCTAAAAAAAGCGAATACAAAAATGCATAATCCCTGAAATAAAGCCCTGCAAGGAGATTGGCAGAAATGATCAACATGGTAAACGAGGCATTCAGCAAGGGTTGAATTTTGTACATTTCCCAAGCCCTTTCAAAAAGATTTTGAATATCAAAATCGTAACCCTTAGCTCTTATGATTGCCAGTTTTTCCTTGCTCATTGTCTTTATCTACAAAGCAAAGGCAGGATAATTACTACCCTGCCTTTGTTATATAATCCGAAAATAACACATTAATGTTTTGGGATAAGCTGTTTTTCTATGAAACACAACTATTTGGTGATGGCTTCCAGTATATCGTGCTTGGTAATGATATGGATCTGATGATTGTCATCCCTTACCAAAACAGCTTTTTCCTTGTCCACCATAGAAGATAACACATCAAGTGTACTGTCCAGAGCCACAAACTTCATAGAATCCTCCATGACCTCTGAAACTGCTGCATCTTTCAAATCAGAATTTTCAATAATTTTTGAAAGCAGTTTATTATCAGTAATACTACCCACCACATGTCCGTTATCCATTACAGGGATTTGAGAAACTGACTTACCGTTCATAAGTGCAATGGCATCTTTGACCTTATCGGACTTTTGGGAAACAACCAATTGGTAAGCTCCATTTCTGGAAGCTATAATATCCCTTGCAGTTCCAAAGGTCTTATTCTCCAAGAAACCGTGATTTCTCATCCAATCGTCATTGTATATTTTGCCAAGATACCTTGTACCGTGATCAGGCAAAATAATTACCATGGTATCGCCTTCATTAAGATTTTCCTTGGCCCATTCTAAAGCACCATGTACAGCGGAACCACAGGACCAACCTATGAAAAGACCTTCTTCCCTTGACATCCTTCTAGTCATCACTGCAGCATCCTTGTCAGTCACTTTGACAAAGTGGTCTATTACAGAAAAGTCTACATTCTTTGGCAAGATGTCTTCTCCTATACCTTCAGTCAGGTAAGGGTAAACCTCATTCTCATCAAAAACTCCAGTTTCCTTATACTTTTTGAATACCGAGCCATAAGTATCTATACCTACAGTTACAATATCAGGATTTTGCTCTTTCAAAAATTTAGCTGTTCCACACATAGAACCACCGGTTCCTACACCTGCAGCATAATGGGTTATCTTTCCTTCTGTATCTTTCCAAATCTCAGGACCCGTTGTCTCATAATGAGCCTTTGTATTGGAAAGGTTGTCATATTGGTTCGGATAAAAAGAGTTGGGGATGTCCTCATTGAGTTTTTTGGCAACCGAATAATATGACCTCGGATCATCAGGTGATACGTTGGTAGGACAAACAATCACTTCGGCACCCACTGCTTTGAGGATATCAATTTTCTCTTGGGATTGCTTATCTGCCATTGTAAAGATGCACTTGTAGCCCTTAGCGATTCCAGCAAGTGCAAGACCCATTCCCGTATTCCCACTAGTACCTTCAATAATGGTCCCCCCTGGCTTGAGAAGTCCTTCTCTTTCTGCGTCTTCTACCATTTTGATGGCCATTCGGTCCTTCATGGAATTGCCAGGGTTGAAATATTCTACTTTTACTAAGATGTCTCCCTTTATGCCTTTGTTGAGCTTGTTGAGACGGACTAGCGGAGTGTTTCCAATGGTTTCTATTATGGAATTATAAATCATAAAATTTGGGTTCTTATTTCGCTGCAAGTTACGAATAATTTCAGAGCTGTAGGTTCAGCTCATTGTTTTTCCCAAATAATATTCCGTGAACTTAAGTTTTCAGGATAAAGCAAGTGCTATTTTTAAATCAGCATTCGTAAAGAGTACTTGAAATTTTAGAAAAAGGGTCGCTTTGGATGTCAGATTTGAATTAAGAATAATTTTTAATGTACGGTCCTAGGCAAGGTAATATACTCATCTACCAAAGCTACTGCTCCGTGAATGGCAGTTTCATCCAAATTAGAAATCAATACCTTCAAGTTGCCACTGATAGATGGATACCTGAATGTAGAAATAGTCTCCATCATGCTGTCTTTGAAATAGGGGTAGGCTTTGCGAATGGAACCTCCCAAAACAATAGCTTCGGGTGCCATCGCATACAAAATATGCTTGATCAACTCTCCCATGTGATGTCCAAACTCCTGATAAGCCAATAAAGCCTGAGGATCACCCTTTTGTGCTTTTTTATACAGTGCTTTAGGCTTTGCTCCATATTTGGAAATAAAGAACTTACTGCTGCAATATTCTTCAAAATCATTATCCAGGTAAGGTACCGAGCACCATTCGCCGGCTGCGCAATTATGCCCACAGTACAAATGACCATTGGCAATTATCCCTCCGCCCAAACCGGTACCAAGCGTAATCCCGACCACATGTTTGAATTTCTCGGCAACCCCAAACCTGTATTCACCCAAAGCAAAACAATTGGCGTCGTTGTTAATAAAAGTGGGTTTGTCGAATTGTTCCTGTATAAAATCCTTTAGATAAACTTTTTTGAAAGAAGGAATATTACCCAAATTCAATACAATGCCTTTTTCTACATCAATCAGACCCGGAATTCCGATTCCGATGGCATAAAAGTCATGGTGGAGATAGGTTTTGATAAAGTCAACTATAGCCTGTAAAATAAAATCCTGCGGCATCTGCGCAGGTGTAGGTATGGACCTGATGTCCTCTAATTGGCTACCTATCAACACTCCAGCTTTGATAGAAGTGCCTCCGATATCCATTCCCAATATAGGTCTTTCGGTATTGAGCATAGGTTTAAATCTTAGGGTAATGAAAACAGGTAAAGAAAAGGTTTCCCTTTTCTTTACCTGAAAATAGGTTTGAGCTGTAGTTATAACATACCCTCAATGGATTTTTCGAGTTCTCTGGCATGGGCAAGGAATTCTTCCACATTCATATCTTTGAAGAAGATCAATCCATGACTAGACCTTACTTTGGCAGTTTCATGCAGGTAAAAATAATTTTTCCCTAATAGTAACTGTATATCGTTGAGTTGGCTAACCCAAATTCTCTTGGCTACGGTACTGAATTTCCCATTATGCGAATAGCTTGGGAAAGAGGCATTGACTTGGCTCATGTAACAATTTGAAAATGAATCTTCCATCACTGACATATCTCCTAATGAAACAGGAACAATTACATTGGCCTCATGTGGCTCAAACTTGAACCATACGTTCCTGTATCCCAAAACCCGGAGATCGCTTAAGTCCTTTTCTTCCCCCCATTTCCTGACTGCTTCTGCGGTTGCCTGCAAAACTTTGTAATGGGTGTCTGGACCTGAACCCTCAGGATCCAGTGTCAAGCTGATTTTAGTAGGATTTATTTTTTTGAACATTTCCAAAATAGGCTCCACGTCCCTTTTTTTATCAGGCTGTTCAGTGAAAATGTCTCCAGTATAAAATCCTAGTCTAAGGTGATGTACATTTTTGACCTGAACGCCAAAGTGTGCCCATACCAATTCCTCTTCAAACTCCCTGATCATCCCTTTTAGTGTCTGGATTTTGGAAGGGTTTTTCTCCCCATCATAAGAATTGCGGAGTATGCTGATCACATCATTGATGGTTTCCCTCAGCTGTTGTTTATTTTTGACCTTGTAGATGATAACCAAGGCCCTAATTACCCTATGACATAAGCCTCTCTTTTTTCCATTCCCGTCTTCCGCAGCCACCTTAGTCAGATAATGGTATACATCTTTGTCAGTCTTGAGTTTGTACCCAACCTCAAAAAAGTCTTCATAATTAACCATTTGAATCTCACCCTCATCCAACAATTTTTTGGTGTGCAGTAAGGTGTCAATCACAAAGCTGTTTGTTACAGCTGTAAATCCAGAGGTCAAAACAGAGAAATGGGCCTCATTACTGTTCTCCTGTAATTGGTTGGTAATATGAGGTAATATACCCAAGGAGATATCATCATGATGAGGCCCAGTGTGAAGCAAAACTTCATTTTTCTCTTTTATTAAACCCCTATTGAGTTTCTCTACCATGCTTTCCATGACTTGGTTAACCGTGTTTTCTGACAGGTCTGGAATCATGGAAGCATATTTATCATTTTTCAGGTCTTCAAGCTTCAGCCTGTGACCATATTTTTTCAGTTTTTTACAAAGATCTACAACAGATCTTTCGGTTTTTTCCCAAGTCCATTCTCCTGTTTCATAATATCGGTCTACAGAATCAGTCAACCTCACAGCCGCACCTCTAGTCAGGTAAAATCTTCCGTTTTTCAATTTCTGTAAAACTGTGGCAGGATAAATATTGTCTAAGGAATTTTCCAAACTATCCTTTACAATCTGTGCTTTGGCTTCTCCTGCGGCTATGATAATACCAACCGCCTCTGGATTATAAACTATGGTATCCAATCCGATGGTAATAACCAACCTATTGGCAGACACCTCAATTCCTCCCAAATCCCCAGCTGCTACCGCTTGGGTTTCAAAATTGGTTTCAGTAAGTCTTGTGGTAGAAAAAACATGCGATCCTCTGGTATTAAAGGCAATATGTCCATCAGGTCCAATACCTCCAAGAAAGAAACCTATACCACCTAAGTCTCTGATCCTTTGTTCATATTCTCCACACCATTTGTCTATGAGGTATATAGATTCCTGTTGGATTTTTTCAGATGCGGTTTTGGGTTCTCTAAACCTTAAAGAGAGATCTACCTTCATATCAGGGAAGACTTCTTTGAAATGTCTTCCGCCAGCAAGAGGAATTTCATCAGAGTTGATCAAAATCGCTTTTTCCTTGCTGAGGCCGAAACCTTCCAAGTAGAACTTATTCACATAATGGAAAAAGCTGTTGTTTTGCTCGGCAGAAATGGGGTAGAACTCATCTATTTGCACAAAAGTCAACCCGCTGAGAACGGGCTTTTTGACATCTCCCAAATTGTAGCGTTTTCTGATTTCCTTACCTTTTTTGGTATCCCAATTATCAAGAAGAAACTGGCTCCATTTGATAAAATATTCAGGTGTCTTTCCGGTAGGAAGGCTGATTACCCCATCAGGGTTGCTGGCTGCCCATTCCAAAAATCGACAAGCTGTAATCAGGCCAAGTTTAGGGAAATTGTCTACCAAAAGATAGGGTATCTTGGTGCTGACAGTTTTTGCACCTGACTCCTCAAGGAATGCTTTTTCAACTTCTGATAAAGGATAATTGCTGAGCATAAATGGTTATTTTTAGATGTTAAGTGTTGCTAATTTTGGGCTACTTCGGTTCAGTAACTTTCATATTCTCAAACAAGATAATTATTCGGTAATGTATGGGTAAATTAAAATAAATAACCACTAAGTAACTTGACGCTGCACTAAACTTCCAATCACACAAAGACAGCATGGTCATTTATTTACATCACAAAATAAAAAAACTTTTGATTTAAATCATAGACTTTTATAAAAAATTTAAAAAAGATTATAGTTCTTACTTAAAATATATTCTTAGTAAATTCTATCTTAATTTTCAACTGAAATTCTTTGATCACCTTAAATATTTCAACCAAGGTTACCATTTGCACTTTGGTAAGTTCTTTGATAGCTACATAATTAACTGGTTTTTGACCTTTCCTTATCATGGAAAGTGATTGCTTTTCC
The DNA here is from genome assembly GCF_007692705.1 of Mongoliibacter sp. GTDB lineage: Bacteria > Bacteroidota > Bacteroidia > Cytophagales > Cyclobacteriaceae > Mongoliibacter. Next base: position 15,404 of record NZ_REBN01000097.1, read on the forward strand.
AGCCTTAATCCCATCAGATAATAGTAAGCATGATTCAGTTCCTTTGCCTCTTTGGAAGAAAAAACCCCAATAGACTGAAGTTTTTCAATCCTATTACCTGTATTAGTTTCAAAAATCCTATGTTTCAAAGCAAACAATCTGGTAAGGTCCACTATAGGTGTCATGGTGTGCTTGATATTGAAATGCTCCTCACCATCTATTTTAAAGGTTTTGATATGTTTTCTGAAAAATGTCAAAGGCGGTTCATATTGGAGAGCATTGGTCCCCAAATTGATAAAAAACTTTTCTGTAGGGTGTTGGAGTTGCTGATCCATAAAGGCCCTCAATTCATCCAAGAGCGTAAAGTCTCCATAAATCGCCCTGCAATCGAAAAAAGTGGCATATTTCATCATAGTTTCGGGAGTAGAGCTTGTGATCCAGGATTCATAATTTCTTTTCCAGTGCGAAAGGGAATGTGTCCATTTTGGATTTTTTGCCATATATCCACCTTTACAGAATTCAAACCCTATGGTGTCAAGGGCAGCTGACACCTTTTCAGCAAATTCCAAAAAATAATCTCTTACCAGTTCCCTTTGCTCATTTGCCTTGTCTTCATAAATAATCGCATTATCCTGATCTGTCACCAAGGTTTGTTCAGACCTTCCCTCAGATCCCAAAACCATAAAAACAAAGCTCGCTGGAGCAGGTCCCATTTCCCTGATGGTATTTTCAATTACCCTTAAGGCAATGGCATCATTGATGGTGGTGATGATCTGATTGATGATTTGAGCTCTTAGTCCCCTTTCTACCAAGCGGTAGACCATATTTGGTACGTATTTCCATTTTTGAGCCAATTCTTCTGTGTGCTGGGACTGCTTGACCGACTGAATCAGGATAAATGGTCCCTGATATTGGGCTGTTAAAATTTTATTTCTACTTATCAGACCTATATATTTATCCTTGTCCTTAACTAAAAGATATCTTGTCTTGGTCTTGAACATCAGCAGTAAAGCCTCATATAAAAGTGCATCATTGGAGATAGCAACAAGCTTACTATCCATTATCGTCCCCACAGGTACTTCGGCACTGAGGTTTTGAGCCAACACCTTATCTCTAAGCGTAATGTCTGTCACAAAACCTTTTATGGAAGGATCTCCTACAAACAAACAAGCAACTTTTTCTGCTGACATCAGTTTGGCTGCCTCAAAAACAGGCATATCCGGAGGGATGATTTTTAGGTCTCTGGAATGAAGCTCTCCGACCTTCTGGGTAAAAAAGAGACTGCTGTTTAAATTTGATTCTAGGCTCATGACGAAATTCTAACAAGTGAAAATAATTAATTTTATTAACTTCGACTATGGTAATAATAGTAACAGGCGTTTCAGGCAGTGGTAAGACAACAGTGGGAACATTACTTTCACAAAAAACCCATTTGCCATTTTTCGATGCTGATGATTTTCATCCAAGTTCAAATGTGGAAAAAATGACCCAAGGCATCCCGCTTTCAGACCAAGATAGGGCTCCTTGGCTGGAAAATCTAGCAATACACATAAAGGATTGGGAAAAAAGCGGTGGAGCCATTTTAGCTTGTTCAGCGCTCAAGGAGGCCTATCGTCAAAAGCTCCAAGTGAACAGTAATATCTTTTGGATACATCTTAAAGGTGAAAAAGTCATCCTAGAAGAAAGGTTGCAGAACAGAGAAAATCATTATATGAATCCCGGACTTTTGGATTCTCAGCTCGAAACATGGGAGGAACCTGAATATGGATTGCATGTGGATGTTTCCAAAAATCCAGAAGATATAGTCAAAGATATTTTTACTCACCTGAATTTTGATAAAATGAAATCAAAACTTGGCATAATAGGTATGGGTGTAATGGGGAAAAGCCTAGCCTTAAATTTTGTGGAAAATGGCATCGGAACATCTGTTTTCAATAGAACTGTACCCGGAAAAGAGGAAAAAGTAGCCACAGATTTTGTAGAAGAACATAAAGAATTCCCTTTGCTTAAAGGTTTTGATGCCTTAGATGCGTTTCTCCAGTCTTTGGAAACACCAAGGAAAATATTATTGATGATACCTGCCGGTGTAGCTGTAGATGCCCAACTTGAACAACTTTCCGCAGACCTGAGTCCCGGGGATATTGTTATTGATGGCGGCAATTCCTTTTTCGAAGACAGCAATAGACGTGTAGAAAATATGCTGACAAAAGGCATTCACTTTATGCCTATGGGCATTTCAGGAGGAGAAGAAGGAGCCAGAAAAGGACCCTCCCTTATGCCAAGTGGTAATACTGAGGCTTTTTCCCTAATACAAGAATACCTGCAAAAAATCGCAGCCAAAGATAAGAATGGAAACGCCTGTATGACCTACGTAGGTCCAGAGGGTTCAGGGCATTTTATCAAAATGGTCCACAATAGTATTGAATACGGGGAAATGCAGGTAATAGCCGAAACTGTACACCTTTTGCGTTTTGGACTCAGACTCAGCCCACCAGAAATTTCCAGAATCATCAAAGACTGGATCAGTGACGGACTGAAAAACTACCTTTTGGAAATCACCACCGATATCTATCTGACAAAAGAGAAGGATGAATTTTTAGTGGACCTGATTTTAGATGTTGCCGGGCAGAAAGGTACCGGAGGATGGTCACTTGGCACTGCATTGAAACATCATGTGGCTTATTCTCCTTTGGCAGAGGCTGTCACAGCCAGACAATTATCTGCAAAAAAAAATGACCGGATTGAGCTCGCTGAGATTTTCAAACATAGGTTTCGTGCATTTGGAGAAGACAAGGTGCTTTTGATGGAAAGAATAAAAAATGCCTATACCCTTTGCCGGATCATCAACCATGAGACTGGTTACAGTCTGATGAAAGAAGTTTCTGATGAAAATGGCTGGAACCTGAATTTTTCTGAAATTTCAAGGATATGGACCAATGGATGTATCATCAGATCCAGCTTAATGGAAGAATTGGTACATGTTTTCAAGGAAACTGACAGCCTTTTGAAACACAAAAAAACTGTCTCAAAAATTAAAGAACTGAAAGTTGACCTGACTTTTATTGTAGGACTAGGACTTCAACATGAATTTGCGCTTCCAGTAATGTCAGCTGCCGCTAATTACTTATTGGGACGTATCATAGAAAACTCATCTGCTAACATACTACAAGCCCAGAGAGATTATTTTGGAGCGCATAAATACCAACGAAAAGACGACCCCAATGGCGAATTTCATCATACCGACTGGTTGTTACTAAAAAAACAGTCTGGAAAGTAAACCCTAAAACCTCACCATCATGAACACTATCAAAATGATTTCCATACAAGTACTAGCCTTCACTGTCATGCTGTTTATCAATCAGCGACTACCTGCGCAGGATTTTTTTATCAAAAACATCCATGTTCTCAGCATGGAAGATGACGGAATCCAAAAAGACAAAGCCATTCATGTCAGCAAGGGTAAAATAAAAGCTATTCTAAACGCTGATGCTTCAATACCTGCGGGAGCTGAGGAAATCGATGGTAAAGGCTTTTATGTCTACCCAGGGCTCGCAGAGATGCACTCTCATATTCCCACTACCAATACGGATGATTTTTCCTATATAGAAGATACCATGTGGCTTTACCTGGCAAATGGCATACTGAACGTGAGGGGAATGATAGGTCACCCTTCTCATTTGGAACTCAAACAGAAAATACAATCCGGAGAAATTACTGGTCCTAGGATATTTGCAGCAGGTCCTTCACTTAACGGAGATTCTGTAGAAAACCCCGAAGCTGGTGCAAAAATGGTAAGAGAACAAAAAGAAGCGGGCTACGATCACCTGAAACTACACCCTGGTCTGGATATGCCAAGGTTTTTAGCCATAGCTGAGACCGCTCAGGAAGTGGACATCAAGTTTGGTGGCCACGTTTCTCTTGATGTTGGTCTTCAAAACTCATTAAATCACGGTTATAGGTCCATAGAACACATGGATGGATACATTGAAGCTTTGATTGATGACAGGGAAAGGCTGGACCCACAAGTCGCAGGACCCTTTAGCATGCTTTTGGTAGAGGAAGGGGATCAAAGCCGTATTCCAGAATTGGTTCAACTGACTTTGGATAGAGGAGCTTGGATAGCCCCAACCCTAACTCTGTTTGAAAGGTTTTTCGGTTACATCCCTGCGGATGAGTTTAGACTTGAACCGGAAATGAAATACATGCCAGGAATTCAGGTACAGCAATGGGTAAATCAGAAAAAACTACTCGAAAAGCAAGGGGTACTCAAGGAAGAGAATGTAAAGCCTTATCTTGATTTTAGGGAAAAGATGCTTTTAGCCTTGCATGAAGGAGGAGTCCCCTTGATCATGAGTTCTGATTCACCACAAGTTTTTAATGTTCCCGGGTTTTCCATACACAATGAAATCAAAGCCATGCAAGTTGCTGGAATTCCAATAGATGAAATTCTGAAATCAGGGTCTGTCAATGTTGCACGTTATTTCGAAAGAGAAAATGAATTTGGCAAAATCAAGGAAGGATTTACTGCAGATTTTGTGATGGTTCCCGGTAATCCATTGGAAAACCCTGAAGTTTTACGGGATGTGGAAGGACTGATGCTCAGGGGGCAATGGATCAGTAAAAACAAGCTTCAGGAAGAACTGAGCCGTATAGAGGAGAAAAATCTTCGCAAATAAAAAAAGCCCTTTCGGGCTTTTTCATAGAACTGGGTAACAAACACTGGTAACTATGCTTTTTTTACATTTATAGCATTGGGGCCATTCTTTCCCTCTTTCACGTCGTAAGTTACTTTGTCATTTTGGGCTACTTTGTCCACCAAGCCTGTGGCATGGACAAAAACATCACTTTGGGACTCATCGTCAATAATAAAGCCGAATCCCTTTGCTTCATTGTAGAATTTTACTGTTCCGGTAAGCATAATGAATAAGATAAATTTGTGGTTAAATGTATTTTAAATGTAAATAGACTTGTTCAAAAAACAAAAATTTATTTCGTTAAATTGGCAATATGAAAAACCTTGTACTCATAAGACATGCAAAATCAGCTTGGGATCAACCATTTTTGAGTGACCATAGAAGACCTCTGGCTGAGCGGGGATTAAGAGATGCACCACGCATGGCCCAAAGGATTAAGAAACGGGGTATTTTTCCTGATGCTATGATTTCTTCAGATGCCGAAAGAGCAAAAAGCACCGCTTTTATCACTGCTGAGCAATTAAAATACCCAAGGGAAAAAATTATACTCACGCAACATCTCTACCATGCTAGTGCATCCCAAATCCTTCAGTTTGTACAGCAATGTAATGAGACAGTAGAAACACTTTTTATATTCGGCCATAATCCGGGTTTCAACGATTTTATTTGGGAAATGGGATTTCAGATTGACAATCTTCCCACAGCTGGACAATTCGGACTTAGGTTTGATACAAATTCTTGGAAAAATATAGGTCCAGAAAATGCTCAAAAATGGTTTTTTGATTATCCAAAGAAGGAATCCTGATTTTAAGTAACTGAAAATTTCAAGCTGCTTATTTAGAAATCCCTTGTTCAGATTTTCACAAAATACATAAATCTCTAATTGATGATTTCTACCTTAATATTTTTCAATTCGATCTCCGAAAGCAATTCCAATTCCCCCGCTTTATAAAGGGCCTCCATATCTTCCAAAGGAGTATTTTTATCTTTGGGCTGATAGTTTTCGTAATCCTGAAGAACTAAGCCACCTTCAATATGCTGATGAACGGCCCTTCTAAATCTTACCCCACCCCCATCAGTTTCGTAGGAATAAGCCAGATAATCTACCAAATAGCTCTCCTGATTAATCCAGTATAAAAATTCGTCATCAAAATCTTCTCCACCTCCTTCTTCCGAAAAGGTCACCTTGATCAGATGATAAGGTATACCCGAGATTTCTGTTTCACCCAAATAAGACTTGTAAACTGCAAAATCATTCAATCCATAAGGTAAAAAAGCAAAATAAGCCACGGAATTCACAGAGTTGGTATATGCCCTGATCCATTTGTCCTCCAATGTTACTTCTTCTCCATTGACAGTCCTGACAAAACCCTCATTGTTCAAAACATCTCTCACTAGACCTGTAGAATCACTAAATTCTCGTACATATTCAAACCGTTCTGAGGATTTATGGATTTCGTAATATCTGTTTCTAAAATCAAAACTGATTTGAGCTTTTTCAAATAATACTCCTCCATGTGCATCTATAGATCGGTTAACAATCTTTTCCGCCTCAGATAGGGAATCACAGGCAGCAAAAAAAAGAAGCAATAGGCAATTGAAAAGGACTAATTTCATATCAAGTGTTCTATAATAAGGGTGATTTACTTTCTTTCAAAATTTCTATATTCATAAGCAGCCCTGAGGTAAAGGACATTCGATGCACTGTCTACCCTATAACTTTCTCTTTTTGAGGGAAATCGTATTCCCAGGCTTTCATCCCAAGCTCTGTTGTAGACCAGACTAAAGTGATCACTTGTTTTTACCTTATACCCTACCAAAACTGCTGTCTCAGCATCAAAATAATACCACCAAATATCCTGTAAGGGATCTTGCGGATTTCCATCAATTACTTGAACCACCTCCACCTGTTGTCCTTCCGGTAACGTAGTCTCACCTTGATAAACCAGATTTTTCCCTCCCTCAAGCAAATCAAATGGCTTATTCAATACATAATAGGCTGCGTCTATATCTCGTTTTTTATTTTGTAGAAATCCCTCGTTTTGGATTTCGTTTTCTCCCATGATATAATGTGTCTTGCTGCCATCAAAACTTAGGCGATGAAGCATTCCGTCAGTTTCCCAAGAAATTGTGGCTTCGAAATAAGGGGTGTTCCTAAAGGAATTATACTGCACCGAATGTGCTTCAGTTTCCCCATCCTCAAAGTAAAGCCAAGTCTCTTTTTCCATAGCAAAACCCTGCAATTCATTCCAAGTTGCCTGTCCACCATGTGCTTTTATGGATCTATTGATCAACTCTTTGGCCTTTCGATCTTCTTTAGAACAGGAAATCAATCCAAGAGTGATGCTTGCAAATATAATCAAGGTTAAATTTTTCATATGATTATAATTTCTTTCAATGGTCATAACTTGTCCCGTATCGGGATAGCCTGTCCCGACTTTCGGGAGAATCTCCGCATGGTTTACAATCATCCCAGTGTGTGATCCCGTAGGTACAGGATCATTCCTGCCTGTCCGGTAGGTAGGCTCGATTTCATGTATACTTGAATATCTTTTTGGCAAATCTCTGTAAATACATTCGATAAAAAAACATAAATAATGTTCCGTACTCCAAAATCAACAGAAGTGGTTTTTCCCTAACATCTTCCTCCATGTAAGCCGAATAGGAAAGAAAAACCATAGCCGTCCATACTAATAAGAGTCTGTTTTGGGTCAAAACACTCAAACCAAAAGCAGGAATCAGGTACCATGGATGGACAACAGGTTGAAGCAAAAGGTAAATCAGGTAAATCCATACCATTCCTTCTGCCAGGTCCTGCATATTTTTCATTTTCCAATGATAAGTGAAAACTAATATTGCTATAAGCGTAAAAATACTTAAAGTTGGACCAAGGTAAACAATGGGGTTATACCCAACTATCGCTTCCCAGACATTTCTGATGATATAGTAAAATGACGCATTAAACTCAAAACTCTTTTGATACAGCCTTAAACTATCAAAAAATCCTTCAAAGCCATTTCCTACAAGTAAGGGGAAAAACATCAGTGAAAAGCCCAAAAAACCAATTCCAAAAAAAATATAAAGCACTTTACTTTTCCATGCCTTAAGCCAAAATGGCCCGATAATCAAAGGGCTGAGTTTGACTCCAACCGCAAAAATCCAGGCAAGTGAAGATTCCCAAGCCTGTTGTTTTTGCCACATCCAAACAGATAGCAAAAGTCCACAAAGTACAATCCCTTCAAAATGGAGATTCCCGGAAAGCTCCAAAATTACCAGTGGATTGAAGGCATACAGCCAAAGGGCATGAATAGATTGTCCATCTTGCTTAAGAATACGGTACAGAAAATAAAAAGTCAAAACCTCAAAGAAGATAATCACAAACCTCAAAATAATCACATTGATCAGGAGTTGCTCTCCCCCTAAAGCGGCTAGTCCAAAAAACACCTGATGCAGTGGGGGATAAACGGAGAAATATGGAGTGGAATTCATTTCCTCCAATAATTGCTGCCAATAAGGATCACCTTCCAGTCCTCCAATCATATTCATTGAGTCCTCTGGCAGGTAGAGATAGGGATTAATTCCATTCAGCAGAAGCTGCCCATCAAAAATAAACCTGAAATAATCATCCGAGAGAACGGGCAATACAGGAATCAAAAGCAGTCTTAGACTAATTGCTAAAAGAACACCTTTCCAAAATTCAAGGCGTACACTTTCTTTGATAATGGTAACATAATAAATTCCAAAAAGTAGAGAGTATAGCCCTAATTGCCAAAGAAAATCAGTTCTTTCAAAGAAATAATGCATGGCCATGAGGCCGGAAGCTGCCAAAAGAAATAATGCTGTATTTTTCAAAATGGCAACCCTTGATATAATTAATATTTCAAATTAAGTTCATTCCTCAGAAACTCATCCTCAAGCTTATTCTTTTTCCAATAGTCTATTACTTTTAATCCCTTCCGCTTTGCTCTGGTCACTTCCTGCTTTCCATCTTCTTTGACATCTACTTCCTCCCAACCCATGATCTGATAGGGGAAATTTTTCTCGAAATCTATTCTTAAAATCCTGTTCCCCGAACTGTAATTGACCTCTAATTGATTTCTGTTTTCACTGATGGATTGCACTTTCAAAAAGGCCTCCTGAGTTTCGAATTCCTTGTGGGTAAACCTTTGGTAAAACAGTGAGGGTA